>JAJDXW010000041.1 GCA_022823045.1 Gammaproteobacteria bacterium
CCCCCGCTTCCAGGGCCACCGCCCGCACACGGGGCGGCCCCGCTTCCGGGATTCGTCGTTACTTGATGTATCCGGCCTTGGTCATTTCGCGAACCGCAAACGCCTGCGAGTTCGCCAGCGCCTCGTCGACCGAAATCGTGCCCGCCAAAGCGGCGGAGACCTGCCCGCCGACATAGGTACCGATGCCCTGAAACTCGGGAATCGCCACGAACTGGACCCCGGTATAGGGTACCGGCTCGAGCGTTGCGTCCGCCGGGTTCGCGGCCAGGATCGAAGCCTCGACGGTTTGTGCGAACGGGGCCGCGGAGACGTACATCTCGTTGGCATAGGTCGATTTCCGCGTGCCCGGAGGTGCCGCAACCCAGCCCTCCGTCTCGCCGACGAGCTTCACGTATTCCTTCGACGTCGACCACTTCAGGAAGCTCTTCGCCGCGGCTTCCTTGGCCGAGCTGTTCGGGATGGCAAGCGCCCACGCCCAGAACCAGCCCGCCCCCTTGTCGGTCACGTTGATGGGCGCCGCCGTGAAGTCGGTCTTGTCCGCAACCGTCGATTCGTTCGGGTTGTAGATGAAGCCCGCGGCCGAGGTTGCATCGACCCACGTGGCGCACTTGCCGTCCGCGAACAGCGCCCGATTCTCGTTGTGGCCGTTGGTCGAAGCGCCCGGGGGGCCGTAGCTGTTCATCAGATCGACGTAGTAGTTGAGTGCATCCTTCCATGGCTGGGTGTCAAGCTGCGGATTCCAGTCCATGTCGAACCACCGGCCGCCGAAGGTGTTCACCATCGGTCCGACGAAGGCCATGTTCTCGCCCCACCCGGCCTTGCCGCGCTGGCAGGTTCCGTAGACTCCATTGTCCGGATCATGCAGCTTCGCCGCATACTCGGCGAGCTGTGCGTAGGTAATCTGGTCGGGCATCTCGATGCCGGCGGCATCGAACAGGTCCTTGCGGTAGAAGGTGAATGAGCTTTCCGCATAGAAAGGCACCGCGTAAAGGCTGCCGTTTGCGGAAAGTCCATTGCGGACGCTCTCGTAGATGTCGCCGTAGTCGTAGTCTTCACCGAGATCGTCAAGCTGCTTCAGCCATCCCGCGGCGCCCCAAATCGGCGCCTCATACGCCCCGATGGTAATAATGTCGAACTGGCCGCCATTGGTCGCGATGTCCGTCGTGACGCGCTGGCGAAGCACGTTCTCTTCGAGCACAACCCAGTTCAACGTATGACCGGTCGCCGCCTCCCATTGCGGGGAAAGCTTCTGCATGACGATCATGTCGGAGTTGTTCACGGTTGCAATGGTCAGCTCTTCGGCGGTTGCGAGCGATCCGAATGCGCTCGCGGCGAAGAGGCCGATCACGGCGGACCGGAGGAATCTCGGTGAAGGCATGGTGTGGTCTCCCATTCATTGGGCCAGGAAATCGAACCGGCGAGTGTAGGAGTCACGCTCTTCGTGTGTCAAGAAACTTCCCGCTGGTCCGTTTCACGCTGTCCGGGGGTGCGGGGCTTGCCGGCACACTCGCTTCACCCGCCGGGAGAGGGGCCTTTCATCCATCCGGCGTGAAATGACCCGCGAGTCCGAAGATTGAACCTTGACAGGGGGATAGCAATCTGAGATCTTCTTCGGCAACCCTTTGCCGGCAAAGAAAAACTGGGCTTTGCCCGACCAGATTCGGCCGCTTGATGAGGGGTGAACGCCCTGCTCCGGAACAACATGCAGATTGCGCTCCCCGGGTCCTGTTCGGATCCCGAGGGTCGGCTCCGGGCGAAGCGGTCCGCGGTCTTGGCCCTGTCCCGCGCACCGATCGCGGTGTTCGGCCGGTTCCGCTGGAAAGAGCCCGTCCGGGGCTCTGCCTTCGGGACTGACGAGTGAGTCCGCCGGCCATGGAGGCGGTATCGCTAGAGGGGCGAAGAGCCTGGGTGACCGGCGCCGCGGGCGGGATCGGAGCCGCGATCTGCGCGCGTCTTGCCGAGGCCGGAGCCGAGGTCGTTGCAACCGACATCGCGATGAGCGACGCGCTCGCCGAGCTCGCGTCACGCGTGCCGCTCGTCTTCAAGCCCTTCGACCTTCTCGTCGACGTTCAGCTCGAGGCTTGCGCCGATGACATCGAGCGGTCCGGCGCCGATATCCTCGTCAACAACGCGGCGCGGTTCGACATGGGGTCGGTGCTCGACGCGGACCTCGACCAGTACGACCGCGTGTTCGGGCTGAACGTCCGTGCGATGTACCGGGTGATGCAGGCGGCGGCAAGGGGGCTCGTCAGGCGGAAGCGCGAAGGATCGATCATCAACCTTGCAAGCCAGGCGGGCCGGCGCGGCGAGGCGCTCGTCGCGCACTACTGCGCTTCAAAGGCGGCCGTCATCAGCTATACGCAGTCGGCGGCGCTTGCCCTGGCCCCGAACGGCATCCGGGTCAACGCCCTCGCACCCGGCGTCGTGGACACGCCGATGTGGGATCGCGTGGACGCCCTGTTCGCACGGCACGAGAACCTCGAGATCGGCGAGAAGAAGCGCGAGGTCGCGGCCGCCAATCCGATGGGGCGGATGGGCAATCCGGACGACGTCGCCCGCGTGGCCCTGTTTCTCGCGTCCGATCTGGCCCGTTACGTGACCGGCCAGACCCTCAACGTCGACGGTGGAAACGTCCTGAGCTAGGAGGGCCGATCATCGTTCCCGAAATCGAGGAAGTGATGGCCGCATGATGCACCCGGCGAGAGAGGAGACCCTGCTGCGCACCACGTATGACCGGGACGCAACTCGGATCGGAGTCGTGCACGTGGGGGTCGGCGCCTTTCACCGCGCCCACCAGGCCGTGTACTTCGACGACATGATGGAGCGCACCGGCGATCTGGGCTGGGCGATTGCCGGCGTCAACCTTCGTTCCGCTCAGTCCGCCGACATCGCCCGTTTGCGAGACGGTGGCGGCACCTACGTCGTCAAGTCCTACGACCCCGACGGTGGTTCGGAGTTTCGCCGCGTGCGTGCGCACAAGGCGTTCTTCGACTGGTCGCGGTGCGAGAGGGCGGCCGAGGCAATCGTCGCGGAATCGAGTGTGAAGGTGCTCTCGGTGACGGTCACCGAGAGCGGCTACTGCCTGGCCGACGACGGTCGGCTCGACCTCGCCAACCCGGAGATTGAAGCCGAGCTTCGCGGCGCGGGGAAGAGCACGGTCTATGCCTACCTCCGTGCCGCCCTCGAAGAGCGCCGCATGGCCGGGGGCGGACCGCTCACCATCCTGTGCTGCGACAACCTGCGCGAGAACGGCACGATGCTCGAGCGGAATCTCGGGCAATACCTCGCCGCGTCCGGTGAGTCGGAGCTTGCTGGCTGGGTATCGGACCGCGTGTCGTTTCCGTGCTCCATGGTGGACCGGATCACTCCACGCCCGGATGAACGTCATGCACGCGAGGTGGCGGAGCGGTTCGGCATCAGCCACGACTTCACAATCCACTGCGAACGGTTCATGCAGTGGGTGATCGACGACCGCTTCAGCGGACCGCGCCCGGGTCTTGACGCCGCCGGGGCCGAGATCGTCGAAGACGTGCATCCCTACGAGGAAGCCAAGATACGGATCCTGAACGGCAGTCATCTCGGGCTTGCCTATCTCGCCGCATTGCGGGGATTCGAGACCTTCGACGCGGCCCTCCGGGACCGGCGGCTCGACGCCTTCTACGACACGTTGACGAAGACGGAGATCCTGCCCGCGCTCGACCCCGACACGCCGGTCGACCTACCGGTCTATCGTGACGCGGTAAAGCGGCGTTTCCTCAACCGTTCCATCGCTGACCGGATCACGCGTATCGCGATGGACGGAGTGAGCAAGTTTCCGGTGTTCCTGCTGCCGACCATCCGCGCGTGCCTCGCGCGTGGGGTCATGCCGTCCGCGGCAATCACTTCGGTCGCGAGCTGGTACGTCCTGCTGCGCAAGGTCGAGGACGGCCGGCTCGACTTCGATTATGTCGACTCGAGCCTGCCGTTGATTCGTCCCCTCCTCGCGGCGGGTCGCGAGGAGCAGTTCGCACGCTTTTCCGGTCTCTGGGGAGACACCCCGCGTCGCCACCCGGCGTTCGTGGGCGAGGTGTGCTCGCGTATCGCCGGCCTCGAAGCGGAACACTCAGAACCCTGAGCCCGTGCCGGTGTCGCACCGGCCGTTCGGACGTCGTCCCCGGGCGCGCTGGTCAGAAGGAGGAGTCGGGCTCCTTCAGGAACTCGATCTCCTCGGGGGTCGACTCGCGGCCCAGCACCTCGTTGCGGTGGGGGAAGCGGCCGAAGCGGTCGATGATCTCCTTGTGGCGTACCGCGTAGCCGAGGGTATCCTCATCGTCGAGGGAGGCGAAGAGCTCCACCGATCGCGCCTGCACGGCCGGATCCTCGCTGTGCTCGAAGGGGAGGTAGAGGAACTTGCGCTCGTCAATCGACATCGCGCGATCGAGGCCTCGTTCGACCGCCTCCTCCGCGAGCGCGAGAGCCGCCGGGTCGGCGGCGAACGCTTCGCGAGAACCTCGATACATGTTGCGGGGGAACTGGTCGAGGGCGATCACCGCCGCGAGCATCCCGCGCGCGGTCGCGCGCCAGCTCTCCGGGACCTCGTCACGCAGGGCCTCGTGCAACGCGAGGAATCGCCCGCGGATCCGGTCGTCCACCTCGTCGCCGCCCCCGAACCAGTCGTCGGGGGTGAGCTCCTCGAACCAGAATGCGAGCACTTCGTCGATGCGGGAGGAATCGGGACTGTGGTTCATGATGTGGCTCCCTCTCCGTCTTCGGCGTCCGCCGTCTCGCGGCGGTGGGCGGCGGCCATCTCTCCGAGCGAGGTGAAGTAGAAGTCGACCTCCGGCGGCTCCTCGACCACCTGCGTCGCGCCGAACCCGCCCACCTCCGCGCGCCGGTGGATCCACGCGGTGGCGAGACCGAGGGATCGGGCCGCCGCACAGTCATGGAAGAGGCTCTCCGCGGTGTGCAGGATGCCGCCCCTGGCCACCCCGAAGTCGCGCTCCAGGTTTTCCAGCATGTAGTGGAAGTTCCGCGGATCGGGCTTGTAGGAGCCGATGTCCTGGGCGGTGTAGATCGCGTCGAACTCCACCTCGAGCTTCGCGTTGCTGGCCGCGAACCCGGCCCGGTGGACGTTCGACAGAATGACGAGCCGGAAGTGCCCCTTGAGGTACCGGAGCGCGTCCGCGGAGTCCGGAAAGGCCGGCCAGTCCGGGACGGAGTCGCCGAACGCCCGCGCCAGCGCCGGGTCCGGGTCGATCCCCCATTCGCGGGCGATCGAGGCGTGGACCCGGGCGAGGATTTCGGGGTAGAGCGCCGCAGGGTTGCGCGCCTGCTCCTCGTGCTCATGGCGCCCGAAGGCGGTGACTCGTTCCTCCGCGTCGATCGCCCGTCCGGCGCGGGCGGCGAGGGGCTGGAGGGCGGTCGCGATCCCTGTCTCCCAGTCGATGAGGGTCCCGTAGCAGTCGAAGGTCAGGGTGTCGAAATCGGCGAGCTTCATGCCGGGGTCTCCGTCTGGCGGGCGAGTCCCGCGGCCCGTACCTCGTCGAGGGTCGCGCCCGGGGAGAGGGCCTGGGGGTCCATCACCACCTCGATGAGGGAGAGCCCGCGGTGGGCGAGGGCCTCGTCGAGGGCGGCGTCGAACTCCTCGTCGGTCTCCACCCGCACCCCCTGGCCGCCGAAGCTGCGCGCGAGCATCGCGAAGTCGGGGTTGGCGAGCCCGGTCCCGTACACGCGTTCGGGGTAGTGGCGCTCCTGGTGCATGCGGATGGTCCCGTACATGCCGTTGTTGGCGACGATGACCGTCAAGTCCGCGCCGTACTGGCTCGCCGTCGCGAGCTCCTGGCCGGTCATCAGGAAGCACCCGTCGCCCGCGAAGCACACCACCTGCCGGCCCGGGTGAACGAGCGCCGCGGCGACCGCGGCCGGCACCCCATAGCCCATCGATCCCGAGGTCGGAGCGAGTTGGGTACGGTAGGCGCGGTACTCGAAGTAGCGGTTCACCCATGCCGCGTAGTTGCCGGCCCCGTTGCACACGATGGCGTCCTCGTCGAGGCGTTCGCGGGTGCGGGCCACCGCGTGCTCCAGCCGCACCCGTCCGGGGGTGGAGCGGGGCTCCGTCGACGCCCGGTACTCGGCCGCGCACTCCCGGGTCCAGGTGCGGCGCGCATCTCCGCCGGCGGGCTCCAGATCCGCGATCGCCGCCGTGAACGAGGCGGCCGCCGCGTTGACCGCGAGATCGGGCCGGTACACGCGGCCGAGCTCCTCCGCTCCCGGATGCACGTGAACGAAGCGGCTCGCCGGGTTGGGGATGTCCACGAGGGAATAACCGCTCGTCGTGATCTCTCCGAGCCGGGTCCCGAGGGCGATCAGCAGGTCGCACTCCCGGAAGCGCTTCGCGGTCCGGGGATTGATCCCGATGCCGGCATGGCCGCAGTAGTTCGGGTGGCGGTTGTCGATGTAGTCCTGGCAGCGGAACGAGGCGCTGACCGGCATGTGGTGCGCGGTGGAGAACCGCGCGAGGTCGCGGGCGGCGTCGGCCGACCAGCCCCCGCCCCCGACGATGAGCATCGGCCGCTCGGACTCGGCGAGGAGCTTCCCGAACGCCTCGACGTCGCTCGCCGCCGCCTTTGGCACCCCGGGCACGGCGGGGCGGGCGTCCGGCACGTCGGCGCGGGCGGAGAGCACGTCCTCGGGCAGGGCCAGCACCACCGGCCCCGGCCGCCCTGACGCCGCGGTGTGGAACGCGCGGCTCACGTACTCCGGGATCCGCTCCGTCTGGTCCACCTGGGCCACCCACTTGGCCATCTCCCCGTACATGCGGCGGTAGTCCATCTCCTGGAAGGCCTCGCGGTCCAGCATCCCTCGGCCCACCTGCCCGACGACGAGGACGAGCGGCGTCGAATCCTGGAACGCGACGTGGACGCCGGCCGCAGCGTTGGTCGCGCCCGGTCCGCGGGTGACCATGCACACCCCGGTCCGGCCGGTCAGCTTGCCGTACGCCTCCGCCATCATCGCGGCGCCGCCCTCCTGGCGGCAGACCACCGCCTCGATGCCCGGAAGGTCGTGGAGCCCGTCGATCGCGGCGAGGAAGCTCTCCCCCGGCACGAGGAAGACCCGGTCGCACCCCTGGATCGCGAGCTGGTCGGCGAGGATCCGGCCACCGTGGCGAAGGTTACGCATCGCCGGGCTCCCCGGCTCCCAGCGGTGAGATCGTGATCATCTGGCGTGCCTCCATCCGTCTCGTTCCGGAAGCGGAATTCTAACGAGGCTTCCCCCGGGACCGGAGCGGCCCCTGCGGCGGTATCCTTCGCTTCCATGACGCTGTTGAGAATGCGGGGGGTCGCGGCGACCGTCGGCGCCGAAGTCCTGTTCGAGGACGTCGAGCTTGCCTTCGAGGAAGGCGAGCGAATATGCGTGACCGGCCGCAACGGGGCCGGGAAGTCCACCTTCCTTTCGATACTCGCCGGCTTGCGGGAACCCGACGTGGGGCTCGTCGAGCGCCGGCCGGATCTCAGGGTTTCTCTCGTTCCCCAGGTCCTTCCCGACGGGCTCTCGGGTTCCGCCCGCGAAGTGGTCCGCCGGGGGTTCACGGGCGATACCGAGACGGAAGGCTGGGAACGGGATTGGCGAACCGACCGGGCCCTGAAGGAAGCCGGCATCGACCCGGACACCTCCTTCGAGTCGCTCTCCGGCGGCTACCGGCGGCGACTGCTGATCGCGCGCGCCCTCGTGGCGGAGCCCGAGCTCCTGCTCCTCGATGAACCGACCAACCACCTCGACATCCCGGCCATCGAGAGACTGGAGCGCCTCGCGGCGGGATTCGCCGGCGCCCTGGTGTTCACGACCCACGATCGCGCGTTCCTCGAACGGCTCGCGACCCGAATCGTGGAGATCGACCGGGGGCGGGTCACCTCCTGGCCGGGGGACTACGCGAACTTCCTGCGCCGGCGCGACGAGCGCTGGGAGGCCGAAGAACGCGAGGCGGTGCGATTCGACCGCCGCCTCGCGAGCGAGGAAGCATGGCTTCGCACCGGGCTCACGGCTCGCCGGGTCCGGAACATGGGACGGCTCCGGCGGCTCGTCGCGATGCGCGAGGAGCGACGCGCCCGGCGGGTCCGTCCGGATCCCGCCGGACTCAAGCTCGGTCTCGCGGAGGGGGAGCGGTCCGGAAGGAGGGTGATCGAGGCCGAGGGCGTCGCCTTCGGTCATGCGGGAACGCCGATCGTGGAGGGATTCTCCTGCCTCGTCGAGCGGGGGGACCGGGTGGGGATCGTCGGACCGAACGGCATCGGGAAGACCACCCTCGCCCGTCTGCTGATCGGCGACCTCGAGCCCGTGCAGGGACGGATCCGACGCGGCACGGGTCTCAGGATCGCCTACTTCGACCAGGAGCGGGAGCGGCTTCCGGAAGACGCGACCGTCAAGGACGCGGTCGCCGACGGCGGGGAGTTCCTCACCGCGCACGGGAAACCGGTCCACGTGTTGGGCTATCTCAAGGACTTCCTGTTCTCGGCGCGCCGCGCGCAGGAGCCGGTCCGGGCGCTCTCCGGGGGCGAGCGCAACCGGCTGCTGCTCGCGCGTCTGTTCGCACGGCCGTCGAACCTCCTGGTGCTCGACGAGCCGACCAACGACCTCGACATCGAGACCCTCGACGTGCTCGAAGAGCGGCTCGCGGAGTACGACGGCACCTTGCTCCTGGTCAGCCACGACCGGGCGTTTCTGGACCACCTCGTGACCTGCCTCTTCGTCGTCGAAGGCGAAGGCCGGGTGCGGGAGCACTCCGGTGGCTGCACCGATTGGCTCGCGCGGTCGCGGAACGCGAGGGCGAAGGACCGCGCCGATCGCCCCGCGGCGGTCGCGGCCGGGGAGTCTGCGCCGCAGGCTGCGCGGGGGCGGCGAAGGAACGACCGGCCGCGCCGCATCTCCTTCTCCGAACGCCGGGAGATCGAGGCCCTTCCGGAACGGATCGAGGCCCTCGAGGGTCGCATCGCGGCGTTGCACGAGAGGCTCGCGGACCCCTCGTTCTACCGTGAGCCGTCGCCGGTCATCGCCGGCGCGCGCCGGGCCCTCGGCGAGGCCGAGGCGGAGCTCGAGGGCGCGTTCGAGCGCTGGAGCGATCTCGAACGGCGGGCCGCGAGGAACGGGGGTGTTGGCGGCGGCTGAAGGCGACGTTTAATGGTGAGTAACCGTCACCGCGATGGATGCGTTACTTCCATTCCACTACCATCCTCCGGTACCGGGACCCAGGGTGGCCGGAAGCCGGTGCTCCCCGGTCCGGGCCGAACGGAGGCCGGAGCGAAAGTCTCCTTCGGAGCGACCTGTACGCACTCATACGGAGGATTCGGTAATGGCCGATCAAACATCCGCTCTCACGAAGTTCGCGGTGGCCGGTGCGCTGACCGCCGCCCTCGCCGCTGCCCCGGTTGCCGGCGCGCTCGCCGCCGACATGGAGAAGTGTTACGGCGTGGCCAAGGCGGGCATGAACGACTGCAAGGCCGGCGAAGGCACCACGTGCCAGGGGTCGTCGACCGAAGACGGGCAGAAGAATGCCTGGGTCCTCACGCCCAAGGGTCTCTGCGAGAAGCTCGTCGGCGGCAGCCTCGAAGAGATGTGACCGATTCGCGGGGTCAACCGATCTCGGCGAGCGAACCGGGGCGCCGGCCATGCATGACGGTGCGGTGGTGCCGCGGCCGGCCGGCGCCTCGAACTCGAGTCGACCCCCGCCCGACCGGGCGGGGGTGGGTCTGAAGTCCGAGCACTACCGAACGATACTCGAGAGCCGGCCGGATCTCGGCTGGTTCGAGGTCCACCCCGAGAACTACATGCTCGACGGAGGGCCACCGCTTCGCTACCTGGAGGCGGTCCGTGCCGAATATCCTCTCTCTTTGCACGGGGTCGGCATGTCGCTCGGCTCCTGCGAACCGCCGCCCCGGGATCACCTGGACCGGCTGAAGAAGCTCGTCGACCGTTTCGAGCCGTTCGTGGTCTCGGAGCACCTGTCCTGGAGCCGGCTCGGGGACCGCTTCCTCGCCGACCTGCTGCCGGTGCCGTTGACCCGGGAGGCCCTCGACGTGATGGCCGACAACGTGGCCCGGGCGCAGGACCACCTCGAGCGGCGCCTGCTCATCGAGAACCCCTCCACCTATCTCCGGTTCGACCGGGAGGAGATCCCCGAGCCGGAGTTCCTCGCCGAGCTCGCCCGTCGCACCGGATGCGGCCTCCTCCTCGACGTGAACAACCTGTTCGTGTGCGCGAGCAACCACGCGTTCGATCCGTGCGCGTGGCTCGATGCGTTCGCGCTCGACGCGGTCGAGGAGATCCACCTCGCGGGGCACACGGTCGACGATGCGGACGGGCACCCCATCCGGGTCGACGACCACGGCTCCGCGGTCATCGAGGAGGTGTGGACCCTCTACCGGGAGGTGGTCGGCCGGCGGGGGGCGGTCCCCACCCTCATCGAGCGGGACGCGAACCTCCCCCCGTTCGAGGCGCTGCTGGCCGAAGCCCACCTTGCCGATCGGGTCGCCGGAGACGCACTGGGCGACCGGGGCGGCGCCGGAGCCGGGGCACGAGCCGAAGCCGGTGTCGGCTAACCCGCATATCTCACCAACTTTCGTCGCGAGGGCGTCAAGATGCCGCTGTGACAAGGCGCACGGACCGAGAGACGCTGAAGGGCGAGCCGGAGACAGGCGAAGCGCCGGTGGCGCTTCGTCCCGGCGAGCGGGCAATCCCTGGATGGATTGCCCGGCCTGCAAGCGGAGCAGGGACTGCGGAGCGCAGCAGGTAGCCGTACCTACGTCGAAGCGGCTTGAGGGAGTACGCCTTGTCACAGCGAGCAGATTGGCGTCCGCAGCAGGAAGTTGGTGAGATATGCGGGTTAGGCTCGAGATGCCGAACTCGGCCGCGCGCGTCGCGCCGGGGTCCTCCGGGCCGGAGGCCCCGACGAGCGGCCTCGCCGGGATGCAGGCGGCGTTCGCGGCGGCGATGGCCGGGCAGGGCGACGATGCCTTGGCCGCGACCCTGGCGGTGCGGAAAGGCGAGGGCCCTCGCTCGAGCACCCGCCTCGACATCTACCGGAACAACATCGGATCGGCGCTCGTCCGGGCGCTCGAAGGGCTCTACCCCGCTCTCGTCCGATTGATGGGCGCGGACTTCTTTGCCCGGGTTGCCCGCGACTACGCCCGCGCCCATCCCCCGGGGCACGGTCGGCTCCTCGAGTACGGCTTCGAACTCCCCGAGTTCGTGGCCGGCTACGAGGCGGCGGCGGGCTACCCGTGGTTCGCGGACGTGGCGAGGCTCGAGCTCGCCTGGCATCGGTCGTACATCGCCGCCGAGGCGGAGGCGCTTCGGGCGGGCGAGCTCGCGGAGGTCCCCCCCGAGCGGATGGCCGATCTCGTGCTCGCGCCGCATCCCTCCTGCCGGCGGCTCGTTTCCCGGTACCCGGTCTCGGAGATCTGGCGCATCGCGCTCGAGGACGACGAGCCGGAAGAACCTGTCGAGGTCAAGGGGGGAGCGGAGTACCTGCTGGTGGTCCGGCCCCGGGCGGAGGTCGAGGTGCGCACCCTGAAGGAGTCCGGATATGCGTTCCTCGATTCACTTGCGGCGGGCCGCTCGCTTGGCGCAGCCTACGAGTCGGCGTGCGCGGTGGACCCGGGATTCGACCTCGAGGCGCACTTGGCGGGGCTGCTGGCGGGGGAGACGTTCGCCGGCTTCCGGCTAGCGCGCATATCTCACCGACTTTCGTCGCGAGGGCGTCAAGATGCCGCTGTGACAAGGCGCACGGACCGAGAGACGCTGAAGGCGTAGTCGAACTACGGTGAAGCGGCTTGAGGGAGTACGCCTGGTCACAGCGAGCAGATTGGCGTCCGCAGCAGGAAGTTGGTGAGATATGCGCGCTGAACCCGTGACCGGCGGGCCCGGCCCTGAACCAGAAGAGGAGACTTGCGATGACTCGAAACAACGGCGGAGCGGGCGGCCTCGCGGGGTTTCTCGAGCGGCTGTACGCGATTCCGGGCTGCATTCCGGACTGGTTCCTCCAGCTTGGCGCGCGGGTGGCCGTCGCTCCCCTGTTCTTCATTTCCGGCCGCGGCAAGGTGGCCGGATTCACCGTCACGGACAGCACGATCTTCCTGTTCGAGCACGAGTTCGGGTTGCCGATGCCGGTCGTCGCCGCCCACCTCGCGGCGCTCGCGGAGAACCTCCTGCCCATCGCGCTGGTGGTCGGATTCGCGACGCGGCTCTCCGCCCTGGCCCTGTTCGCGATGACGATCGTCATCCAGTTCGTGTATCCGGGCGGGTTCTGGAATCACCACATCCTGTGGTTCTTCCTGCTCCTGTTCATCATGGCGCGGGGCCCGGGCTGCATCTCCCTGGACCACCTGATCGGGAAAAGGTATCGGAGTTGACCGGGGGGCCGCCGGCCTCTCAGCCGGCGACGAACGGCATCGCGATGATGAGGCTCGCGAGGGATACGGTGCTCGCGGCCCACATCGCCATCATCCGCTTTTCGAGCCGGTCGAGGGCCGCCTGCATCTCGTCCCGGGTGGGATAGTTCTCGAGGTCTTTCTTGGTAGCGAAGTGCCTGAGGTCCTCCTTGGTGGCGAACCGTTTGAGGTCCTCCTTGGTGGCGAACTGGAGGAGGTCGTCCCTGGTGGCGAAGGGTTCCGGGTTCTCACGGGTGGGAAAGCGCTCCAGGTCGGCCTTGGTCGCCAGCTCGGAGTACCTGATCACCACGCTCTCGTTGATGGCTTCGGCATGCGCTTCCGCCTGTCCACGGTCGACGCCCGCCGCTTCGAGCTTGCGGGCGATGGCAAGGGTGTCGATTCCGCGCATCGTCATCGCTACCTTCCCTGTAGTCTACGCTTGGGAGTGACGCGGATCATCCTCCGGATCGTGGCCTGGGAATAGAGCGTTCTGCCCCGTCGTGCGTAGGAATTCGTCCCGAGCGAGGCGGGATGGAACGCCGCACCGGACGGCCGTATTCCCCTCCCCTCTTCAGCCGCCGGGAACGGTGCCGGGGGGCAGGTTCTCGACGTGCTCGCAGATGTCGCGGGGCCGGGCCAGCCAGATGTCGTCCCGGTGCCGCTTCAGGTGCTCGAACGCCCGGCGGAGCTGCCGGATCCGGTATGGACGGCCGACCACGAACGGGTGCAGGGAGATCGGGAACACGAGAGGTTGCCCTTCGCTCTGGCGCAGCATCTCGTCGAACCCGTCGATCAGCATGTCCGTGAACTCCCCCGACGTGTACCCGTACCAGATCACCCCGCGCGTGTCGTTGCACTCGATGGGATAGGGCATGGAGAGGATCCGTCCGCCCCGGGTCTTCATCCAGATCGGCTGGTCGTCGCAGGTCCAGTCCATGAAGTAGCGGTAGCCCGCCTCCTCGAGCAGGTCCACGGTTACCGCCGAGTTCGAGAGCCAGGGGCTCATCCAGCCCGCGGGGCGCGCGCCCTCGTGCCGCTCGATGGTGCGGGTCACGTCGTCGATGAGGGAACGCTCCGCGCCCTCGTCGAGCCCGCCCTGCTCGTCGCTGTTGGTGATCCCGTGGCCGAGGATCTCGTCTCCTCGCCGCCGCAACGCCTCCGGGATGTCCGGGCAGAGGTCGTAGACCGCGGTGTTCATCTGCGCTTCGGCGGGGATCCCGAGCTCGTCGAAGAGCTCGAGGAGGCGCCAGATCCCGACTCGATTGCCGTAGTCCCGCCACGAGTAGACGCTGTGGCTCTCGGCCTGGTCCGGCGGGGCGATGGCCGCGCCCTTGCCGCGGCCGAAGCGGAACGCCTCGATGTTGAGTGCGACGTAGACCGCGAGCCGCTTGCCGCCCGGCCAGCAGTAGTCGGGCCGATCGAGGATGCTCCGGTACGCGTAGCGTCCATGGTTCTCCAGCGTCATCACTTGCTCCTTCCGGAAAATGGAACGACCGCGGGCGGCGCTCCCGCATCCCGGGTCCGGACCCGGGAGCCGCGGCGGGTGCTCGGATGATAGCGGGCCGGGCGCGCGCCATGCGAAGAGGAGCATCCGATACCATTCGATTCGGGAACGACCTGGCGCGGACCGGCCG
>JAJDXW010000207.1 GCA_022823045.1 Gammaproteobacteria bacterium
AATCCGGTGCTCTACCGACTGAGCTACGCCCACCATCGTCGATTGCCCGCCCGGCCGGCAGGCGCCCCTCGCCGTCCGGCCGGAGACCGGCCGCCCGGCGCGATCGGAACACGGGTTCCCGCGCGCCCCGGGCCCGGGGGATATTATGAAGGATGCCCCGGCCTTTTTCCCGGGACCCGTTCCCAATCCTCGCTACCCGGCTCACTCCTCGCGGAGCGCCCGGCCCAGGCTTGTCACGATGGGCTCGAGCAGGTACTCGAGCGCGGTGCGCTCTCCGGTCACGATCATCACCTCGGCCGGCATGCCGGGCTGCAGCCTGAGACCCGCGAGCTCCGGCTGATCCGCGTCGAGCACGATGCGCGCCTCGTAGTACGCCGCGCCCGTCATCGTGTCCACCAGGCGGTCGGCCGACACCCGCGTCACCTTGCCCGACAGGGGCGGGGTCTTGAGCTGGGAGAACGCAGTCAACCGCACCTGCGCGGTGAGCCCGGGGTGCACCGAGTCGATGTCCGTCGGCTCGACCCGCGCCTCGACCACCAGCCGGTCCCCGGCCGGCACGAGGTCCGTCAGCGGCTCGCCCGGCCCGACCACCCCGCCGCGGGTGAACACCCGCAGGTTGACCACCGTCCCCGCCACCGGCGCGAGGACCCGGGTGCGCGAGAGCACGTTGCGCGCGCTCGCGAGGCGCTCGCGGAGGTCCGACATCCGCGTCTCGACCTCGCGCAGTTCCGCCACGACGCCGCTCAGCCGCTCGTTGCCGAGCTCCTCGATGGTGAGATGCGTCTCCTCGACCCGCTGCCCGACCCGCGCGACCTGCGACCGGTTCCGGGCCCGCGCCCCCGCGACCTCGGCCTTCGTTCGCTGGAGCGCGAGCAGCCTCGGCTTGCCCTCCACGCCCTTCGCCACCAGCCCGCGAAGCGCCGAGATCTCCTCCTCGAGCAGCGCGAGCTGACGGTCCTGGGTCTCGATCTCCTCCACAAGCCCGGCCGCCTCGGCCCGCAACTGCTCGATCTGCCGCCGATGGATGGCGGTGCGATTTTCGAGCGAACGCGCTCGCGCCCGGAAGATCCGCTCCTGCGTGGCGAGGACGTCGTCTCCCGCGTCCTCCGCGACCGCCTCGCGCAGCGACCCGGACCTGCGGATCTCGGCAAGACCGTCGCGCTCCGCTTCCAGGCGCGCCTTCAGTGCCGCCGCCGAACGGTGCTGCGCCCGGAGCAGCGAGAACGACGCGCGCGCCTGCGTGTCGTCCAGCACCACCAGCGCCTCTCCGGCCGCGACCACGTCGCCTTCCCTGACCAGGATGTGGGCGACGATCCCCCCTTCGAGGTGCTGCACGGTCTTGCGCTTGCCGCTGACGCTCACCACCCCCTGGGCAATGGCCGCGCTCTCGAGCGGCGCGAACCCCGCCCACGCGCCAAAGCCCCCGAGAAACACGACGATCACGATCATTCCGAAGACCATCGTCGGAGCGACCCCCATGTCCCGGCGGTCCGGCGCGCGCGGGTCGAGGCCCTCGGTGCGGCTCACGGAGACGGACTTCGTGCCGGCGCGGGCTCCGCGGTCATCGCCGGGCGGCGCAACGTCGCGAGCACCTTCTCGCGCGGTCCGAAGGACGTCGCCGCCCCCGCCTGCAGCACCAGCATCTTGTCCACCTGCGCCATTACCCCCGCGCGCTGCGCGATCAGCACCACCGTGACCCCCTGCGCACACATCCCCACCACAGCCTCGACCAGCGCCTGCTCCCCATCGGCGTCGAGATGCGCGTTCGGCTCGTCCAGCACCACCAGCGCCGGGTTCCCGAACACCGCGCGGGCAAGGGCGATGCGCTGGCGCTGGCCGCCCGAGATCGGCACCCCGCCCTCGCCGATCAGCGTGTCGTAGCCCTCGGGCAGGGCGAGGATCACCTCGTGCGCGCCGGCACGCCGGGCCGCCTCGACCACCACTTCGTCTTCGGCCTCGCCCAGCCGCGCGATGTTGTCGCGCACCGTGCCCGCGAACAGCTCCACCGTCTGCGGCAGATAGCCCACGTGACGCCCCCGATCCGGGTCCGGCCAGGCCGTAACGTCCGCGCCGTCGAGCCGCACGTGCCCCGCGGTCGGCGTGAGTGAGCCCACGAGCAGGCGCACCAGGGTGGTCTTGCCCGCCCCCGACGGACCGACGATACCCAGCGCGTCACCAGGGTCGAGCCGCAGGCTCACCTGCCGGAGAACGGGCTCGCGCATGCCGGGCGGCACGTAGCCGACCTTCTCGACCGCCACCCGGCCCACCGGGCGAGGTAGCGCGGTGCCCTCACCGCGGTCTCGGCCACCGTCGGTCAGCTCGCGCAGGCGCCGCCACGCGGTCCGCGCCCCGACCAGGGCCCGCCAGGACGTGATGAGCTGCTCCAGCGGCGCGAGACCCCGCGCCAGGATGACCGCGGCCGCGATCATGCCGCCCGGGGTCATCTCGTGACCCAGGACCAGCCACGCCCCCACACCGAGCATCGCCACCTGGAGCCCGAAGCGCACCACCTTGGCGAGGGCCGAGATGATCCCCGAGGCGTCGCTCGCCGCGGTCTGCAGATCAAGGCCCCGCCCACCGGCCTCCCCCCAGCGACGCGCGAGCGCGGGCAGCATCCCCATCGCCGCGATGGCGTCGGCGTTGCGGATCGCCGCGTCGGCCGCGTTGAGCGACCGCACCGCGGCCCCGTTGGCCTCCGTCAGCTTCTTGCGGGTCGCGAGATCGTTGAGCACCGCACACCCGAACAGCACGAGCGCCCCGGCGAGTCCAATCCAGCCGAGCACCGGGTGGACGAGGAACACGATGCCCAGGAACACCGGCGCCCAGGGCGCATCGAAGAGCGGCAGCACCCCCGGACCGCCGAGATAGCCGCGCACCGTCGCGAGGTCGCGCAGCCCCTGCGCCGACACCCCGCCGCCCGCCCGCAGCGCCGCGGCCACCCCACCCGCCAGCACCGGGCTTCCGAGCTCTCGGTCCAGCCACGCGCCGGCCCGCGTCAGCACGCGCCCGCGCGACGCCTCGAGCAGACCGAAGACCATCAACGTCGCCGCGACCAAGGTGGTGAGCGCGAGCAGGGTATCCACGCTCCCCGTGGTCAACACCCGATCGTAGACCTGCATCATGTACAGCGGCACCGCGAGCATCAGCAGGTTCAGAACCGCGCTGAAGACGGCGACGCCGCCCCACACCCGCCGGCACCTCGCCAAGGCCAGGGTCAGCGCGTCGCCCCGCCGCGCGAGCATCGCGCGGCTCAGAACAGGAAGTCCGAAGCGTCCAGCGTGCTCAGCTCCACGCCGGTGAGGGTGATCCGGTCGCCGCCGCCCAGGTCGATCACCACGTCCTGCCCCGACTGGCTCGCGTTCAGCCCGGCGAACCCCCCGACGAGGTCGTACGCCTCGAGGTCGATCCGATCCTCGCCGTCGGTGAAGTCGGCAATCGTGTCGGCGCCATCGCCCGACGCGAACCGGAACAGGTCGTCGCCCGCACCACCGGTCAGCACGTCCGACCCGGCCCCGCCGATGAGGATGTCCGCCCCGGCACCGCCCGAGAGCGTGTCCGCGCCCTCGCCGCCCGAGAGCCGGTTGTCACGAGCGTCCCCGGTCAGCGTGTCGTCGTGCCCCGACCCGACGAGATGCTCGACCTGGTACAGCCGGTCGCCCTCGGCGTCCCCGCCCTGCCCCCGGCCCGTCGCAAGGCTCACGTTCACCCCCGCGCCCGAGTCCGCGTACGACGCCGTGTCCTCCCCCGAACCGCCATACAGACGGTCCCCACCGGCTCCGCCTTCCAGCCAGTCGTCCCCGGCGCCACCGACAAGCGTGTCCGACCCCGTACCGCCGTCCAGCCGGTCCGCGCCCCCTTGACCGAACAGCCGGTCCGCGCCCGAACCACCGCTCAGCCGATTGGCACCGCCGTCACCGCGCAAGGTGTCTCCATGCGCCGACCCCTCCACGTGCTCGAAACCCGCAATCTTGTCGCCCTCGGCGTCTCCGCCCGACACCGCCCTCGTCGCGAGGTCCACACGCACCCCCGCCACCGAGCCCGCATACGACAGCGTGTCCGCGCCCCCCTCTCCGTACAACCGATCCGCTCCACTTCCGCCTTCCAGCACATCTTCGCCCGCGCCCCCATACAGCCGGTCCGCACCCGAACCACCGGCAAGCCGGTCGTTGCCGTTGCGGCCGTACAGCACGTCGCCCCCCGAACCACCGTCCAGGCGGTCGTCGCCCCCGTTGCCGTACAACCAATCCGCGCCCGAACCGCCGCTCAGCCGATTGGCGCCGTCGTCGCCGCTGAGGAGATCACCATGCGCCGAACCCACCACGTGCTCGAAGCCCGCAATCGTGTCCCCTTGCGCGTCTCCGCCCGACACCGCCCCCGTCGCGAGGTTCACATACACCGCCGCGCCCGAGCCCGCATACGACAACGTGTCCTCGCCCGCGCCGCCTTCCAGACGGTCCGCCCCCGCTCCGCCTTCCAGCACGTCGTCGCCGTCCCCGCCGTGAAGCGCATCCGACCCCGCTCCGCCGTACAGCCGGTCCGCGCCCGAGCCGCCGTACAGCCGATTGGCGCCGCCGTCGCCCCGGAGGACGTCATCGTGCGCCGACCCCGCCACGTGCTCGAAGCCCGTAAACGTGTCCCCTTGCGCGTCTCCGCCCGACACCGCTCCCGTCGCGAGGTTCACGTTCACCCCCGCCACCGAGCCCGCGTACGACAACGCGTCCTCGCCCGCACCCCCGTCGAGGCGATCCGCACCGGCCCCGCCTTCCAGCACGTCGTCCCCGGCGCCGCCGTACAGCCGGTCGTCACCCGCCCCGCCCCACAGCCGATTGGCGCCGCCGTCGCCCCGGAGCGTGTCAGCGTGCGCCGACCCCAACACGTGCTCGAAGCCCGCAATCGTGTCCCCTTGCGCGTCTCCGCCCGACACCGCACCCGTCGCGAGGTTCACGTTCACCCCCGCACCCGAGCCCGCATACGACAACACGTCCTCGCCCGCGCCCCCGTCCAGACGGTCCGCACCGGCTCCGCCTTCCAGCACGTCGTCCCCGGCGCCACCGGCAAGCGTGTCCGACCCCGCTCCGCCCCACAGCCAGTCGTCCCCCGCCCCGCCGTGCAGCCGATTGGCACCGTCGTCACCCCGCAGGAGGTCGTCATGCGCCGACCCCACCACGTGCTCGAAGCCCGCGATCGTGTCCCCTTGCGCGTCTCCGCCCGACACCGCACCCGTCGCGAGGTTCACGCTCACCCCCGCACCCGAACCCGCATACGACAACGTGTCCTCGCCCGCACCACCGTCCAGGCGGTCCCCACCGGCTCCGCCCTCCAGCCGGTTCGCACCGCCGTCCCCGATCAGCGTGTCGCCATGCGCCGAGCCGACCAGGTGCTCGATCCCCGACAGCCGGTCCCCCTCGGCGTCACCTCCCTCGCCCTCTCCCGTCGCGAGGCTCACGTTCACCCCCGCGCCCGAGCTCGCGTACGACGCCGTGTCCTCGCCCGCGCCCCCGTCCAGGCGATCCGCACCGGCTCCGCCTTCGAGCACGTCGTCGCCCCCACCGCCCGAGAGCGTGTCCGCCCCTGCCCCTCCGGAAAGGTGGTCGTCCCCGCCTTCGCCGTACAGCCGGTCGTCCCCCGCCCCGCCGAACAGCCGATTGGCCCCGGCGTCGCCCCGGAGGGTGTCAGCGTGCGCCGAGCCGACCACGTGCTCGAAGCCCGCAATCGTGTCCCCTTGCGCGTCTCCGCCCGACGCCGCACCCGTCGCGAGGTTCACGTTCACCCCCGCGGTCGAGCCCGCGTACGACAACACGTCCTCGCCCGCGCCCCCGTCCAGGCGGTCCGCACCGGCTCCGCCTTCGAGAACATCGTCGCCCCCGCCGCCCGAGAGCGTGTCCGCTCCCGCTCCGCCCCAGAGCCAGTTGCCACGAGCATCCCCGGTCAGCGTGTCACCGTGCCCCGATCCGATGAGATGCTCGATCTCGTACAGCCGGTCGCCCTCGGCATCTCCGCCCCGCCCCCGGCCCGTCACCAGGTTCACGGTCACCCCCGCGCCCGAGCCCGCGTACGACGCCGTGTCCTCGCCCGAATCGCCGTCCACGGTGTCCGAGCCCGCTCCGCCTTCGAGAACATCGTCCCCCGAACCGCCGTACAGCCGGTCGTTGCCCGCCCCTCCGGACAACCGATTGGCACCGCCGTCACCCCGCAGGGTGTCACCGTGCGACGACCCCACCACGTGCTCGAAGTTCGATATCTTGTCGCCTTGCGCATGCCCGCCCGACACCGCACCCGTCGCGAGGTTCACGTCCACCCCCGCGCCCGAGCCCGCGTACGACAACGTGTCTTCCCCGGCGCCGCCGTTCAGGATGTCCGCACCGGCACCGCCCTTCACGACATCGTCGCCCGCGCCGCCGTGGATCCGATTCGCGCTCGCGTCGCCGGTCAGGACGTCGTCGAAGCGCGAGCCGTAGAGGTTCTCGATGCTCGTGTAGGTGTCCCCCGACGCGTCGCCCGTGTTCCCCGATGCATCCGAGAGGCTCGCCCGCACCCCCGACAATGCCCCGCCGTACCACGCCGTGTCCGAGCCCGTGCCGCCGTTCAGCGAATCGGCGCCCTCGCCGCCCGCCAGGACGTCGTGCCCGGCGCCTCCTTCGAGCGTGTCCGCCCCGGCCTCGCCAAGGAGCACGTCGTTCTCGCCGTATCCCCGAAGCACGTCATCGCCCGTGCCGCCCACCAGCACGTCCCGCCCCGCGCCCCCGAGGTACGCGTTGCCCCCCGTGGGCAACGTCCCCCCGTACGCCGCGTTCATCGCCCCGATGAGATCGACCGCGGCGCCTCCCTCGGTCACCCCGTAGGTCGACACCAGTTCCTTCAGGTTCAGCCTTGAGCCATCGCCGAACGCAAGCGTCTCGATCTTCGACTTGTCCTCCGTCCAGCTCAGGATCGTCACCCGGTCGGCCAGGGTGTCGAACGCCGCATTCGGGTTGTCGGGGTCCTTGAGCGCGATCTCGAGCGCGCCGCCCGAGAGCCGCAGCATGATGTCGCCGATGCCGAGCGCGCCGGAAAGGAACAGGACGTCGCCGGTCCCGCCCTCGCGCTGCGCCCCGTTGACCACCACCCGGTCCTGGATCTCGTCGCGACCGTCCCCCCGGCCGAAGATGTACACGTCGTCGTCCGCACCGCCCCGGAGCGTGTCCGCGCCCGCCCCGCCCCACAGAACGTCGCTCCCCGCACCACCCTCCAACGTGTCGTTGCCCTCCCCTCCGAAGAGCACATCGTTCCCGCCGTTACCGCGCAGCGTGTCCGCACCCGCATCTCCGGAGAGGACATCTCCTGCCGACCCGCCGGAGAGGATGTCGTCGCCCCCGCCGCCGCCCATCACCACCCTTGACGTGCCGGTGTAGCTGAAGCTGTCGGCGCCACTCCCGCCGAGCACACCTTCGAGACCGTGTCGGGACAGATCGGCCGTCACCCCCGTCTCACCCCCGACGAGCGCAATATCGAAGCCCGTCCCTCCATCCACCGACCCGCCGGTAAAGTCGCTCGCATCGACCACCAGCACGTCGTCGCCGCCGCCGCCACTCAGCCGATCCGCACCTTCGCCGCCGACCAGCACGTCCTCGCCGCCCCCGCCTTCGAGAATGTCGTTGCCCCCGCCCCCGATGAGGACCTTTCCATCGTCCCCACCCGCCAAGAGACGGTCGGCTCCGTCATGGCCGACCACCCCAACCACCCCGAGCGCGGTCGCGTCGAGCGTCACACCCGTCTCGGTTCCCGCCATGTAGACACTCGCGGACCCGGCCAGCGAGACCGTCAGCCCCCCGTCCGCTTCCTCGTGGATGCCGTAGTCCGAGTAGCGCAATCCCAC
>JAJDXW010000224.1 GCA_022823045.1 Gammaproteobacteria bacterium
CGATGGTGATGTCGCTCCCTCCGCTCACCGTTCTCGACGCGGTCATGCGGTGCGCCCCTTCGTTGCGGTATTCAGCGGGGCGGGAGTCTGGTTTCCGGGTTGTTACCTGTCAACAAATTCAAACATATATACGATATCGGATTCGTGTCGTCCGTTATGAGGGGGGGGGGGGAGACGATGCTGGAATTTCGGGGGGGGGGGGGGCGATGCTGGAATTCCGGCCGCCGCACTTCGTCTTGGAATGGATATGGGATTCGGAAGACTTGTGGATAGAATACCGCCCCGGGGTTTGACCTATGGTACGGCGATCATGCGCGCATCAGCATGAGCGTGGCGGGGAAGCGCTCGTCCCCCGGGGATCGGGTGAAGCAGCTCCGGGCGTTCTGCCACACGGCTCGGCTCGGGAGCTTCACCCGGGCGGCGGAGCATCTCGAATCGAGCCAGTCCTCGGTATCGCAGCAGGTACGGGGGCTCGAGCGCGAGCTCGAGCTGATGCTGTTCGAGCGAAACGGCTCCGTCACCCGTCTCACCCCGATCGGGATGGAGCTCCTCCAGGTCGCACTCCCGGTCGTCATGGACATGGAGCGCCTGCCCGAGGCCTTCGAAGAGCGGTTTCGAGGGACCTCGTCGGGGCGGCTCGCGATCGGGGCCTCGACGATCTGCGCGGCGAAGATGGCCGCCGGCTACCTCAAGCGCTTCCGGGAGGAGCACGCCGGCGTGCGGTTCGAGCTGAAGGTCGGGGCCGGGGCCGAGAGAGTCGCCTGGCTTCGCGACCGCGAGGTGGAGCTTGCCTTCGGGGCGATGGATGTCGTGCCCCCCGACCTGGAGTTTCGCCATCTGCTCACTTCGGGGATGGTGCTCATCCTCCCCGTGGGACACCCGCTCTCCGGAAACCCGGAGCCGGACGCCGAGGAAATCGCTTCCTTTCCCGTCATCGCGCAGCCACCCGGGCACTACGCTCGAAGGACGCTGGAAGAAACGGGACGGCATTTCGGGGTGCGCTTCGACATCGTCATGGAGCTTCCCGAATGGGATCTCATCAAGCGCCACGTCGAGTTCGGCGCCGGGATCGCCGCCGTGCCGGAAATCGTGCTCGACGACTCGGACCGGGTCGAGCGCATCCCGCTCCACCCCCGCGTACCCCTGAGGAGATATGGCGTGTACCGGAGCCGCGAGGGAATCCTCTCGCGCGCGGCGGAGCGATTCTGCGCCCTGATCGAGTCGGGCTCTCCTCCGTCCGTCCCCGCGTCCGTCCCCCCGCTCGCTCCCTCGTTCGCCTCCTCGTCCCTCCCCTCGTCCGCGTCCTCGTCCGTCCGCTGAACCATGACGACCGACCGCAGCCATCTCTACCGGAAGCCGGATCGGCTGCGGCAGTTGTCGGCGTTCCGCCACACCGCGGAGCTCGGCAGCCTGTCCCGAGCTGCGGAAGGGCTGTCGCTCGCACCCGAGGCGGTGGCGCTTCACGTTCGCGAGCTCGAGCACGAGCTCGGCGCCGCGCTGCTCGACCGCGACATGCCCGGCATCACCGTCACCCTCACTCCCGCGGGCGAGTGCCTGCACGCATTGGTGCACCCGCTGCTCGACGAGCTTGGCGGGCTTGCCGCTCGCGTCGGGGCCGCCGAGCCGGCATCGGCGGGGCCGAGCCTCCACGTCGTTTCCGAGGAGGGCATGGCGCTCGAAGTCGTCTCCCGAACCATCGGGCGGCTTCTCGGCGAGCCCCCGGCGCTCGGCCCGCGGGTCCGGGCCGGGCCTTTCCACGAGGGGCTGAAGCGCCTGCTTGCCGAGGAGGAGAGCCTCGTGTTCGGTGCGGAGAGACCGGTCCCGGACCGGGTCGTCTTCCGTCCGATGTTGTCCGCCCGGTGGGTGGCGGCCGTTCCCGCGGGTCACCCCCTCGCGGAACGCGAAGCGGTGACTGTCGAGGAGCTCGGCCCATGGGCGAAGATCGGACCGAGCCCGGAGAGCCTGGTCCCGGGGCCCGAAGGAGGCGAGTGGCCGTACCGGCATCCCGGGCTCCAGCGCAACGTCGTGGTGGAGACCAACGAATGGCCCGCCGCCCATGCCCTCGTCGAGGCCGGTGTCGGGATCATCGTTTGCGAATCGCTCGCGGTACCGAAGACCTCCCGGGTTTCGGTCGTGCCTCTCACCGAACGCTTTCCGGCCCGCACCCTCGGGCTGTTCCACCGGCGCGACCGGCCCGAGCCGCGCTTCCTGCGGCATTTCGTCGAAGCCGTGTGGTCCGAGTTCCCGGATGCATCGTCGGAGCACCGGGACCGGGCCGGGGGGACGGATTCGCTGCGAAGCGGGCGGGGCGACGAGCCGCCGGCCAGTCGATCCTCCGAGCCGCCCGCCGGCGATGGCGCCGGCGGTGGCGGTGGCGGTGGCGGTGGCGGTGGCGCCGAGGGTCGCGCCGACAGCCGGGCTGGCAGTCCCGCCAGGACGGACCCGCTCAGAAAGCTCCGGGCCTTCTGTTTCGCGGTGAAGCACCGGAGCATCAGCCGGGCGGCCGAGCAGGCCTTCTCCAATCAGCCCACCGCGTCGAAGTGGATACGTGACCTCGAGGCGGAATTCGGAACCCGGCTCTTCGTGCGAAGCACGGGGGGCATCGCCCCGACCCCGGCCGCAAAGCGGGTCTTTCGGCATGCCATGCCCCTGGTGCACGCGCTGGATCGTCTGCCGGAGTCCTTCGCCGAGCGCTCTCGCGGGGAGGCGGCCGGCGGCCTTCGCATCGGCGCCGGGCAGACTTCCGCGGCGGCCTGGCTGCCGAAGTATCTCGGCCGGTTCCGGGAATCGTGTCCGGGGGTCGAGATCAACGTGAGAACCGGCACCGGCCGGGAGCGATTGGAGTGGCTTCGCGACTTCGACGTGGACCTCGTCGTCGGCGCGATGGACGTCGAGGAGCCCGAGTTCGAACGCCAGTCCCTCGGCAAATCGCGCTTCGTCCTCATCACCCCCGAAGGCCATCCGCTCGCCGGGCGGGAGTCGGTGGACCTCGCGGACGTGGCGAGGTATCCCTCGGTCGGCCACCCCGCGGACCATTACACGAGCCGGGTCGCGAACATGGTCTTCCGCCGGCAGGGCCTCGTCCTCGACCGGGTCCTGGAAGTGGCCGGATGGAACGAGATCAAGCACTACGTCGAAGCGGGGGTCGGAATCGCCATCGTCCCCGAGATGTGCATCTACGGCTCGGATCGGTTGCGGAAGGTCCCGGTCCCGGGCGCGTTCCCCTCGCGGACGTACTCGATCTTCACGCGCCGGGAGGCGACCCCGGCGCTTGCGGTCGAGTGGTTCCTCGGGATCGTCGCATCCGACGTCGGTTGCGGGCGCCGGGGGGGAACGTTGCGGGCGCCGGGTCCCGGGGTGACGGGGCGGCAGGATGAGGGAGTGGCGGGGTGGCAGGATGAGGGAGTGGCGGGGTGACGAGGTGGCGGTGCGGCAGGGTCGCGGGGTGACGGGGTGACGATGACCGCCGGACTCGCCGGACCGCGATGGAGTGCCCGCAAGGTCGATCGCCTGCGCCAGCTCCGGGCGTTCTGCCAGGTAGCGGCAATGGGGAGCATCACCCAGGGGGCGGCGGCCATCGGCTTGAGTCAGCCGACCGTGTCCGCGCACATCCGGGAGCTGGAGTTCGAGATGCAGGCCACCCTGCTCGAGCGGCACGGGCCGAGGATCGCCCTCACTCCGGCGGGAGAACACCTTCACGAGATCGCCCGGCCGCTCGTCGAGCGCCTGGAGCGGATGTCGGCCGACCTTGCCGCGCGGCTTGACGAAAGCGTCTCGGGAGAGCTCCGGGTGGGGGCCGGAGCCGCCGCGATCTCCTTCACCCTGCCCCCGGTCGCCAAGCGGTTTCGAGACGCCTACCCGGGGATTCGGCTGAGCATCGTGAGAATCCGTACGGACGATTCCGATGAGCTTCTCGAGGAGGGGAAGGTGGATCTCCTCTTCGGCGTGCCGAAGCGGGCGGACGATCGGTTCTTCTACCATCAGGTCCTCGAGTGGGAGCTCGTGCTGATCACGCCCCGGGACCATCCGCTCGCCGGGCGGGAGTCGTTGGATATCCGGGAAATCGTCAAGTACCCCGGAATCGTGCCGCCCGCGGGAACGTTCAGCCGGGATTTCGGGGAAGCCATCGCGCGGCGATTCGGGGTGACGGTGAACGTCGGGATAGAGACGAGCGGCTGGAGCCTCGTCAAGACCCTGGTCGAGGCGGGTCTCGGCATTTCCGTGATTCCGTCCGTGTGCGTCTCGGAGGAGAAGGACCGGTTGGCGGTCATTCCGTTCGGAAAGTACGCGAAGCCCGGCAGCTATGGCGTGACGGTCCGGCGCGATGTCCCCCTGTCGCCGCCGGCCCGGCGATTCCTGGAGATCCTGGCCCCGGGGTGCCCCTGCCACCAGTGGTGACGGAGCGTGCTGGTAACGGAGCCCGTTCCAACGGAGCGCGTTCCGCGGGCGTGCGGGCGTGCGCGGCCGAACGTGGCGCAGTTGCGGAATCGCAGTTGAAGTCCGCCACGGTCGAAGTCTTGCCGAATGCCCAAGGTGCGTGATGCAATCCGCCTCGTCGAACGGGAGGGCTGGTCGCTGGCCCGGGTCAGGGGCAGCCATCGCCAGTACCGGAATCCCGACAAGCCGGGGACCGTGACGATAGCCGGCAAGCTCGGCGACGATCTCCCGCCGGGCACCTGGGCCAGCATTCTGAAGCAGGCGGGATTGAAGAAGTGAGGATGGAGATGGAATACACGATCGTGATCGAGAAGGCGCCAGGGAACTACGCCGCCTACGTGCCCGACCTGCCCGGATGCGTGGCCACCGGGGCAACCCGCGACGAGGCGATCCGGGAGATCGGGACGGCCATCAGCCTGCATATCGAGAGCCTTCGCGAGCACGGCGAGCCGGTTCCGGCGCCGCAATGCACGGCGGCCGTGGTGGAGGTCGCCGCCTGACCCGACCGCTCCGCAGCCGCCGCCCGCGGCGCCGCCCGCGAGTTGGTCGGCCGCGTGTGGGTGTAGGATCGGAGCGGGGTCGGAACAGGGTCGGAAACGGTAACAGGAGGAGCAGGATGGCCGCATCCGCGAGCGAGGCGGCACTCGTCCGAGGCAGGGCGACTTATCAGGACGTGCTCGACGCGCCCGCGCACCAGGTCGCCGAGATCGTCGACGGGACGCTCCACACCCATCCCCGGCCGGCGCCGGCGCATGGAGAGGCGAGTTCGAACCTCGGCTTCGAACTCGGGCCGCCGTTCGGTCGCGGGCGTGGAGGCCCGGGCGGGTGGCGGATCCTCGATGAGCCCGAGCTGCACCTCGGCGAGGACATCCTCGTGCCGGACCTCGCGGGCTGGCGCCGCGAGCGGATGCCGGAGCTGCCCGCCACGGCGTACTTCACGCTCGCCCCCGACTGGGCGTGCGAGGTGCTGTCGCCCTCGACACGGCGGCTGGACCTCCAGGGCAAGCGCCCCATCTATGCGCGCGAAGGTGTCGCGCACCTCTGGCTCGTCGATCCGACGGACCGGACCCTGGAGGCGTTCGAGCTCCGCGACGCGGAGTGGGTGCTCATCGCGTGCGCGAAGGACGACGAGCCGGTGAGCGTGCGACCGTTCGACGCGATCACGTTCAGCCTGGGGGACCTCTGGACGTGAAAGCCGGC
>JAJDXW010000402.1 GCA_022823045.1 Gammaproteobacteria bacterium
ACGACCTCACCGCCGATGGCGCCATCAAGCTCTCCGCCGGGCGCAAGCGCCATGCCCTCGTCCGCCCCGCCTGACCCTCCCTCCGTTCAGGGGCGGTCGAAGCGGCGCATCTCGGGACGGAGGACGCGGTAGAGGTCGCGCCAGCGCTCGAGGCGCGGGGCGAGGCGTCCGGCGAGGTCCGCCTCCGGCTCGACCACCCGGTCGACGGGCGGCGGGGTGCAGACCTCGTCGGGCCGTTCGCCCGTCGCGGCCAAGCGCGCGAGGCGGGCGGCGCCGAGGGCGGGCCCGACCTCGCTCCCCGCGTGGTACGTGAGCGGGCGGCGGAGCGAGGCGGCGAGGATCCGGCCCCAGAGCGCGCTCCGCACGCCGCCGCCAATGACCGAGATCTCGTCGATCTCCGTCCCCGCCTCGAGGAGCGCGTCGTACCCGTCCGCGAAGGCGAAGGCGACCCCCTCGAGCACCGCCCACCCGAGGTCGCCCCGGCCCGTCGCCTGGTCGAGACCGAAGAAGACTCCCTTCGCGTGCGGGTCGTTGTGCGGGGTGCGCTCGCCGGTGAGGTAGGGGAGGAAGAGGGGCACGCGCTCAAGACCGGCCGCCGCCGTCGCCGCTTCGGCGACGAGGGCGGCCTCGTCACCCGATCCGGTGACGGCCGCCGCCCAGGCGAGGGAGGCGGCGGCGCTCAGGATCACCGACATCTGGTGCCAGGTGTCGGGGAAACAGTGACAGAAGGCGTGCACCGCGCGCTCCGGGTTCGGCGCGTAGGTGCGGTTGGCGGCGAAGAGGACCCCCGAGGTGCCGAGGGAGAGGAAGGCCCGGCCCGGCGCCACCGTGCCGATACCGGCCGCCCCGGCCGCGTTGTCCCCCGCCCCGCCGGCGATGGCCACCTCCCCCGACATGCCCCAGCGCCGCACGAGCCCGGGCGCAAGGCTCGCGGACGGTGCCGAGCCCTCGACAAGGCGCGGCATGTGCGCAAGATCGAGCCCGGTCGCGGCCAGCATCTCCTCGGACCAGCGACGGTTCGCGACGTCGAGCCAGAGGGTCCCCGACGCGTCGGACATCTCCGCCACGTGCTCCCCGCTCAGCCGGTAGCGGAGGTAGTCCTTGGGGAGCAGCACCTTCGCGACCCGCCCGAACACCTCGGGCTCGTGGGCGGCGACCCACATCAGCTTCGGGGCGGTGAAGCCCGGCATCGCGAGGTTCCCGGTGATCCGGCGCGACTCCGGCACCCGGGCTTCGAGGGCCGCGCACTCGGCGCCCGAGCGCCCGTCGTTCCAGAGGATCGCGGGCCGGAGCACCTCGCCCCGCGCGTCGAGGAGGGTCGCGCCGTGCATCTGCCCCGAGAGTCCGATGGCTCTCGTCGCGGCGAGCGCGGGGCCGTGCTTCGCCCCGAGCCCGTCCACGGCCCGGCACGTCGCGGTCCACCAGTCCTCCGGGTCCTGCTCCGACCAGAGGGGACGGGGGGTGGAGACCTCGAGCGGAGCGTTCGACTGCCCGGTGATGCGGTCGTCGCCGTCAACGAGGACCGCCTTCACCCCCGAGGTGCCGAGATCGATGCCGAGGTACAACTCCTACCCTCTGACGGCCTTCACACCGCGATCTCGACCACCCTGTCGCTCGCCGAAACGGAGATCGGATCAACGTCGACGGAGAGGCAGCCCTCGACCGCCTCATACAGGTTGCTCAACAGCTCTTCGAACGAGTCCCCTTGCGTCGCGCATCCGGGGATCGCGGGAACCTCCGCCCAATATCCACCTTCCTCGGCCACGTGCACGACCACCTTGAGCTTCATGGTCCACTCCTCCCGGGTTTCCGTCCGACAGGCCAGTAGACGAGCCGGAGAGTTCCGGCTCGAGGATTGGGCATGGTATCAGCCCCGGCGGTTCGCGCCTTTCCAACGAAGGCTCCATTATCATTGCGCCTCCCCGTGGTCTCGCGAGCGAGGACGAGATGGCGAAGAACACGCTCTACGACAAGGTCTGGGACGCGCACGTCGTGACCCGGCTCCCGACCGGGCAGTACCAGCTCTTCATCGGCCTGCACCTCACCCACGAGGTCACCACCCCGCAGGCCTTCGACATGCTGAACGACCGCGGGCTCGGGGTGGCATACCTCGACCGGACGGTGGCGACCGTCGATCACATCATCCCCACCGACAGCATGGCGCGGCCCTACGCGGACGGCCAGGCGGAGGCGATGATGGCCGCCCTCGAGGTCAACGCGAAGCGCCACAACGTCAAGTTCTTCGACTTCGCCTCCGGGCGCCAGGGCATCGTGCACGTCATCGGCCCCGAGCTCGGGCTCGTACACCCCGGCATGACGGTTGCCTGCGGCGACTCCCACACCGCCACCCACGGCGCGTTCGGCACCCTCGCCTTCGGCATCGGCACGAGCCAGGTGCGCGACGTGCTCGCCTCGCAGTGCCTGAGCGTGGACCCCCTCGGGGTGCGGCGCATCGAGATCGGCGGGACGCTCGGGCCGGGAGTCCAGCCGAAGGACGTGACCCTGCACGTCATCCGCCGCCTCGGAGTCAAGGGCGGTATCGGCTTCGCCTACGAGTACGCCGGCTCCGTCATCGAGTCGATGTCCATGGAAGGGCGGATGACGGTGTGCAACATGGCCATCGAGGGCGGGGCGCGGGTCGGCTACGTCAACCCCGACGAGACCACCTTCGAGTATCTCCGCGGACGCGAGTACGCCCCGGACGAGAACGCGTGGGACCGGGCCGTCACGCACTGGAAGTCGATGGCCTCGGACACCGATGCCGAGTACGACGACGTGGTGCGGATGGACGGGGCGGACATCGCCCCCACCGTGACCTGGGGCATCACCCCGGGGCAGAGCGTCGGGGTCGGGGAGCCGCTCCCAGCGGTCGAGGAGTTCGACGAGGCGGACCGACCGACCGTCGAGCGGGCCTACGCCCACATGGACCTTCGCCCCGGCCAGAAGATGACCGAGGTGCCGGTGGACGTCGTCTTCATCGGAAGCTGCACCAACTCGCGAATCAGCGACCTTCGCTCCGCGGCGGAGATCGCGAAGAAGGGGCGGGTCGCGGCCAAGGTCAAGGCCATCGTGGTGCCGGGCTCGCAGCAGGTGAAGGCGCAGGCGGAGGCGGAGGGGCTCGACGACGTGTTCCGTGCGGCCGGCTTCGAGTGGCGGCACGCGGGCTGCTCGATGTGCCTCGGCATGAACCCGGACAAGCTCGTCGGGCGCCAGATCTCGGCGAGCACCAGCAACCGCAACTTCATCGGCCGCCAGGGAAGCGCGCAGGGGCGAACGCTCCTCATGTCGCCTCCGATGGCCGCCGCGGCCGCCATCGAAGGGCGGGTCGCCGACGTCCGCGAGCTCGCCTGAATTTCGCCCGCCGGGGCGGGCCTGCGACGAACCGGAACGTAGACGAGAACGGGAACGATAACGGAGCCAGCCACCATGTCCGACCTCGGCGTAAAGCCCATCACCGGGACGGCCATCGCCATCCACGGGAACGACATCGACACCGACCGCATCATCCCCGCCCGCTACCTCAAGGCGATCACCTTCTCGGAGCTCGGGCAGTACCCGTTCCAGGACGAGCGCTTCGAGCCGGACGGAACCCCGCGCGACCATCCGTTCAACCGCGAGGAGCGTCGCAACGCGAAGCTCCTCTTCGTGAACGAGAACTTCGGCTGCGGGTCGAGCCGCGAGCACGCTCCGCAGTGCCTGCGCCAGTGGGGCATCGAGGCGGTGGTGGGCATCTCGTTCGGCGAGATATTCGCCGGCAACTGCGAGATGATCGGGGTCCCCGCGGTGCGGGCACGGTCGGACGACATCGCCCGGCTCCAGGCTGCGGCCGACGCCGACCCCTCCGTCGAGTTCACCCTCGACCTCGATGCGATGCGGCTCACCGGCGGGAACCTGGAGGTCGAGGTGGAGATGCCCGAGAACCGGCGCCGCGCCCTCCTCCAGGGGCACTGGGACAGCACCGGGATCCTGGTCGGCAACGCGGAGGCGGTGCGCGGGGTCTACGAGCGGCTCCCCTACACGAGCGGCTACCGCTAGCGAAGCCGCGCGAGCGAGCGGCCCCGCCACCGTTCCACCCGCGGCCGGTCGAAGGAGCGGTCCAGGGAGTGGCCCCCCGCACCCGTTCGGCGAGGCAAGCATGATCGCCGCGCAGGGAAGCCTCGGCGCCGGCAACGTCCGGCCGCTCTCCTCCCTGCCCCGGGAGATCCGCGAGGTGGAGCACGCGTGGATCCCGCTCGCGGACGGAACCCGGCTCGCCTGCCGCTGCTGGCGCCCGG
>JAJDXW010000130.1 GCA_022823045.1 Gammaproteobacteria bacterium
ATGGCGAGCGGGCAGCGCTCGAAGAAGGGGCAGCCGATGTCGGTCAGCTCGACCACCCGGTCGATGCCCGCCTGCGCCTCCTGGGTCGCCATGGTCTCCTCGAGCCAGCCGATGCGAAGCTCCGGAACCGAGGCGATCAGCAGCCGGGTGTAGGGGTGGTAAGGGGGCGAGAGCACCTCGTCCGTCGGGCCCTGCTCGACCACCCTTCCCGCGTAGAGGACGACGATCTCGTCCGCGAAGGACGCGATGGTGGAGAGATCGTGGCTGATGAAGACGAACGAGACCCCGGTCTGCTTGCGAAGGCGCTTCAGGAGTTCGATCACGTTGGCCCCGACGATGGTGTCGAGGGCCGAGATCACCTCGTCGCAGAGCAGCACCTCGGGTGACGCGGCGAGCGCGCGGGCGAGGTTGACGCGCTGCTTCTGCCCGCCCGAGAGCTCCTCGGGATAGCGTCCCGCGAACTCCGCCGGCAGCTCGACCATGTGGAGCAGCTCGCCGATGCGCCTCCTCTTCTCCTCGCCCTTGAGACCCAGGTAGAACTCGATCGGCCGGCCGAGGATGTGGTCGATCCGCTGGCGCGGGTTGAGCGCGGTGTCCGCCATCTGGAAGACGAACTGGACCTTCCGGAGCTCGCTCCGGTCGCGGTCGCGAAGGTCCGGCTCGAGCCGATCACCGTCGAGGGCCACTTCTCCCTCGTTCGCCGGCAGCAGGCCCGACATGACCCGCGCGAGGGTGGACTTGCCGCAGCCGGACTCGCCGATGATCCCCACCGTGTGGCCGCGAAGGACCGACACGCTGACGTCCCGGAGCACGGTGACGGCCGGTCCGCCGCCCGGACCCCGGCCGTAGCCGGCGGTCACGTCCTTCACCTCCAGGGCGGGCGACTCGCGTTCGTGCTCGGCGGAGGTCTCGTCTCCCTGCCCCGCCGCCGGCGGCGGTCGGACGGCCGCCATCAGCCGTCGCGTGTAGTCGTGCGACGGATGATTGATGATCTGATCGGAGGTGCCTTGCTCCTGAATGTCGCCTGCGTACAGCACGACGATGTGGTCCGCGATCTGGGCGACCACGGAGAGGTCGTGGGTCACGTAGACCGCCGCCGCGCCCTCCTGCTGAATGACCGACTTGAACGCCTTCAACACCTCGATCTGGGTGGTGACGTCGAGAGCGGTGGTCGGCTCGTCGAGGATCAGGAGGTCCGGATTGCCGCACAGGGCCATCGCCGCCATCAGCCGCTGGAGCTGCCCCCCCGAGACCTGGTGCGGGTAGCGCCGGCCGAGGCGTTCCGGATCCGGGAGGTCGAGGGCCCGGTACAGATCTTCGGCCCGGCGGTCGGCCTGTTCGCGGGTGAGCTGTCCGTGGAGCACCGGCGACTCGGTCACCTGCTCCCCGATGGTGAGGGCGGGGTTGAAGGTCGCGGCCGCGCTCTGGGCGAGGTAGGCGACGCGCTGGCCGCGAAGCTCGCGCTGCTCGTCGGGCGGCATGGAGATGACGTCGCGCCCGTCGAGGCGCACCTCCCCGCCGGTGAACTCGAGCCCCGGCTTGGCGTACCCGAGGGCGGAGAGGGCGATGGTGGTCTTGCCGGAGCCCGACTCGCCGATGAGGGCGACCACCTCGTGTCGCTTCACCTCGAAGCTCACCCCCTTGACGATGGGGGTGAGGGAGCCGTCGTCCTTGCGGGCGTCGATGGTGAGGCTGTCGACCTCCAGGAGCACGGACATCGGATCGTCCTCTAGATCATTCTCTTGGCGAGCCGGCCGCCCGCGTGGGCGGAGATGTCGTCGACGATCATGTTGATGGCAATGGTGAGGGTCGCGATCGCGAGGGCCGGCACGAGGGGGGCGATGGAGCCGTAGGGGAGCCCCGCGAGGCTCTCGCGCACCATGCTGCCCCAGTCCGACTGCGGTGGCTGGACCCCGAGCCCGAGGAAGCTGAGGCTCGAGATGAAGAGGATGATGTAGACGAACCGCAGGCCGAAGTCGGTCGCCATCGGCATCGCGACGTTCGGTAGGATCTCGCGGGTGATGATCCACCACAGGCCCTCGCCCCGTACCCGGGCCGCCTCGACGAAGTCGCTCACCATGACGTCGAGGCCGAGGGCGCGGGCAATCCGGAACACGCTCGTCGCGTAGATGAGCCCGGTCAGCATGATGAGAATGGGGATGGTGCTCCCGATGGCCGCGATCATGACGAGGGCGAGCATGATGCTCGGGATCGAGAGAAAGGCGTCGTTGACGCGGCTCAGCACCGAATCGAGCCATCTCCCTCCTACCGCGGCCGCGATGCCGAGGGTCACCCCCACGAGGTAGGCGAGCAGGGTCGAGAGGAGAGAGATCCCGATGGTCGTTCGGGCCCCCCACAGGGTCCGCGAAAGGGTGTCCCGGCCGAGGTAGTCGGTGCCGAGCCACGCGACCCGGCTCGGGGGCTGGAAGTCAGTGGCGGGATAGAGGTCGTCGCTCCCCGGCACGATGAAGAGCGCCTCGTCGAGGATGTCCGCCTCGTGGTAGGGGGAGATGTACGGACCGATGACCACGATCACGGCCCAGAACGCGACCACGCAGATCCCGAGCTTGCCGCTCCACGAGAGCTGGAGCCGTCGTCGGGGC
>JAJDXW010000230.1 GCA_022823045.1 Gammaproteobacteria bacterium
AACCGCCCCAACGTGCATCTCGTGGACATCAGCGAAACGCCGATCGAGCGCGTCACCGAGTCGGGCCTTCGCACCACCGAACGCGACCACGAGCTGGACCTCATCGTCTACGCGACCGGGTTCGACGCCATCACTGGCTCCTACGATCGCATCGACTTCCGCGGGATCGGCGGCGAACGGCTCCGGGAGAAGTGGCGCGACGGCCCGTCGACCTTCCTCGGCATGTTCGTGCACGGGTTCCCGAACCTGCTTCTGCCGAACGGACCGCAGAGCGGCTCGGCCTCGACCAACTACCCGCGCGGGATCGAGACCGGGGTCGACTGGTGCACCGACTTCCTCGAATACGTGCGCGAGCAAGGTTGCGCGCGCTTCGAAGCGGCCCTCGAAGCGGAGGAGCGGTGGACCGCCCACGTGACCAAGATGTACTCGATCATGCTGATGCGAAAGGCGAAATCGTGGTTCACGGGCTACAACTCGAACGTCGAGGGTCACGAGGAAGGCACGATCCGATACCTCGTGTACAACGGCGGCGCGCCGAAGTACCGGTCGATCATCGACGAGGTGGCGGCGAACGGCTACGAGGGGCTGACGCTTGCCCGCGAGGCCGCGCCCGAATTCGGCCGGCAGGCGGATCAGTCGCTGCCCCTCGCGGGTTAGAAGAAGGCCCCGAGCCGCCGCTCGGGGCCAGGATCAGAGGATGGCGCGAAGGTCGAGACGACCGTCACGCTCCGGCGGGCACCAGAAATAGCTCCCGGTGACGGGGCGGGTGAACCGGAAGAGGTGGTCGGCGATGCCGTCGTCCGCCCCCGTCATCCGTCGCATGAGCGTCTCGAAGGGGTCGAGGCTCGAGCTGAAGGAAACGAACACGAGCCCCTCGCGGGCCGCGTCCGCCCACGCCATGGAGCGGCGGACGAGGTAGGCGGGAGGATCGAAGGCTTCCTGCTCGGTACGCTTGACGTGCGCCGCCTCCGGCGCGTCCTCCATCTCCTCGTTGTCGCTCCGGCGCCGGCCGATGACCTCGTCCTGCTCGGTCGGACCGAACGACTCGAAGCGGTCGAGGTCGTGCACCCACTGCTGAACGGCGGCGAAGGACGATCCGTCCCGCCCCTCCCCGCTTCTCGAGACCACCGCCGCGGCCACCGCGTCCTCGCCGGTCGGGTTCTCGGTCCCGTCCTCGTAGCCGGTGAGGTCGCGCCCCTCGAGGTGCCGGAACGCGTCGATGACCGTGTCGACCTCGAAGGCGTCCGCGAGCGTCCGCCGAAGGAGGCGGCCCAGCAGGACCAGCTCCCCCCGGTCCTCGCCCCGCAGCCAGCACCAGAGAGCGGCCGGGGTGGAGGGGACGGAGAATCCCCTCCCCTCCATGGCCGGGAAGGTGCGCAGCCCTTCGATCCCCCCTCCGAGCTCGCCGACGAGCGACGCGCCGAGACCGACCACGCGGGCCCCGTCGACCGGGAGCGCGGCGAGCCGCTCGAGGGCGGGGCGCGGGTCTGCGGCCGCGGGGCGCCGGCGGAACGTGAGGTACCGGGCGTGGGAAGGCACCTCGGCCAGCAAGCCGGGCTGTGCGTTCATGTCCGGGTGTCTCCGCAAGGAAGGGGGCGAGCCCCCGTCCGAAGCACGCCTTCCGGCCACTCTGGCCGGAGGGCCGTACGGCGGACGGGGCCGCTCTCGCAGATGGTGGCGGGCAGGCCCCGCTTCAAGCCGGGGTGAGGCCGCGCAGGCGCTCCCCGCGCCGGCGGAGCATCTCCGTCGCGACGAGGAGAAGGATGGAGACGCACACGAGAATCGTCGCGACGGCGAGGATCGTCGGGCTGATCTGCTCTCGGATCCCGGAGAACATCTGCCACGGGATGGTCCGCTGCTCGTAGCTCGCGACGAAGAGGATCACCACCACCTCGTCGAACGAGGTCACGAACGCGAAGAGGGCCCCCGAGATTACCCCGGGGAGGATGATCGGCACGATCACCTTGAAGAAGGTACGCGCGGGCGAGGAGCCGAGGCTCGACGCGGCGCGGGTCAGGCTGTGGTCGAAGCCGACCAGGGTCGCGGTCACCGTGATCACCACGAACGGGGTGCCGAGCGCGGTGTGGGCGAGGATCACCCCGAGGTAGCTCCCCTGGAGCCCGACCTTGGAGTAGAAGAAGTACATCCCGGCCGCGGAGATGATGAGGGGCACGATCATCGGCGAGATGAGAAGGCCCATGATCGTGGTCCGGAAGGGCATGTGGGCGCGGCTGAGGCCGAGGGCGGCGAGGGTCCCGAGGGCGGTCGCGAAGATGGTCGCGAAGAACGCGATGATGACGCTGTTCTTCACCGCCCCCTGCCAGTTGAGGTTGGTGAAGAAGTCCGTGTACCAGCGAAGCGAGTACCCGGCCGGATCGAGGGAGAGCATCTCCGGGGTGAACGTGAAGTACGGCACCGAGTTGAACGAGAGAGGGACGATGACGACGAGCGGCGCGATTAGGAAGAAGAAGATGAGGCCGCAGATGATCCGGAACGTATAGAACCAGACCCGTTCCAGGGTCGTGGTGTAGGGGGGAAGGGCCATGGTTCGCCGCTGCCTCAGCCGAGTTTCATGTTGTCGATGCCGACCAGCTTGTCGTAGAGCACGTAGAGCGCGAGCACGACCGCGAGGAGCAGGGCGCCCAGGGCGGCGGCGAGCCCCCAGTTGAGCGACACCTGCATGTGGTGGGCGATGAAGTTGCTGATGAGGGTCCCCGAAGTCCCCCCGACGAGAGCGGGGGTGATGTAGTACCCGATGGCGATGATGAAGACGAGGATGCTCCCCGCCCCGACCCCCGCCACCGTGTTCGGCATGTAGACCTTGACGAAGGCGGTGAACGGGTTCGCGCCGAGCGAGCGCGCCGCCCGTACGTAGCTCGGGGGGATGGTCTTCATCACGCTGTAGAGCGGGAGCACCATGAACGGGAGCAGGATGTGGGTCATCGCGATGATCGTCCCGGTGCGGTTGTGGATCATCGCGAGGCGGTTGTCGTCGCCGATGACGCCGACGAAGACGAGGAGATCGTTGATGACCCCCTGCTGCTGGAGGAGCGCGATCCAGCAGGTGGTCCGGACCAGGAGCGAGGTCCAGAACGGGAGCAGCACCATGATCATCAGCAGGTTGCTGGTGCGGACGGGGAGGGTCGCCATCAGGTACGAGATCGGGTAGCCGAGGAGGAGGCAGAGCACGGTGATGACGAGGCTGAGCCACAGGGTCCGGCCGAAGAGGTGCACGTAGATCTGCCGCTCCTCCGGCTGGCGGGCGATGGAGCCGTCCGCGGTGAAGCGAAGGTCTGCGGCGGAGAGATAGTACGAGGCGGTGTAGGCGTCGCTCTCGCGCTTGATGAGCCGCCAGACGTCGAGGCTCCCCCAGCGCTTGTCGAGCTTGATCATCGCCTCCCGGTAGGGGGGCTCGTCGATGCGCTTCGCGCGCCGTCCGGTCTTGCGGAACAGGCTCGACATCCCGCCCAGTTCGTAGTTGAGCCGTACCCCCACCCGCCCGATGGTGCGATTCTCCCGGCCCTCCTTGAAGTCCGCGACGAGGGCCTCGAACGTCGCCTCGTCCGGCAGCTTGCCCGAGGTCGGGTTCCAGCCGGCGAGCTTCGGGACGGTGCGGTACAGCACGTTCCCGACGAGCTGGTTCTCGACGCTGCGGAACAGCATGTCCCCGATGGGGACGAGGAAGGTGATGAGGAGGAACGCGAAGAGGGGGAGGACGAGCCCGAGTGCCTTGAGCCGGCTTCGCCGGAGCGCCCGGTCGAAGCTCACCTTGAGCGGAATCCCGTCCGCGGTGG
>JAJDXW010000173.1 GCA_022823045.1 Gammaproteobacteria bacterium
GGTATCCGAACCTCACTTCCGGATTCAGCGCACGGTCGTGCCACTTCTTGCCGGCGTTCATCGCCAGTGAGTCGACGGTGTCCCAGACCCCGATGAACTCGACCGGGCAGTCGCGCCCGAAGGTGCTCCGGAACCCCGCCGCGACGTCCCCGTTCCCCTCGGTGTTGTAGATCCTCGACGCGTACTCGACGAGGTTCTCGTGGCCGGGACCGAGGAGCCCGCACTTGTGGAGCATGCCGGCAAGGGAACGGGCAGTGAACGCGCCCCGGCTGAACCCGAAGAGGTACACCCGGTCGCCGCTCTCGTGGCACTGCATGAGCCGGCGGTACGCGTCCTCGACGTTTCGTTGGAGGCCATGTCCGGTCATCTGGTCGCCCTTGGCGCGAAGGCCTCCCTTCTTCTCCTCGTACTCCCAGCCGCCCGTGCCGACGCCGGGGTCGTACCAGGCGACCTGGTCACGGTCCTTCTCGACGAGCTCGTACGTCTCGACCACGTTCGTGTTGTTGCGCCCGTACTCGTTGCCGGTCCCGTCGCAGCAGATGACGATGTTCTTCATCCGGTTCTCCTCTGGACGGTGTACGAACTCGGCCCCGGCGAGACAATCGGCTCCGGCCTTGCGTCACTCATTTCCGGAGCGGAGAAGTACATCGCGATCGACGGGGCGTGGGCGTGGGATACCGAGAGGAACCTTGAAGCCCGATCGAGCCTCGCCGCATCGGATTCCCACATGCTGGCAACCACCGGCTCGTGCTCGCTTCCGATGACCGAACGCCATACCCGCACCGCCTCGAACGCGGTCTGCCGACGTGGTAGCACCCGTCCTCGCGCCGCTTGCGAAAGATCCGGATGCCGATGGGGAGCTTGTCCCGGGGCCAAGCGTTCACCTTTCATCTTGCACCTTGCACCACGGCGCGTCCTGCGACACCTCTTGGCGACTCACGACTCATGATGCCGGCCGGAGCTTGGTCGCTGCCCTTCGATGCGGCGCGATACCGTGTCGAGGAGATCCCTCACCGGAGCGACCACGCCCGCCTCGACCCCCTCGCCGGACAGGATGCGTACCGCATCGAGCGGCAGCTCGCCCGCCCCGGGCTCGGGCGCGAGGAGGTACGCGGCGGCGGCTTCGGCGTCCTCCGGCTCCGGGTCTCCCCCGAGAGCGGCCAGGCATCCGGCCGCGAGCCGGGCCGCCTCCGTGGCCGGCGCCCGCGCCTCCTCCGCGAAGCCACCGCCTTCGAGCAGGGACGCCGCCTTGAGCTTGTGCTGCGCGCGCTCGACGAGGGCGCGTCCGCGCAGGAGCCGGCCGGCGTCCTCGGCGTCTTCCGCGCCGGGAGCGGGATATACCTCGCGGAGGTCCCCCGCCGGCATCGAGATGAGCCCGGCTTCGGCGAGACGCAGCATGGCCTCATGGGCCGACGGGTCGATCAGCTTGACGTTGAGGCCGGTCGCCTCGGCGAGACGGCGTTCTTCCTCGGCGAGCTGCCCCGCGGGGAGGGCGACTACGACGAGCGCGGCGTTCTCGCTCTCGCCTTCGCCTTCGTCCTCGCCCTCGCTCTCGCGTACCAGGATCCGCCGCAGCGCCGCGCCATGCTCTCCCACCAGATCCTCGCGTAGCCGGTCGAGCGCGGAAGACGCCGGCGGCGCGCCGGCCGCCGCATCCTCCTCACCCTCCGCCCGGGCGCCGAGCACCGCCCGCATGCGCTCCACGAAGGCGGCCCGGCTGGTCGGCAGGGGGAGGTCCGCGAGGTCGCCGCGCCGGTCGAGCACCCCTTCGGCGAGCGTGCGCTTCGCGTCCAGCAGCCCGAGCATCCGGTGCTCGATGGTGTGCTCGCTGACGAGGTTGATGACGTTCACCGGACGGGTCTGGTGCTTGCGCCACGCGCGGGCGATCCGCTGCTCCAGCCGGGCCGGGTTCCAGGGAAGGTCCATGTTGACGACGGTGTCGGCCGCCTGCAGGTTGAGCCCGACGCCTCCGGACTCCGAAGACAGGAACAGCCGGCAGTCGGGGTCCTCCCGAAACCGCTTGATCTCCGCCCGGCGCCGGGGTTGCGGGACGCTCCCGGTATGCCAGGCGAACTCGATGCCGGCCTCCGCCGCGTAGTCGCGAACCAGCTCCAGCATCCGCACCCACTCGGAGAAGATGATGACCTTGCGCTCGGGATCGTCCATGAGGTCCGGGAGGAGGCGCTCGATCTCCTCCATCTTGGGGCACTCGTGGCGTCTTCCGTCCAGGATGTAGGGCGTATCGCAGATCATGCGCATGCAGGCGAGATGCCCCTGGAGCAGCTTGAACTCCTCGGGGGTGAGCGGCCGCTTGGCGGCCACCGCCGCGAGCCGCCTCGCGAGGAACTCGTAGCCTTCGTAGGCCTCGAGCTGGGCCTCGGTCATGGGAACGAAGAAGGTCTTCGTGGTCCGGCCCGGGAGCTCGCTCTCCACGTCCTCCTTGCGCCGCCGGAGCATGACCGAGGAGACCCGCTCCGCGAGCACATCGAGGTTGCGGTGACCAATCGGGCGGCCCCGCTCGTCCAGCTCGTAGTAATCGCGGTTGAAACGGAACAGGGGGCCGAGGAGCTCGGGATCCAGGAACTGGACGATCGAGTAGATCTCGTCGATTCGGTTCTCGAGCGGCGTGCCGGTGAGGACGAAGGCGTAGCGGCTGTCGAGCTTCTTCACCGCGTTCGCGGTCTTGGTCTGCCAGTTCTTGATGCGCTGGGCTTCGTCGAGGATCACGAGGTCGGGCCGCAACGTCTCCAGAAGCTCGCGCCGGTCCGTCACGATCTGTTCGTAGTTGCAGAGGGTGAAGAAGGTGTGTCGGGCGTAGGCGGCACGGCGTGCCTGCGGTGAGCCGAAGACGACGGTGGCCGGAAAGTCGGAGAAGGTCGCGATCTGCTCCTCCCACTCGGCCTTGAGGGACGCGGGAGACACCACCAGCACCCGCTCGATACCGCGCAGCTCGCGCAGCAGGGCGCTCGCCGCGATCGCCTGCACGGTCTTCCCGAGCCCCATGTCGTCCGCGAGGAGGACGCGCTCCCCGAACGCGAGGTGGAGGACGCCTTCGGTCTGGTAGGGAAGCAACGGCCGCTTGAGAAAGTCGAGCGAGCGGCGTCCGGCCTCCAGATCGGCCGCGAAGCGCGCTCGCTCGCGGTGCCGCCGAACCGACGCCCGCCGCGTCTCGGCCCAACTGTCGAGCCGGCGCGAGACCCGGATGAGGTCCGGGCGGTCGAGCGCCAGCTCGCGAAGCGCCGCGAGGGCCTTTCCGGAGCCCCGGCGGAGGCCGCGGAGGTGTCGTTCGGCCTCCTGCACGAGCCCGGGATGACGGTCCGCGACCGTTTCCGGAACCATCATGCGCACGACCGGACCGTCGCGCTCGTCGAGAAAGATCTCGATGCGTTCGCTCGAGTCTCGCTTCGCTGCGCGGAACGACCGGGTCCCGCCCGGATGCCGGCGCACCCCTTCGATGTGCTTGCAGGTGCCCAAGCGGTTCGTGCGATAGTCTTGGCACTCGCAGGAGTTGATCCGCTCCCGCAGCGAACGCACCTCCACGACGTACGTGCTGCCGCTCGACGAAGCGACCCGATAGTCCGCGAACGGGCCATGTTCCCGATCGAGTACGCGTACCTCGTCGATCTCGGTCCGGCCGCGCCACTCCCGCCGCTTGACCTCGTCCTCGTCCGTCGAGATCCACCCCCGGAATGTCGGGGGTCGATCCTTCGTCTCGTGCCGCCGCCGGCCGCCGGCTGTACCCTTCCGCCGTTTCATGTCCTCGTCCCGACCCTGACTGTGATCTCCGCGTTACGGGTATTGTGACCTTCCTTCGCCCTTCGGGTCATCGAGCTGGTCCGCAACGCGAGGCCGGTGCTGGACGAACGGGGCCGGTTGTCGGTCGTGTTGCCGTGAAATGGCTCCGTCGGAGGCCCGCAGGACTCCCTCCCCGCAACGTAGCGTCCCGGGTGTCCGGTAGTCTTTGCCGCGCGTTCGGTTCGGCTCAGGGGCTCGGGCGGACTCGTTGATGGCCCGGCACGAGGGCGTCGCCGAAGGCGGGGCGAGCCTCGTTCAGGCGAAGCGCACGCGCATCGTGCCGTCGGGCAGGGTGTGGAGCACGTCGTAGTGCTGGAGCATCCGGACCCACCGCGGGGCGTTGCGTTTGACCAGCAGCGCCTCGTAGTCGGTATCGGGGTCGCGGTACGGCTTGGCGTCGCGCAGGACGGCGAACAAGGTACGCACCAGCTTGTGGGCGGTGGCCACGGTGGCGCGCTTGTATCCGCGCCGCGCGGTCAGCGCCCGGTGGAAGGTGTGGAACTGGCACTGGCGGGTTCGCGCCGCGCCCAGGGCGCACTCGGTGAACACCGCACGCAGCACCAGGGAGCCTCGGCGTTAACGGAATGGCAGTGTTGGCAACAAATAGAACTGTCCGGTTTCTCTTCTGTTGGTCCTGTGGATCTTGTGGGCGAGAGGCGCGAGAGTGTGGGCAAGGCGGGGGGCAACGCGCCAGCGTTGTCCCCGGGCTTGCCCACACGGCCCGAAGGGCTCGCGCCGGTCCGAAGGACTCGTCCACAAATCCACAGGACACCCCTCGCCGTCAGCGCGCCTCGCCCGCCCGGGAGCGACGACCCTGCGCCGCGTCCGGCGCGTCGCTGACCACGGTGCCATCGCACTCGTAGTCCGCGAGCCGACGCGGGCCGTGGAACACGGCCAAGCGCCCATCGGGGTAGCGATGCACCCGCACCCTGGCCTTGATGAAGTGGCGCCGGTGCGTCTGGGCGGGGAGCTGCAGCCGCTTCGCCTCGAAGCTCACGCAGTTGTCCCGGGTGACGGTGCGCTCATGGTGCTCGCATAGCACGTCGGCGAGCCCCGGGCCGAGGAACGGCACGAAGGCGGTGCCGGGCTCCGCGGCGGGCACCGTGAATTCCTCGTTGAACGCCGCCCGGTAGTGCTCGGCCAGATAACGGTTCGCCTCTGGCATCGTGTCGATGCCCGCGGCGGCGAGCTCCTTGGGCAGCCGCTCTTGATGGGTCGCGAACATGCGCTCGCTGCGCCCGCGCGCTTCCGGTGAGTAGGCCGGGATCATCTCCACCCCGAGCTGGCGCATCGCACGCCCGAACTGGGTGCGATGCTCGCGGTCGACCTTGCCGCCGGCCTCGGGCGTGGTCCAGTAGTGCGAGGCGCGGTCGGTGTACAGACTCGACGGTAGCCCCCAGCCCGCGATGACCTCGGTCATGGCTTGGAAGCTCGACGCGGTGCTCTCCTCCTCGACGAAGAACATCGACAGGTGCTCGCTCGTGGCATCGTCGAGGGTGACGATGAGGTCCCAGTACGACCCGGGCACCCACTGGTGAGTCGAGCCGTCCTGATGCACCATCATCCCTCGCAACGGCGCACGCTCGCGGCGTCGGCGGTGCTTGCCCCGCGCCGGGGCCTTGGCCACCAGCCCGGCGCGCTGCAACGTGTTCTTCACCCACGTGTAGCTGCGCGTGCCCGCGTGCCGGCGACGGTAGAAGCTGTAGAAGTGCTTGACGTTCCATCCCTCGTAGCGCTCGCGGTACAGCGTCTCGGTGCGCACCACCTCGTCCACCGGGGCGCGCCGGGCCGAAACCTGGCCCAGGCGCTTGTCCACCAGCCCCTCGAACCCCTCGTCCTCGTAGCGGTCCACGTAGCGCCGGAACGTGCGCTCACACACCCCCAGCAGCCGCGCCGCCTCCTCCTGCGTCAGCCTCCGTTCCTGCCATCCTCCATAGGCTTGCTCGAATCTCATCCGCCTCAGCTCCTGTAGCACTTGTGTCCGGGTCATGGGGCACCTCCTCGGCGCCCATCCAACCGGACAGATGACGTGCTACAAAACCGGACAGACTATTTGCTCCTGACACAAGACCGTGTGCCAATGCAGCAGCCGGGTCCCTGTCACGTCCATCCGCCGCCGAGCGGCGTCCACGTTCAACTCGCGGCCGGAGTCACCGTCCTGCGCTACCCCTGCCGGTCATCCATCCCGACGCTCGATTTCGGGCAGCAATCTGGCGAAGGGTGCCAAGCGCCCGATTCACGTCGAGAGAGCTCTCCCAGTCGCTCCCCTCGACGAAATGCAGGCAGGGTTCCTTCACCTGGAGGATCTCGGCTCTCGCGTCCACGACGACGTGATCCGCGTCACCTGCGGCGGAGCGAGCGGCTCAGGTGGCATACTGCCGGCCATGCGCTTCTTCAACACCGAAGGCCCCGTCGTCGCGAGCCGGCACTACTGCATCCCGCCGCTCGAACGGGTCGACCTCGACGAGATCCTGGAGCTGATCCGGCAGCAGCGCTACTTCGTGCTGCACGCGCCGCGCCAGACCGGCAAGACCTCCGCCCTGCTCGCGCTGCGGGACCTGCTGAACGGCGGGACCGCGGGCGAGTACCGTTGCGTGTACGTGAACGTCGAGGCTGCCCAGGCGGCGCACGAGCACGTGGACCGCGCCATCCGTGCCATTCTGAGCAGGCTGTCCTCTCGTGCGCGCTTGCTGGGCGACGGGTTTCTGGACACGGTCTGGCCCGACATCCTGGCGACCGCCGGTCCCGAAGACGCCTTGGGCGAGGCGTTGACCCGCTGGTGCGAGGCCGATCCCCGGCCCCTGGTCCTGCTCGTCGACGAGATTGATTCCCTCATCGGCGATTCCCTGATCTCGGTGCTGCGGCAGGTTCGGGCCGGCTACGACCAGCGTCCCGAGGGCTTCCCGCAGAGCGTGGTGCTGTGCGGGGTGCGTGACGTGCGCGACTACCGCATCCACTCGAGCACGGAGAAGGCGCCGGTCACGGGCGGCAGCGCGTTCAACGTGCGCGCGGAGTCGCTGCGCATCGGAGACTTCACCGAGGCCGAGGTACGCGCCCTGCTCGCCCAGCACACCGGGGAGACGGGGCAGGCGTTCACCCCGGAGGCGCTGGACACGGTGTGGAGGCAGACCCGAGGCCAGCCGTGGCTGGTGAACGCGCTCGCCCGCCGGGCCTGCTTCGACCACAAGCCCGGCCGCGACCGCTCGCGCGCGATCACCGCTGGCGACGTCCTCGATGCGCGGGAGCATCTGGTGCAAAGCCGGGTGGTGCATCTGGACCAGCTCGTGGACAAGCTCCGGGAGGATCGGGTGCGGCGGGTGGTCGAGCCGCTGCTGAGCGGCGGGGAGGAGCGCACGTTCTCCGCCCGCGACTTGGAGTACCTCCGTGACTTGGGGTTGATAGCCCGCGACAACCCCCCGCGCATGGCCAACCCCATCTACGCGGAGGTGGTGCCGCGTGAGCTGACCTACGCGGTCCAGGCGGGGCTGGTGCAGGACACGGCCTGGTACGTGGATGTGGACGGCGGCCTCGCCATGGACAAGCTGCTCGGTGCGTTCCAGGGGTTCTTCCGGGAGCACTCCGAGCACTGGCTGGGGCGGTTCGACTACGCCGAGGCCGGCCCGCAGCTCCTGGTGCAGGCATTCCTGCAGCGGGTGGTGAACAGCGGGGGGCGCATCGAGCGCGAGTACGGGCTGGGCCGGGGCCGCACGGATCTGCTCGTCCTCTGGCCGCGGGGCGGGGAGGCGGCGGCGCCGGATGCGGCGGTGGACCGGTACGTCGTCGAGTGCAAGGTGCTGCACAAGGGTCTGGAGCGGACCATCGCCGAGGGATTGGCCCAGACCACCGCCTACATGGACCGCTGCGACGCCGAGGCGGGGCATCTGGTGGTGTTCGACCGGCGCGCGGATCGTTCGTGGGAGGAGAAGGTGTTCCGTCGCGAGGAGTCCGCGGATGGGCGCACGCTCACGGTGTGGGGGATGTAGGGGGAAGGCATTGGGATTGAGGTCGTGTGTGCCGACGCACGGGGTGCCCCCGCGCGCTCAGCGCGAGAGGAAGTCGTAGCGGCCCTCGGCGGCGGGGACCGGGCTCTCCGGGAGGCCGAGCTCGCGGCGCACGAGGTTTACGCCCCGGCAGAGCGCCACCATCTTGTAGAACGCGTGCATGCGGCTCATCCCCTGCCGGCCGAAGCCGCAGTCGGTGCTGACGAGGAGCCGCTCCGGAGGAATGTGCTCGAGGGTGCGGCGAACGAGGGCGGCCACCTCGTCCGGGGTTTCGACCTGCAGGGTGCGATGGGTGACGCCTCCGATGCAGATCTTCTTGCCGGCGCCGATCGCCGCCGCAATCTCGGGCAGCTCGGCGCCGCCGTTGTCCGCCGTCTCGAAGGTGATCACGTCGACGTCGAGCCGGTCGAGATACTCGAGGATCGGCCGGTAGCGGTAGTTCGCCTCGATCTTCTGCGCGAGCGGATTGCCCCAGCAGGTGTGGCACCAGACCTCGAGCCGGTCGCGGAGCCCCGCCACCTCCCGGTTGAAGGCGTCGACGTACTCGTCGAGAGAGATCTCCCAGTCGCTCCCCTCGACGAAGTGCAGGCACGGCTCCTCCACCTGGAGGATCTCGGCGCCCGCGTCCGCGACGGCGTGATACTCCTCATTGAGCGCGCGCGAGAAGGCCATGACCGCTTCAAGCGGCGCATCGTAGTAGGCGTTCACCGCGACCTTGTGGACCATCTGGCCGCAGCACGAGCCGATCTTGACCGGCCGGTCGGTCAGCCGCTGGGCGGCCCTGAACACGGCGTCGTACTGAAGGGAGCCGCGGCCCACCTCCCCGAGAACGCGGGCGGGCAGGCGCGCCTCCATGACCTCGTGCAGGATGTCCCCCGGCACGTTTACCCGCGCCGCCGCGGGATCGTCCGGCTCCGCCGCTTCGCCGCCTCCCGGCGGCCTCGCGGCCCATTCCGAGCCTCCGTGGCGCATGCCGATGTCGCCGAGGCCGTCCATGCGCTCGAACAGGTACCCGAACCAGGCGCGGCCCCCGATGTCGGTGTCGAAGCGCATGTCGCCGTCGGTCACGATGTCGAGCCCGGCGCGGACCTGGTCGTTCACGAGCGCCGCCACCGCGTCGAAGTACTGCTCGCGATAACGGTAGTCGGTGCCGATCGCCTCGAGGAACGCACGGCCGCGCAGGTTCTCGACGAACCAGCCCGGGCGCGGCAGGGAGCCGGTGATCGTGGTCGCGAGGGGGCGATCTCTGGTGACGGTGTACATGAGGCCGTTTTCCAACCGGCGGGCCGCCGGTCCTCGTTTCAGCGCCGAGGCGGGTGGTACCGCCCCACGGGATCACGCGCGCCGATCTGCACGCAAAAGACCCGTTCGCGGGTTCGTCCCCCTTGCGTTGCGCTCAGACCGCCCACTGGAACCCGTCGACGGTGATCGCCTGTCCGGTGATGTAGTTCGGCTCGACGGTGGCGAGGAACGCGACCACCTCGCCGATGTCCGCCGGCGTACCGAGCCGGCCGAGGCAGATGCCGCCGATGAATTCCGCCGAGCGCTCCTCGAGCATCGAGGCGGTGAGTTCGGTCGCGATCGCGCCCGGACAGATCGCGTTTACCGACACGGCGGGGCCGAGCTCCTTGGCGAGCGCGCGGGTCATCCCGAGGATCCCCGCCTTCGCGCCCGCGTAGGCGAACTTGCTCACCGCGCGAGTGACCCCGCCGCTGTGGGCGCTCACCGACGAGATGTTGATGATGCGCCCCGCGCCCCTCTCCAGCATCGACGGGGCCACCGCCCGGCACCAGTTGAAGCAGCCCTTCATGTGGACAGCGATGGTCCGGTCCCATTCGTGCTCGTCGATCTCGAGAAGGCCCTTCGGCATCGGGGTGCCCGCGTTGTTGACGAGCACGTCGATGGCCGCGCGCCCCTCGAGCACCTCGCCGGTGACTTCCCGCGCCCGGCCGTGGTCGGCGACATCGGCGATG
>JAJDXW010000296.1 GCA_022823045.1 Gammaproteobacteria bacterium
GAGCAACCGCTTCGACGACTTCTGGGAGCGTCGCGCCAGTGCAAACGCCTGAATCTCACAAATGAGACGTGCACCCGCGGTCGGACGGGGACCGGCGCGGTGGTAGAGTCGCAAAGCGGCGAAGGACGATCGGCGTAACGAGCGATGTCACGAGAAGGAGCCACGTAGGTTGGACGGCGACGGTTCGCGTTCCCGGCACGGTATCCGGTACCAGGTGGACGAGAGCCCCCCGAAGGGGCTCGCCTTCGGGCTCGGGCTTCAGCTCGCGGTCCTTACCATCGCGGGCGTCGTGCTCACCCCGGTGATCGTCATCCGGGCCGCGGGCGGGGACGAGGCGTTCCTCTCCTGGGCAGTGTTCGCGGCAGTCGCGGTGAGCGGGCTCACCACCGTGCTCCAGGCGGTGCGCCTCGGCCGCGTCGGCGCCGGCTACGTGCTCATGATGGGGACTTCGGGGGCGTTCATCGCGGTCTGCGTGACCGCGATCGCCCAGGGCGGCCCCGCGATGCTCGCCACCCTCGTGGTCATCTCCTCGCTCTTCCAGTTCGCCCTCTCCGCGCGCCTTTCCCTCCTTCGCCGGATCCTCACCCCGACCGTGGCGGGGACCGTCATCATGCTGATCGCGGTCACCGTGATGCCCATCGTCTTCGACATGCTGACCCAGGTGCCGGCCGGGACTCCCGCCTCCGCCGCCCCCGTCTGCGCCCTTGCGACGGCCCTCGTCATCATCTGCATCGCGCTCAAGGCGAGAGGGGCGTTACGACTCTGGGCGCCGGTCATCGGGGTCGTCACCGGCTCGGCAGTCGCCGCGTACTACGGCATCTACGACGTCGGCCGCATCGCCGACGCGGGGTGGATCGGCCTTCCCGAGATTGGGTGGCCCGGCTTCGACCTCGGCTTCGGGCCGGTCTTCTGGGGTCTCCTGCCCGCCTTCGTGTTCGTGACCCTGGTCGGCGCCATCGAGACCCTCGGCGACTCCGTCGCGATCCAGCGCGTGTCGTGGCGACGGCCGCGCGCGGTCGACTTCCGGGCCGTGCAGGGGGCGGTGGCGGCGGACGGGGTCGGGAACCTGCTGTCGGGCCTCGCGGGGACCGTCCCCAACACCACCTACTCGACCAGCGTCTCGGTGACCGAGCTCACCGGGGTCGCGGCGCGGAGCGTCGGGGTCGCGGTCGGCGCCGTCTTCCTCGCGGCCGCGTTCCTGCCCAAGGTGCTCGCCGCGATCCTCGCGATTCCGGGGCCGGTTGCGGCTGCCTACGTCACCGTGCTCCTCGCGATGCTCTTCGTGCTTGGCATGAGGGTGGTGGTGCAGGACGGCCTCGACTACCGCAAGGGCCTGGTGGCGGGGGTCTCGTTCTGGATTGGGGTCGGCTTCCAGCACGGCGTCATCTTTCCCGATCACGTGGCGGGGATCGCCGGGGGCCTCTTCCAGAACGGAATGACCGCGGGCGGCCTCGCGGCCATTGCGATGACCGTGTTTCTCGAGCTCACCGCCCCGCGCCGGCGGCGCTTCGAAGCGGACCTCGACGTCTCCGTCCTGCCGAGGATGCGGGAGTTCCTTGGTGCGTTCGCAGCCCGGAGCGGCTGGGACGAGGAGATGGCGGGCCGGCTCGATGCGGCGGGCGAAGAGACCCTGCTCACCCTGCTCGCGGCGGAGGAGGGTAGTGACGCGGCGCGCGAGGCCGGCGACCCGGCCCCCGGGGGCGGCAGGGGGAAGGAGCCCGCGGGCCGACGCCTGCTGCTCGTCGCCCACAAGGAAGGGGACGGCGCGGTCCTGGAGTTCGTCGCGGCCGCCGGCAACGAGAACCTCCAGGACCGGATCGCCCTCCTCGGCGAGCGGTCCGCCGGGGCGCCGGTGGAACGCGAGGTCTCGCTTCGCCTCCTCCGGCACGTCGCGTCCTCGGTCCACCACCAGCAGTACCACGACACCGATATCGTGACCGTCCGGGTGGACGCCCCGGGGGCGGTCCACGGCGCAACCACGTAGGCGCGCCGGAACCCCGCGCTCTCGTCCGCCCCGCGTTCACGGAGGGCTCAGGCTTCGAGGGTGGCCACCGCGTCGTAGCGTTCGCCCGCGATGGCGAGGCACAGATCCACGTCCCCGGCGAGCAGGTACCGGCCCGCGACGAGCCGTTCCGCCGCCTCCCGCACCTCGGCGAGGTACGCCTCGCGGCTCGCGTAGCGCTCGGCGATCGACGGGCGCGGATCGGCGGCGGCCGCACGCTCCGCCGCGGTGCGGGCGAGCGGGACCGTCGAGCCGAGGTACTCGAGGAGCTGGCCGTCCCCGCCCCCCTCGGGATGACGCGGATTGAAGCCCGCATGGGTCGCGACGGGGACGCTCACGTCCGGCATCCGCACCCCGCCCGTCTCGTTGCCGTCCGCGTCGACGGCGGAGACCGGCGACGGGTACGGTTCCCCGACGAACCGGGCGGGGAGGGCGGGAACCCCCCGCTCGGCGTGCTCCCCGAGGTCCATCGGCACGAGCGACGGGAGCCGGTCCGCGCGCGGCAGCGCGAACCCCGGGACGCCCGCGAGCGCCCCCAGCACCTCCCGGCGCCGCGCCGTCGTGCCGTCGCTCGCGCGCGGGAACACGCTTTCCGGCGGCGGGGCGCCGTCCGCGATCCACGCGCGCAGGTTCTCCAGGGCGGCGCGAAGGAGGGGCCGGTAGTCGACGGCGTTGAAGCGGTTCGCCCCGCGGCTCCCGAACATGCTCCGGTCCGTGAACGGCAGGACCCCGGGGGCGTGCTGGGTGCCGGCGAAGAGATAGCGCCGGACCTCGGCGGGCGGCTCGACGTCCGCCCCGCCGGCCTCGCCGGCCGCGAGGTCGTGGTGGGCGAGCCCCGCGTCCCCGCGCCAGTACTCCGCCGACGTGTCGGTGTAGACGATCTTCGGCAGGCATTCCCCCGCGCGCAGCCGGTCGAGAAGCCCTTCGCGCCGCCCCGAGCGCGGGTCCGTCTGCGGCTCGTCGGCGAACGGGAAGCGGTGACCGAGGCTCGGGGTCGGCTGCACCGAGGGCTGTCCGTAGCGGTGGTTGAACTCCCCGCGCCGCCCTCCCGCGACGTGGACGTGCACCCCGTCGAACACCCGGTTTCCCGCCTCGTCCCGGTTGAGCCCGGCATGGAGGAAGGTCCGGAGGAACCGGCCGCACTGCGAGACCCCCTTCGCGATCACGTGGTCGACGCGGCCGGCGGCCGGCGATTCGGCGCTCCCCCGGGTCCACGCGGCGAGGTCGCGCACCGCGAGGAGCCCCGCCCCGACCACCGGGCACTCGGCCGGGGTGTAGACGAGGTCGTAGATCCGCCCGGCCTCGAAGCCGTCGGCGAGGGCGACCCGGTCCGGGCGGGAGGGCGCCCCGCTCTCGTTCCCGCGCTCGAACGTCCACCGCTCGCGCGCGATGCGTACCGGCGTGTCGAACAGGTGCTCGCGCACGAAGAGCGCGGCCTCCGGCTCGTCCGGATCGAGGGGCGCGATCGGCGCGTGGTTGCCGACCGAGCCGACGTGGTGGTCGGTGAGGGAGAAGGTGCGGGCCGCGCAGTCCGGCTGGATGCGAAGCTGCATCCGGCCGGCCGGAACGCGCCCCGCGAGGGGTACGCCGGGGGCGCGGAGACCGAGGCGCACCGAGGGGTGCGGAACGTCCCATTGCCACCCGCACCACGCGACGCACCACCCGCGCTCGAACAGGAAACCGTCGCCGACCGGGATCTCGTCGGTCGGCATGAGGTCGAACGGCGCCATGTTGAACGATCGCATCGCGAGCCGGTTGCCCCGGTTCGGCACCTCGAAGAGGAGGGCGCGGTTGGCCCGCCCGGGGTCCATCGGCACGAGGAAGGTGGCATCGCCGCTGAAGCGAACGTGGCCGTCCGCGTCCCGCTCCGCCCGGTCGAGGTCGACGATGGGCGCGTTGGCGGGATGGCGGGGGTCCACCGCGTAGTGCGCGACGGCGTCGATCCGCTCGTAGGCTCCCGCATCTCCGAACCTCCGGCCGCCCGCGAACGGCTCGCGCCGCACGATCTCGAGTCCTGTCACCGCCATCTCAATCCTCCTCGAAAAGGCGCGAAACCCGAAAAAGGGGTCGGAGCGGATTCTCGCATCGTGCGTTTCGGCTCCGATTCACCGGTTCACCTGCGAAACCCCGCTCTGGCCTCTTTTCCACAATCCTTCCCATTCCGGCCCGGCTCCGCGCCGGTCCGTCCTTCGATGGTAGGCGTGCAACCCCGCCTGCCGCCGCTCCGACCGGCGGTCCCGGCTCGCCACCTCTCCGGGGAAGCCGTCCTCAGTCCGGGGGCTGCCGGCCGGCGTTCTCGCCGAAGGCCTGCTCGCGATAGAGGCCGAGGGCGCGGATGACCGGCAGATCGGAAAGGCAGAACAGGCACGCGTCGTCGCGCTCCGAGCCGTTCGCATGCTCATGCCAGGCCCAGGAGGGCACGCAGAAGATGTCGCGCTCCGACCAGTCGTATCGCCGGCCATCGATGATCGAATGGCCGCTTCCCCTGGTCACGTGGTAGAGGTAGCTTCCGGTGTGGCGGTGCGCTTTCGTGTGCTCGCCGGCCCGCAGCATCTGCATGCTCGCGCCCATCGTCGGCATCACCGGCCCGTTGGTGACCGGGTTCACGTACTCCATCAGCACGCCGTCGAAGGGTGAGCCTTCGGTGCATTCGGCGTACCTGCGCAAGGCCTCGTAGGTCTCCTGCCATTCGTACTTGAACATCGGCGAATAACCCTTGCTCCAGTCAGCCCCGCTTGGCGTAAGGCCGGCATTGCCCCACGTCCTGGTCGTGTCGTCGACTTCGAAGGCGACGGCCTGCCGGAGGTCCGGGTGCACCTCGTAGAAGTTCGCTTCCATCGCGTTGACGAAGGGAATGTCGAGGCCGTCCTGCCAGATGCACGGACTGCCGGTCGCCTCGACCCCGTGCTCGTGCCAGGTCCCGTTCGGAGTCAGCACGAAGTCGTTCTCGCCGAGGGTCATCTTGTGCCCGTCGACGACCGTGTAGGCTCCCTCGCCCTCCATGATGAAGCGGATCGCGGAGGCCGAATGCCGATGCGCGCTCGCCACCTCGCCGGGGTTCATCGCCTGCAGCCCGGCGTAGATCCAGCCGACCGCCGCCGCCACGTCCGTGCGGCCGGGATTGTTGAGGTAGACGACCCGCCGTCCCGCCTCCTCCGGCGTCACGAGCTCGATGGAGCGAAGGACGTGGTCGCGCAGGTCCGAGTAGCGCCAGACGACCGGAACGGACGCCGACACGGGCTCCCACGGCTCGATCCGGTTGGCCACCGTCCACAGGGCGCCCGCGTGGTGCCGGTCGAGCTCCTCGTAGTAGGCGAGCAGCTCCGGCGTGTCCTCGACATTCGCCCGGCCGATGACGTCTTCCCGATGGTTCTCGGGTTTCCTGCTCATGCGCGGCGACTCCGGGTGAAAGGTGGCCGGGGAAGTTTGCGCCCTCGATCCGAAACGTCAAGCGCCGGAAAGGCGGTAAGATGAATCGAGTTCGCGTCGGCGCCGCTCTTCCGCCGGTGGAGGCCGCGATCCGGAGCGGGGGGCCGAGCGGTGGAACGTCGCGCGGGCGGACCCATCGAGACCCGCCGTCCGCCGCGGCGCATGCGACGCGGAGGGAGTCCGCACCGGGGAGGACCATGTCCGATCGACTTCAAGACAAGGTGGCCGTCATCACGGGGGCCGGTTCCGGGATCGGCGCCGCCTGCGCGCGCCGGTTCGCGGCCGAAGGAGCGCGGGTCGTCGTGAGCGACATCGCGGAGAACGCGTGTGCCGGCACCGCGGGCGCGCTCGCCGAGGCGGGGGCGGAATACGTCGTCGCGCCCGGCGACGTGACATCGCGCGAGGACACGGAAGGGATTGCCGGGGCGGCCCGCGATTCGTACGGCCGGCTCGACGTGCTCGTCAACTGCGCCGGCATCACCACGCGCGACGTCGCGGACGTGCCGGACCCGGACGAGCGCTGGCAGCGCGTGATGGACGTCAACCTCAAGGGCACGATGCTCATGTGCCAGGCGGCGGTCGAGATCATGCGGGCGACGGGCGGGGGCGGCTCGATCGTCAACATCGCGTCCATCATGGGCCACATCGGCTATCCGCCGGGAAGCGGCCTCTCCGACGGGTTCAGCGCGTACGTGCATTCGAAGGGAGCCGTCGTCCAGCTCACCCGTGACCTCGGAGCGGCCCTGGGGCGCGAAGGGATCCGGGTCAACGCGGTCGCTCCCGGGTCCGTGGAGACGCGGCTCACCGAGAGCCTCAGGGCGAACCCCGAGATGTTCGCGAAGCTGTTGGCAAGGCATCCTCTCGGCCGGATCGCCCAGCCGGAGGAAATCGCGAACGTGATCCTGTTCCTCGCGTCGGACGAGGCGTCGTTCGTGACCGGCGCGAACTGGATGGTGGACGGCGGCTACACCGCGGCCTAGGCTGCATCCTTCGTAGCGAACGCGCCATTGCCAACGAGCCACTGCCGCGGTCAGCCCCATCCGGCGGTCCACTTCGCGCAACGACAAAGCCCCGCCATTGGAGGAAATGGAACCGCCGGAGAAATTCAGCTCGACAGAATGAGGACGGCGCCACGAGGGCGGGAGGCTTCGATGCACTACGACTACATCATCGTCGGCGGCGGGTCGGCCGGCTCCGTGCTCGCCAACCGCCTGTCCGCGCGAAGCGCCAATTCGGTGCTGCTGCTCGAGGCGGGCGAGGACACGCCGCACGGCAAGGTGCCCGAGGACATCCTCGACAGCTACCCGGGCAAGGCCTATCTGAACGAGCGCTTCATCTGGCGTGATCTGACGGTAAGCACGGAGGTGATCTCGCACAACGCGCCGCCGGATGCGCCGCGCCCGCGCGAGCGGCGCTACGAGCAAGCCCGCGTTCTCGGCGGCGGCTCGTCGATCAATGGCCAGCTCGCGAATCGCGGCGCGCCGTGGGACTACGACGAGTGGGAAGCCCGCGGCGCGAAAGGCTGGGCCTGGAACGAGGTGCTGCCTTACTTCAAGAAGATCGAGCACGACATGGATGTCGAAGACGAGTATCACGGCCAGGGCGGCCCGATTCCGGTCCGGCGCATCCTTCCCGATCAATGGAACGGCCACACGAACGCGTTCGAGCGCGCGTTCGCTGACGCCGGCTACGACTACCTGATGGATCAGAACGGCAAGTTCGTCGACGGCTACTTCCCGATCACGATCTCGAATGCCTACGAGCGCCGCGTCTCGACGGCCATCGGCTACCTCGGCCCCGCCGTGCGCCAGCGTCCGAACCTGACGATCCTGACGCGCGCGATCATGCGGAAGCTCGTCATGGAGGGTGTGCGCTGCACGGGCGTCGAGGCGACCGTGAACGGCAAGCGCCAGAGCTTCGAGGCCTGCGAGGTCATCCTGTCGTGCGGCGCCATTCACTCGCCGGCGCACCTGCTGCGCGCCGGCATCGGGCCGGCGCTGACCCTCAAGGACCAGGGCATCGACGTCGCGCTGAATCTGCCCGGGGTCGGCCAGCGGCTCATGGACCATCCGTCCGTGGCGCTGGCGGCATTCGTGCACGCACCCGCTCGCAAGAGCGAGCACACGCGTCGACACATGACCATGGGCTTGCGCTACTCGTCGAAGCTCGGCGATGCGCCGCCCGGCGACATGTTCGTCGCCGTCGCGAACAAGAGCTCGTGGCACGCCGTCGGCGAGCAGGTCGGCGCGCTCATCATCTTCGTCAACAGGACCTACTCGGAGTCCGGGCAGGTCAAGCTCAAGTCGGCCGATCCACGCGAGCATCCGCAAGTCGAGTTCAACCTGCTGTCCGACCGTCGCGATCTCGAGCGGCTCGTGCACGGCTTGAGGCACATGGCCGAGATGCATCAGCACCCTGCCGTACGCTCGGCGACGTCGCTGCCGTTCCCGGCATGCTGGGGCGAGAAGGTCCGTCAGGTCGGCGCCGTGTCGCGCAAGAACGCGATCATGACCGGCATCTTCGCGCAGTTGCTGGACGGGCCGTCGGCGCTCAGGAAGTATCTGCTCGAGCGCTTCGTCATGGACGGCTACACGCTCGAGCAGATGATCGAGGACGACGACGCGGCCGAGGAGTTCGTGCGCTCGACGACCGTTGGCGTGTGGCACGCGTCATGCACGTGCCGCATGGGCGCGGACGACGACAACGAGGCCGTCACGGACGCGGCCGGACGAGTGCGAGGCGCGCAAGGCCTGCGCGTCATCGACGCGTCCGTGTTCCCACAGGTGCCGTGCGCGAACACGAACCTCCCGACCATCATGACGGCGGAGAAGATCGCGGACGCGATACTCGCAGGCGGCTGAGTCGGCGTGGGGCCGCTTCGTCGCCAAGTGCGGCGATATCATGGCCGCCGAGGCCGGGGGCGGTCCGCCCGCCGGTCCGTGCATCGTTCAGGAACCGGAGGGGAGTCGGCCGATGATCGATCGGGAGCGCGCCGCCGCCGCGGCAAGACGTTTCTTCGACGAGCACCGGGCAGGGGAGCGGTTCACCGGCCTCCCGGAGGACCTCCGCCCGCGTGACATCGACGAGGCCCACGCAATCCAGGATCGCCTTCAGGCGTTCAACGAGGAGCACGGGCTCGGGCCGCTCGCGGGGTGGAAGGTGGCCCTCACCACTCCCGTCATGCAGCGGCTCGCCGGCATCGACCACCCGTGCGCGGGCGGGATCCACGAGGCGTACGTGTACCGGAGCCCGGTCACCCTTCGGGCTGCCGACTACGTGCGCATCGGCATCGAGGCCGAGATCGCGGTGCGCCTGTCCGCGGACCTCGCCGGCGGAGGACATACGCGGGACTCGGTGGCGGCCGCGGTCGCCGCGGTCGCGCCCTCCATCGAGATCGTCGACGACCGGGCGTGCGACTACGATGCCCTCGACGGCCTCGCCCTCGTCGCCGACAACTCCTTCAACTTCGGCGTCGTCCTCGGACCGGAGACGACGAAGTGGCGCGATCTGGACCTGCCCGCGGTGCGCGGCCGTCTCGTCATCAACGATGACGTCGTCGGCGAGGGCGACGGCGAAGCGGTGATGGGAGGGCATCCCTTCGAGGCCGTCGCCTGGCTCGCGAACGCCCTCGCGGCGCGCGGGCGCAAGCTCCGGGCCGGGGACATCGTGATGACCGGCAGCATCGTCGCCACGAAGTGGCCGGCCGAAGGCGACGGGATCGTCGTCGCCATCGACTCCCTCGGCGAGGCCCGCCTCGACCTCACCTGACGGCGCCGGTCGCGGCGGGTCAGAGCCGGGACATCACGAGTCGCGAGAACTCCTCGGCGAAGCGCCATTTCTCGTCCACTCCGGTCGCGAACATGAGCTCCTGGAGGCCCTCCGCCTCCAGGGCCCGCACCCGCTCGACGAGCTCCTCCGCGGTGCCGGTGAGGCAGGTCGCCCGCACGAGCTCCGCGTCGATGAGCTCCGCTTCCCCGGGGTGCAGGCGCGTGTAGTGGTACTCATGGGTGCGGAAGTGCCGGTGCTCGGGCGGCGTATTCTCCACCAGCGCGCAATACCGGTCCCAGATCCGCTCGAGGAACGGCGGCGGGTCGATCCCCTTCTCGTGCACCTCGTCGTAGAAGTAGTAGACGCTCGCAATCACGTTGGGGCCGATGGTGCGGATGATGCGCTCGGAGTCGGCGGGCTCCCCCGGCTCGAGGAGGGCCACGTTGACGAGGGCGCAGTTCAGGAACCCGTCGAGATCGCCCCGCCCCGCCCGCGCCGCGCCCTGGCGCACGTGGGCCATCGCCTCGCCGACCGCGATTCCGCGTGGCGGGATCGCGAACACGAGCCCGTCCCCGTACTCCCCCGCGAGCCCCATCGCGCGCGGCCCGAACCCGGAGACGTAGAGGGGGATCCGGGGCTCGAGGTTCATGTACTTGAACTCGTGCATGAGCATCTTGACGGGGCGGCGCACCCCGTTGAACTCGTACTCCACCGCCTCGCCGGCGAGGAGCGCCCGGAGCACCCGCAGGTACTCCTCGTAGTCGCGGATCCGCATCGGGCGCTGGCCCATGGTGCGCATCGCGGTATTGCCGGTCCCGATCGCGAGGTGCACCCGCCCCGGGGCGAGGCGGTTCAGGGTCGCCATGGCGGCCACGTGCACGGGGGGGATCCGGGTGCCGCAGATCGAGGCGCCGGTCCCGAGGCGAAGGTGCGTCGTCTGTTGGGCCGCAAGGGCGAGCACCGCGTAGCAGTCGGAGAACAGCATCTGGCTGTCCGTCGCCCACACCGAGTCGTAGCCGAAGTTCTCGGCGTGGCGGTAAAAGCCGATCTCGTCGATGTCGGCCATCGCGCAAATTCCGAACTTCATGTGTCGCCTCCGCCCGTCCCCGCTGGTGCGGCGCGATTCTAATCGGGGGAGACCGGGGGACGTTCGCGACGGCGGCTCGGGTAGACTGTGCGCTGCGCATTCGGCTGCCGGCAGGAGAGGCCGGCCTCGGTCTCGGAGAACGTCGGGAAATCGTGATGGAAGACGGACCAAGCCTCGTCGCGGAGACGTGCGAGCGGGTATTTCGCGACGCGGCGGAACCACAGGGCCTCGCCCTCGATCCGGAGGGCGGGGAGTGGCGCGAAGCCCTCTGGAGCGCCCTCGAGGAGACCGGCCTCTCGACGGCCTGGGTGCCGGAGGAGGCGGGGGGCGCGGGTGCGTCGGTGCGCGAAGGCTTCGAGGCGCTCCACGCCGCCGGCCGCTTCGCCGCCGCCGCCCCCCTCGCCGACACCCTCGTCGCCGGAATGGTGCTCGCGCGCGCCGGGCTCGAGGTCCCCGCCGGGAAGCTCGCGGTCGCCCCCGTGCGGGCCGCGGACGCGGTCGGGCTGGGAGCGGACGGCACGCTGCGCGGCCGCGCCGACAAGGTGCCGTTCGCGCGCGAGGCGGAGCACGTCGCGGTCCTTGCGCGGGCGGGAGGCGGCGATGGCGACCACGGCGACGGCGGCGACTGCCGGGTCGCCCTCGTCGAACGCGCCCGGTGCGGCCTCGTGGAGGGGACAACAGTGGCGGGCGACCCCCTCGACCGCCTCGACTTCGACCGGGCGGTGCCCGTCGCGGTCGGCGACCGGCCGGTCTCCCCCGTGGAGGCGCGGCTCTTCGGAGCCGCGTCGCGCGCCGCCCTCATCGCGGGCGCGCTCCAGGCAATTCTCGACCTTTCGGTCGAGTACTCGCGCGAGCGGGTCGCGTTCGAGCGTCCGATCGCGAAGTTCCAGGCCGTCCAGCAGGAGCTCGCCCGCCTCGCGGGCGAGGTGGCGGCGGCGAACGCGGCGGCCAACTCCGTCGCGTGGGCGCTCGAGCACCACGAGTCGGGGAGTGATTCGGTGCTCGTCGAGGTCGCTTCGGCCAAGGTGCGGGCGGGGGAGGCGGCACACGCGGGCGCCCTCATCGCTCACCAGGTGCACGGGGCCATCGGCTACTCGCGCGAGCACGTCCTGCATCGCTACACGCACCGGCTCTGGGCGTGGCGGGACGAGTTCGGAGACGAGAGCGAATGGGCCCTCCGGCTCGGCCGGCACTTCGCCCGCCTCGGGGCGGACGGCATGTGGCCCGCCCTTACCGCCGTCTGACCCCGGACGCCGGTCCCCGGAGAAGAGCAGGGAGTCCTCGAGAGAAACGCGATGGCCCAGGCAATCCAGTTCGACCCCATCCGTCTCCCGCCCGAGGCGGACCGCCTCCGCGAGGAGGTGCGCGAGTTCCTTCGCGGCGAGATCGAGGCCGGCGCCTTCGACCCCCACGACCCCGCCGGCGAGACTTTCAACCGCGCGTTCAGCCGCCGGGTCGGCGCGCGAGGCTGGATCGGGATGACGTGGCCGAAGCGCTACGGCGGGCAGGAGCGGAGCTACCTCGAACGCTACGTCGTCAACGAGGAGTTCCTCCTTGCCCGCGCACCCACTCGGGCCCACTTCACCGCCGACCGGCAGAGCGGCCCGGTGCTCCTTCGCTACGCGCCGGAGCACATCCGGCTCGACGTGCTCCCCCGGATCTGCCGCGGCGAGGTCACCTTCTGCATCGGGATGAGCGAGCCCGACTCCGGCTCCGACCTCTTCGCCGCGAAGACCCGGGCGGAGCGCGACGGCGACGAGTGGGTGGTGAACGGACGCAAGCTCTGGACGAGCGGCGCCCACCAGGCGGACTACATGATCGGGCTCTTCCGCACCTCCCCGCCCACCAACGCCAACCGCCGCCACGGGCTCACCCAGTTCCTGGTGCCGCTCAAGACCACCTCCGGCATCAGCACCCGCCCGGTCGTGAACGCGGCCGGCGGGCACGACTTCAACGAGGTGCTCTTCGAGGACGCGCGCCTCCCCGCCGACCACACGCTGGGCGAGGTGGACGGCGCGTGGAAGCAGGCGACGAGCGAGCTCGCCTACGAGCGGAGCGGGTCCGAACGGTTCCTGGAGACGATCCACGTGCTCGTCGAGCTGCTCCGCGACCTCGGCACCGAGCCGGGCCCGCGCGAGGCGGAGGGGGTCGGGCGCCTCGTCGCCCAGCTCCACACCATGCGGCGGATGTCGATCTCGGTGGCGGGGATGCTCGCCGCCGGCAAGGAGCCGGTGGTCGAGTCGTCCATCGTCAAGGACCTCGGCACGAACTGGGAGCAGGCGCTCCCCGATCAGGTCCGCCGCCTCGGTGCATTCATCGAGCGAAGCGAACGCCTCGAAGCGGTGCTCGCCCACGACACGGTCATCGCCCCGAAGCTCACCATCCAGGGCGGCACCCGGGAGATCCTCCGCGGCATCATCGCCCGCGGCCTTGGCCTGCGCTAGGCGAAAAAGAAAGTGGGATCAGGGTGAAATTTCGTATTGCGAACGTGCAGTCTCACCCTGACCCGGCCCTCACGGAACTTCACCCTGACCCCGTTTCCGCGGCCGGCTGGCGGCGGTAGGCGTAGTTGCGCTCGAGCCTCGGCAGGAGGTAGTCGGCAAAGCGCACGGGATCGTGGCGCGGCGGGTTGTCCGGCCCGCGGCAGGTCGGCAGGCAGCCGACCTCGCTCTCCAGGTCCATGTCCCAGAAAAACGGCACCGAGTAGCGGTCCCGGCCCGAGCGGTTTCGGACCCGGTGCGGGGTCGAGGACCATCGGTCGTTCGTCCACTGCGCGAGCAGGTCGGCCACGTTGACGACGAACGTGTCCGCGAGCGGCGGAGCGGAGAGCCACTCCCCGTCCCTCGTGCGCACTTCGAGGCCGTCGTGCTCGTCCTGGGCGAGAAAGGTGATGAACCCGTAGTCGGTATGCGGCGCCGCTCCGTACTGGTCGTCCGGGGTCCCGCGAGGCTCCGGAGGATAGTGGAGCAGGCGAAGCCACGAGGTGGGGCGCTCGAAGTGGGGATCGAGATACGTCTCCGGCAGACCGAGGGCGAGTGCAAGCAGTCTCGTGAACCGCCGGGCGAAATCCGTCATCGCGCTCTGATAGGCGGTCACCGCCTCGCGAAAGCCGGGCAAGCCTTCCGGCCACTGGTTGGGTCCCTGCAATGGCTTGCCGAAGAAGGGATCCTCCGGAGCGACCTCGTGCATCACCATCAGCGATTCGCTCAGGTTCGGGCGGGTCACCCGGGCGACGCTCGAGCTCCGGTTCGTGGCCGTGTACGGCGCGATGTATCCGCGGTGGAACGCGTTGATTGCGATTGCCTGCTTGGCCCCGTCGCTCAGGGCGTGGAAGCAGCGGGTGGCGTCGAACACGGCCCCGATGAGATCCGCCTCGATGCCCGTGTTGGCGACGTAGCAGAAGCCGGTGCGGCGAAATGCGTCGTCGACCGCGCGCGCGATCTCCGGCGCACGAGGACTTTCGAGGTCGACGCGGTCGACGTCAATCACGGGAAGTGATGTGGCCATTTCGGTCGGAGGTCCTTTCGACGGGTTGGGGTTCGTCGATGCGCGGAAGTCACGGCCCGGCGGTTCGTTGCCGTTCCCTCGGTCGGCTATCTCCTCCTCGGCATGCCCTCGTCGTGCGGCACGTCGGGGTGCAGCAGGCTCCAGGGCTGGGCGCTCGCGACGTAGATCTCGCGGCTCGGCGCGTACCAGCTCGGGTCGTCGAGGCTTCCCGCGTAGAGGGCACGCCCGGCCGTGTTCGCGCCGTTGATGATGAAGAGCGGCGAGCCGCAATCCCGGCAAAACCCCCGGTGCATCGGGTGCCCCTTGTCGGCGGGCCGTTCGAACCAGCTCGGCTCGCCGCTCTCCAGCGTGAAGTCGCTCTCCTTGACCAGCACGCACGGGAAGTAGGCGCTTCCGGTCGCCTGCTGGCAGTCGCGGCAGTGGCAGTTGCCCATGTAGCGCGGCGTGCCCGAGCAACGGTATCGAATGGCGCCGCACGCGCAGCCGCCCGTGAATGGCACGTTCATCTCCCGCCTCCTGATGGCCGCAACGCGAGTATAGCGGGGGCCGCGAGTCCGGCGCGCCGGGCCGATCCGCTCCTCTCGCTGCAGGCCCCGCGCGGGTTCGTATACTGGGGGTCGCGCTCATCGCGGAGGCTCCGCTCATGGCTACCCTCGATCCGCACCATCTCCCCAACCGCTCGCGCTCGGAGTCCTGGTACGACCGGGCCTGCGCGAGCATCGCGGGCGGCCTCGGCCACGACGTCCGTCACGCCGCGCCGTTCCCGCTGTACATCGAACGGGCCGAAGGCGCCTACAAGTGGGACGCGGACGGCAACCGCTACATCGACTACCTCGTCGGCAACGGCGCGATCCTCCTCGGCCACTCCCATCCCGCCATCCTTGAGGCGGTGCGGGAGGCCGCCCCCGCCGGCGTGCACTTCGGCAACGACCACCCGCTCCAGGTGGAGTGGGCGGAGTCCATCCAGCGACTCGTGCCGTGCGCGGAGCGGGTGCGCTTCGTCAACTCGGGAAGCGAGGCGACCGGTCTCGCGTGCCGGATCGCCCGCGCCTGCACCGGGCGCTCGAAGATCGTGCGCTTCACCGGCCACTTCCACGGCTGGCTCGACGAGCTGGTGGCCGGCTTCGTCCCGCCGTTCGACGTGTCGCCCACGACCGGACGCGCGCCCGGGGCGGGGGAGGGGGTTGTCATGATCCCCGACAACGACCTCGATCTCCTGGAGCGGACCCTCGCGGAGGACGACGACATCGCGGGCGTCATCCTGGAGGGCTCGGGTGCGAGCTGGGCGACCGTCCTCCTCGAGCCCGGCTACCTCGCCGGGGTGCGCGAGCTCACGCGGCGTTACGGCGTCTTGATGATTGTCGACGAGGTGATCACCGGCTTCCGCTGGGCGCCGGGCGGCGCCCAGGAGCGGGCGGGAATCGTCGCCGACCTCTCCACCCACGCGAAGATCATCGCGGGCGGGATGCCGGGCGGGGCGGTCTGCGGCCGCGAGGAGATCATGGAGGTGATGAGAATCACCGGAGACCGCGAGCATGACCGATTCGAGCGGGTGCTCCACTACGGCACCTTCAACGCCGCGCCGCTCTCCGCGGCGGCGGGCCGGGCCTGCCTGGAGATCGCCGCGGACGGCGGGCCGCAGCGCCGGGCCGACACGATGGCCGAGCGGCTCCGGGCCGGCCTGGACCAGGTGCTCGAGGAGCGCGGGGTCGCGGGCTACGTCTACGGCGAGAGCTCCGCCTTCCACATTTACCTCCGGGGTCCCGGCGCCGAGCCGGTCGCGGACCGGGCGGCCCTCCGGACGAGCGACCCCGCGGCCCTCAAGGGCATGCCGGGAGATCTCGTCGCCGCGCTCCAGGCGGGCTTTCGCTCCCGGGGCATGGAGCTCATGTCGTACAACGGGGGCATGACGAGCGCCGCCCACGCCGAAGGCGACATCGACGAGACGGTGGCGGCCTTCGACGAGGTGGTGGGCGAGCTCCTCGACGAGGGGCGGGTGGCCGTCCTCGCCTGAGCCGGGATCGCAGGAGGGCGTTCCGGGATGGGACCGGATCGGAAGCTCAGGAGCCGGCGGTGAACCCGCCGTCCACCACGATGCCCTGACCGGTGACGTAGGAGGCCCGGTCCGAGCAGAGCCACACCACCGCCTCCGCGATCTCCTCCGGCTTCCCCAGCCGGCGCATGGGGACGGCCGCGATCATGGCTGGCTCCATCCGGGGGCTCTCCTCCATGAGGGCTTCGAGCATGCGGGTGCGGATGGGGCCCGGGCAGACCGCGTTCACCCGGATCCCGCGGGTCGCGTACTCGAGGGCGGCGGTGCGGGTGAGGCCCACCACCCCGTGTTTGGAGGCGACGTAGGCGGGAAGGTTCTTCGCCCCCTCGACCCCGGCGACGGAGGCGGTGTTGACGATGGCGCCGCCCCCCGCGCCGAGCATGTGCGCGATCTCGGCCTTGAGACACAGGTACACGCCCTTGAGGTTGACGGCGCAGGTGCGGTCGAAGTTCTCCTCGTCGCAGTCCGCGGTCCGCCCGTAGGTGCCCTCGATGCCGGCGTTGTTGTGGGCGCAGTCGAGCCGCCCGAAGGCGTCCACCGCCGCCTGGACGAGGCCGTTCACCTCGTCCGGACGGGTCACGTTGCAGGCTACGTGGACGGCGGCGCCACCCGCCGCCCCGACGAGGCGGGCCGTCTCCTCCCCGCCCGCCCCTTCGACGTCCGAGGCCACTACCCGGGCTCCCTCGCGCGCGAACGCGAGGGCGGTCGCGCGACCGATCCCGCCTCCCGCTCCGGTCACGAGCGCGACCCTGCCTTCGAACATTCCGCTCATCGATTCCGCTCCCCGTGGTTCGTCGCCGTGTGCCGGGGCGGCGTCGCCCTCGTCGCGGGCGGGGAGCATATCCGACTTCGCGCCGCCGGTGATGGCGGGGCGGGGGCGGGGGAGCGGGGCGGGTGCACGCCCCGTTTGTGAGATTCAGGCGGCGGCGGCGGCGGCCCGGCGTTCCCAGAAGTCATCGAAGCGATTGCTTTCGATGGCGCAGCGCAGGGCGATGATGGCGTTGGCGCCGCTGACGGTCCAGCGCATGCCG
>JAJDXW010000105.1 GCA_022823045.1 Gammaproteobacteria bacterium
GACCGCACGCAGATCAATGGACGAATCCGGGGCCGGCAGCGTCGCCATGGACGGCACACTGCCACATCGAGAACGAAATGACCAGCCGCGCGATCACCTCACGCCGCTCGCCGGGCGGACAAAAAACGAGCCCTGGGCTCGGCACCAACCGGGTCGACATCGCGCTCATCCACGACATCGATCCCTTTACCCACGGGAGCGAGTCCGCCGCCGAGGCGCGCCGGCGCGAAGCCATGGACGGTGCCTACGCGGCGCTCGGCGAGCTGCGGCGCCAGGGCGTCGTCACCGCGATCGGCATCGGGGCGACCGACTGGCGGATGATGGAGGCATGCGCCCGGGAAGCGGACTTCGACTGCTTTCTGCTCGCCATGCAGTACAGCCTGCTGCGCCACGATTGCCTGGACAGCTTCCTGCCGCTGTGCCATTCGAGGGGGATCCCGGTCATCGTGGGGGCGCCGTTCGGCTCCGGCCTGCTGGCCCGGGGAAGCGCCGGCTCGGGTACCTACGAATACCGAACCGCGGATGAAGAGATGCGGGGCCGGGTGGAGGCGATGGAAGCGGTTTGCGCGAGCCACGGAACGAGCCTCCTCGCGGCCGCCCTGCGCTTTCCCCTCGGGCATCCGTCCGTCCCGGCGGTGCTGCCCGGCCCGCGCAACGCGGCCCACATGGAAGCCTGCGTTCGAGCAATGGCGGAGCCCGTCCCACGGGCACTCTGGCGCGACCTCGAACAACGGGGGCTGATTCGGGCGGGCGCTCCGGTTCCCACGGAAGAGGATGGGGCGGGCTGGAATCCTTGAACGCCCCGGATCACTCCTCGCGGCATCGGGTCGCGCGACTCTCGACGAAGGCTCGCATGCCTTCTGCCCGATGCTCGCTCTCGAACGCGCGCGCCAGGCTGCGTCGCTCGAAAAGGAGGCCCTCGGAAAAGGGGGTCTCGTAGGCATTCAGAACGCATGCCTTTGCGAGGCGGAGGGCAAGGAGGTTCTTCCCGGCGATGACCGCGGCCAGCTCCAGGGCGCGTTCCACGGTGCGGCTCGGATCCACGACTTCGGCCACCAGGCCGGCAGCGAGGGCTTCTGCGGCGTCCATGGATTGACCGCTCAGGATGAGGCGCATGGCAAGGGACTTGCCGGCCAGCCGGGGCAGGCTCTGGGTCGCGCCGTCGCCGGGATGAATGCCGAGATTGATCTCGGGCTGCCCGAAGGTGGCGCCCTCGCCCGCGATGACGATGTCGGCCGCCATTGCCAGTTCATGCCCTCCGCCCAGGGCGTAGCCATTCACGGCCGCGATCAAGGGCTTGGAGAAGCTTCGGACCGTTTCCCAGGCTGCGAGCTTTTCGGGGGCGAGGGCTGCGTCCGAGCCGCGCTCGTGCTGATCCCTGATGTCGGCGCCCGCGGAAAAGGCCCGGTCATCGCCGGTCATCACGGCGCAGTGGATGCCGTCGTCGGTTTCGGCGCCGGACAGGGCGCGGGCGATCTCGGTCATCATGGCGACCGAGAGCGCGTTTCGTTTCTCCGGTCGATTGAACTCGATCAGCATGACGCGAGGTTCGGCGCGGGCGACCGAGATGAACTCGAATGGCGTCCCCGCCCGCGGTTCCTCGCCGTGCGGGTGCTTCATCTACCCGCCGGCCTCGAATCCCGGGACCTTGAACAGCCGGCCCGGGTTGTCCGCGACCATCACCCGGAGGTCGTCATCCGATACGCCGGTGCTGGCCACCATGACCAGCCACTCGCGCAACGCCTCCACGGGCGGCGGCAGAACGTAGGAGCCGCTGTCGCTGGAGAGCACGACGTTGGCGCATCCGACCGCCTCGACGTTCGCGGCGACCGCCTCCAGATCGACGGCCGCAAAGCGGTGCTTCTCCGCGTCGATCATCGTCTGGCCGATCTGGGTGGCGTGGCTCATCACGAAGAAGGCGAATTCCACGCAGGCGCCCAGGCCCACGAGCTCGGACACGGTCGGCGGGTCGTAGTAGGAAGCGGGACACAGAATGCGGCGGCAGCCCCGGCGTGCCGCCTCCTCGACCACGCGCACGCACTCGGGACCGGTGACGTGGCCCGTGTTGAAGACCACGTCCCGACTTGCCACCAGTTCCATGATCTCGGGAAGGGGATCGGGGAGAGGACCCGTTTCCGGGATCGACAGGCAAGACTCCACATAGGCCGGACTTCGCCCCTCCGCTTCGGCGACCATCTTCGTGTGATGACAGGGGAGAGAGACGAAGCGTGCGCCCGTGCCCGGTCCGTATCCCATGTCGAGGGCGGCTTCCACCACGCGGGCCGAGAGGCCGCCCACGTAGGGCTCGAGGATGATGCCGCCGAAGACATCGACGCCCAGGTGGCCGAGCTCTCGCATCGCGAGGGCCGCGAGGCCCGAGCTGTTGGCAAAGACATCCATCAGCCCGAGGCCCTTCATGCCCGCCGCAGCCGCCTGTCGCGTCGCGTCGAAGGCGGTCGCGGTGCGGTCGTTGATGTGCGGGCAGCAATGGACGTGGGAATCGACCGCACCCTGCAGCCGCTCCATGCCGGCGATGGGTTGGGTGTTCACGACTCAGGACCTCCCTGGGGGTCGTCGGCGGAACATCTGCACGTGCTGTCCTTGCTGCAGGATGCCCCGGCCATGTGCGACGAGGTGGATGGACTGGGCGACGATGCCCCGGTCGGGGCGGGTCCGGCTGGCCCGCTTCCCCTGGATCGTCACTTCGAGGAACACGGTGTCCCCGACGTGAAGGGAGGCCACGCGCCGCCAACGCCACGACAGCGATGCCATCGGAGTGCCGACGCCCCGGTCGGGCGCAAGGCAATGCTTGAGACCTTCGACGAGCGTGAGTCCGAACAGGCCGGCTGACGCATCCCCCGTGAGTCCCGCGAAGGCGGCAAGCTCGAACGCTCCGAGCGTGTACCCCGGCGTGGTGAAGCGATCGCCGACCTCGAGGTCCTCGAAGTAGACGCCCGTCTCGTCCGCGTGCTCCGGGGACGTGGTCGGGGCGGGGGGCAGTGTCGGGTCCTCGCGCACGACAACGTCGGCGAAGGGCGGCACGATCCCCGCGTCGTCGTCTTCGAGCGCGTGCCGTCCCCGCTGGATTGGGCTCCCGTCTTCGCGATACACGGTCACCCGTTCGCAGGCGGGACCGTCGCCCCGCCGACACCCGGGTTCCGGCTCCGCCACCGCGTGGATCGTGTCTCCGGCGAAGAGGGGCGCATCGAACGACCATTCCCACGCCACGGCGGGCGCCTTCTGACCGGGCGTGCGGCTGAGAAGCCCCTCGGCGAGGCTCATTCCGAGCAGGCCGTGGGCCACCCTGCGCCCGAAGACGCCGCGCGCGGCGTAGGCCGCGTCGGAGTGGACGGGAGAGAAATCGGCCGTCAGGCCGGCGAAGAGAGCGATGTCGCTCTCCGTGACGGTGCGGGCTGGCGAGATGCGCTGGGCCGTCATCCTCGCTCCGGCGGGGGCCGTGGGCGCGGCCACTTGAGCCGGGCGCGGGCCTTCAGCACCTCGAGGCCGTTCTGGTTGCGGGCGCTCGCCTCCCAGATCACGGTACGCTCCTCGGTCCGCTTTTCCGCGATCCACACGTCGAAGGTGATGGTGTCGCCATAGAGTACCGGCCCGGTGAACCAGAACCGGTCCTCGATGGAGACACCCAGGATGCCTACCAGTTGACCGGTGAGGATCGAGGTGCAGATACCCGCCACCATGATCCCGGGCGCGATGCGCTCGCCGAAGCGGGTGCCGGCCGCGAAACCCTGGTCCACGTGAACGGGCCCGAAGTCGCCCGTCGAGGCGATGTACATGGCGCCGTCGGCCTCGGTGATGGTCTTGGTGACGGTGGCGCGGTCGCCTTCGTTGATGGCCTCGAGCGGCTTGACCTCGTGCACGGTGCTGTGCCCCCTCAGTCGATCTCGACCAGATGGGCGCGGCCTTCCGCGACCACCGGTCCGTCGTCGACCGTGCAAGTGATCCGGCACCGCACCCGGCCACCGTCCACTTCGGCGGTCTCGACCTCCGCGGCCGCGGCTACCGTGTCTCCGATCCGGACCATGGCCGGAAACGAAAGCTCGACGCCGTCCAGCCGGTAGAACGCACCCGAAAGCTCGGCAAGCGCGGTCGTCGCGAGCGACGCGACTGCGAGCTCGAAGGCGAGGCGGCTCCCCGCGCTCGTCGACGAGGCGTGCACCTCGTTCACGTAGAGGGGATGCATGTTGCCGCTGATCCCGGTGAACATCGCCTGCTCCGCCACCGTCATGGTCTTGCGGAACTCCGCCCGATCTCCCGCGCGCGGGCGGGTGCGTTCGTAGGGGGGGAAGGGTTGCGGGTTGGCGTAATCGGTCATACGTGGTCTCCTTCGAGGGCGAACCCGTTCCGCAGCAGGTTGCGGGCGATGAGCATGCGGTGGATCTCCGAGGTGCCGTCGTAGATGCGAAGGACCCGGCTGTCCCGGTAGACCCGCTCGAGCGGCAGCTCCTTGCACCAGCCCATGCCGCCGAACACCTGGATCCCCTGGTCGGCCACCCGGTTCATCATCTCCGAGGCGTAGACCTTCACCATGGAGAGCTTGTCCCGCGGGTCGCGCCCCTGGTCGAGCTCCCAGGCGGTGTTGAGGATCATCATCCGGGCCGCGAAGATGTCGGTCGCCATGTCGGCGAGCATCTTCTGCACCATCTGGAACTCCCCGATCGGCTGCCCGAACTGGCGCCGTTCGGCCGCATGGTTGCGCGCGAGCTCGAGCACCCGGGTCGCCATGCCCACCGAGCGGGCCCCGATATGCGCGAGGCGCACCCGCGAGACCGTGCTCATGATGAGGCGAAAGCCCTCGCCCGGCTCCCCGAGGACCTTGTCGGCGCCGACGCGGCAGTTCTCGAACACGAGCTCCGCGTGGTTGCAGCCGAGGTGCCCCATCATCGGCTGCACCCGGCCGACGCGGTAGCCGGGCGTGTCCCGGTCGACGAGGAACAGGGTGATTCCGCCCCGCGCCCGCTTTTCCGGGTCGGTCAGGGCCATGACGACGGCGAAGTCGGCGATATCGCCGTCGCTGATGAAGTGCTTGGAGCCGTTGAGGACGTAGTCGTCCCCGTCCCGGACCGCGGTCGTGCGAATGCTCGCCGCGTCCGAGCCCGCCTCCGGTTCCGTGATGCCGAACGCGCAGATCCGTTCGCCACGCACCGAAGGGAAGAGGTACTCCTCGCGCTGACGGCCCCGGCAGGTGGTCAGCATCTCGTACACCTGGCCGAAGATGTTGCGGATGAGCGCCTCCGTGGTCTTGCCGAGCTGTTCTTCGACCAGGCACATCTCCACCGCGCTCAGGCCCCCGCCGCCCACTTCCTCCGGCATGTTCATGGCGAAGAGCCCGAGCCCGATAGCCTTCGCTTTCAGACCCGCGAGCACCTCGGGCGCGAGTCCCTCCCGCGCTTCCATCTCCTCCTCGAGGGGCTGGACCTCGTTCTCGACGAAGCGCCGGACGGTATCCACCAGCAGGCGGGTCTCCTCCGGGATCTGGAAGTCGATCATCTTGCTTGCGGCTCCTTGGGCAAGGCGCGTTCGGGCCCTTAGGTGATATCTTCGCGTGGCGCTGAAGGCACTACAACCTTGCGGTGCCGGGAGTTTTCATGCCATTCGTCCAGATCTTCGCCCTCGAAGGGCGCACCGCCGACCAGAAGCGCGAGCTCGTCCGGGCCGTGACCCGGAGCGTGTGCGAGGCCATCGCGGTCGCGCCGGAGGACGTGCAGGTGGTCATCGTCGACACCCCCCGGGAGAACTGGGGGACGGCCGGCGTGCTCGCGAGCGACCACCCCGGCCCCGAGACCTAGCCCGGAAACATCAGTGGGCCGTGCAAACGCGCGTTCTCTCAGTGCGTGGGATTCGCACCCGGCAACTGTCGTTCCAGCCGGGGATCATGCCCAGAGATCGCCCAAGCCGGACGTGATCGCATCGAACG
>JAJDXW010000268.1 GCA_022823045.1 Gammaproteobacteria bacterium
TCGACCCGCGGCATCCCCTCGCGCGGTTCCATGTCGGGACCGAGGAGACGCTACGGGACCGGCCCGGGGGCGGTATCCGGGAGGAGGTGGTCGACTTCTGGGAGAAGACCTATTCCTCCCACCTGATGAAGCTCGTGGTTCTCGGCCGCGAGCCCCTCGACGAGCTCGAACGCCTCGTCCGGATCCGGTTCGGGCCGGTAGCGCGGCGCCCGGTGGAGCGTCTTCGCATCGACGGTCCGCTCTTTCGGGCCGGCCTCCTCCCGGCGCGGCTCGACATCGCCCCGATCCGGGAGTCCCGCACCCTCTCCCTCTCGTTTCCGATCCCGCCCATCGAGCCGCACTTCCGCGCGAAGCCGCTCGCGCTCATCTCGCATCTCGTCGGCCATGAAGGGCGGGGGAGCCTCCTCTCCGCCCTCAAAGAACGGGGGTGGGCGGAGGGCCTGAGCGCGGGTCCCGGGGTCTCGCACCCGGACTTCGCGACGTTCGGGATCACGATCCGGGCCACCAGGACGGGGATCGAGAAAGCGGACGAGGTCGTCGCCCTCGTGTTCTCGTACCTCGACCTCATCCGCGCGGCGGGGCTGGCGCCTCGCTATCGCGACGAGCTCGCACGCATGTCGGAGCTCGAGCTCCGCTTCCTGGAGAAGGCGCCCCCGCTCGACCACGTGCTCGCCCTCGCGGCGCGCCTGCACCGCGTTCCGGCGGGCGAAGTCCTCGTCGCGCCCTACCGGTTCGAGGGTGCCGACCCCGCCCTCGAGAGGCGATTCCTCGCCGCCCTTGCCCCCGATCGGGCGCTCGTGACGGTGATCGCGACGGGGGTGACGACCGACTCCGTCTCACCGTTCTTCGAGGCGCCCTACCGGCTGCGCCCGATCCCGCCGGAGACCATCGCGCGCTGGCGGAACCCGGACGCGGCCCCGGCCTCGGGCGGCGCCTTCGACCTCGCGCTCCCCGAGCCGAACCCGTTCGTGCCGGGCGAGCTAGCGCTGATCGGGACCGGATCCGCGCCGACGCATCCGGTCCGCATCGCCCGGCGCCCCGGATTCGATCTCTGGCACCGCCCCGACGTCGAGTTCGGCCAGCCCCGCGTGAACTTCCGGTTCACCGTACGCTCGCCGATCGCCAACGACTCCCCGCGGCACGCGGTGCTCGGCTCGCTGCATACCCGGATCGTCGAGGACGCCCTCGTCGAGTTCTCGTACCCCGCCGCCCTCGCCGGGCACACGTATCTCCTCTACCGGCACCATCGCGGGGTCACCGCGGGGATCTCGGGCTGGAGCGACAAGCAACGCGAGCTGCTTGCGCGCATCGTCTCGACCCTGCGCGCACCGCCCGTCTCTCCGTCGCGATTCGAGGCGGAACGCGCGGAGTATGCGCGGCTGCTCCGGAACCTGGACGAGCGCCCCCCGTACCGGCGGGCGATGAGCGAGGTGGGCGAGCTCCTGCTCGCGCCGGAATGGCCCACCGACGCGCTGCTATCGGCGCTGGACGAGGTGGGGCCGGAGGACCTCCGCGACTTCATCCCGCGGCTCTTCGCGCGGGGGCACATCGTGGCCCTCGCCCACGGGAACCTGACCGCCGGGGCGGCGAGAGAGCTCGGCGGGGTGCTGGAGAACGCGCTGCTCGCGCCGATGGAGACGGCCGCGGTGGCGCCGGGCCGGGTGGCGCGGCTCGAACCCGGGGCCCGCTTCGGGCGGTGGCTCGAGAGCGGCCACGAAGACCACGCGGTGGTCCTCTATCGCCAGGGACACCGGAGGAGCGTGCGCGAGAGGGCGAAGCTCGCGCTCATCGCCCAGGCAGTCGGCAACCGCTTCTTCCAGGAGCTCCGTACCGAGCGCAAGATCGGGTACGTCGTCTTCGCGTCGCCACTCACCCTGCGCGGCGTGCCGGGCCTCGCATTCGTCGTCCAGTCCGACACGTCCCCGCCCGAGGTCATCCGGGAGGAGATGGAAGCCTTTGTCGAGCGGTTCGAGGCCGCCCTCGGCGGCATGTCGGACGAGGACTTCGAGCGCCATCGGCGGGCGGTGGAGAGAGTGCTCCTCGAGGCGGAGACGCGCCTCGGCGGACGCACCGGGCGGTACTGGACCGAGATCCGGCGGGAGCGGTACGAGTTCGACTCGCGCGAGCGGTTCCTGGAGGCGGTACGCGCGCTCACCCGGGAGGAGCTGCTGGCCGCGTGGCGCGACGTGGTCCTCGCCCCGGAGACGGCACGCGGAGTGGTCGTCGCCGTCTCGGCCGGCAAGCCCCTCGATGACGGCGGCCTGCTCCTCGGCGCCCGGCCGATCGCGGACGTCGCCACATTCAAGCGCGGTCTTCGCTACTTCGGCGAGGAATAGGCGGAAACTCCTGGGAGCGCGGACTTCCAGCCCGCGGCGGTCGCCCCCGCGCCGCCGAACGAGACCGCCGTGCTCGCGTGTTCCGCGAGCACGTCGTTCCCCAAGTTGCTCACAGGCTGCCTACAGGATCTTTTCGGCGAGGAGGCGGGCCGCCTCGACGGTGGTGTGGCGGGCGAGGAGCGACCCGACGTGGCGCCGGGCCCCCGCCTCCTTCCAGCGCTGAAGACGGTCGCGGATCCGGTCTGCGGGGCCGACGAGGGCGACATCGTCGATGAGCTGGTCGGGCACCGCGGCGGCTGCCTCCGCCCGGCGCCCGGCGAGGAAGTGGTCCTGGACCTCGACCGCCGCCGCCTCGTATCCGAGCCGCTTGGTGTAGTCGTTGTAGAAGTTCTTGGTCCGCGCCCCCATGCCGCCGATGTAGAGGGCGAGGTGCTCGCGGACGACGCGGCGGGCGCGCTCGAGGTCGTCGTCGATCACCACCTCGACGAAGGGCGCGATCTCGAACGACTCGAGGCTCTTGCCGTTCCCGGCCCGGGCGAAGCCCTCGTCGAGGGGGCCCTCGAAGAGGTCGAAACGCTCCGGGTTCATCCACACCGGGAAGACACCGTCCGCAACCTCCGCGCTCGTGCGAAGCCCGTTCGCGGTGAAGGCGCCGGTGAAGATGCGAAGTTCGGGGTTGCCGTGGAGGATGCTCCGAAGCGGCTTGCCGAGACCGGACGCGCCTTCGCCCCGGTACGGGATCTGGTAGTGCTCGCCCTCGTGGGTGAGCGGCTCCTTGCGGGCCAGGATCTTGCGAATGATCGAGATGTACTCGCGGGTGCGGGCGAGGGGGCGGCCGTAGGGGACCCCGTACCACCCCTCGATGACCTGGGGGCCACTCGGCCCCACCCCGAGGATGAACCGCCCCCCTGACATCGCGTCGAGGGTCATCGCGGTCATCGCCGCGCAAGCCGGCGCGCGGGCTCCCATCTGGATGATGGCCGTGCCGACGTTGATGCGCGTGGTCCGGGCGAGGATCCACGCGGCGGGGGTGACGGCGTCCGAGCCCCACGCCTCCGAAGTCCACACCGAATCGAAGCCGAGGTTCTCCGCTTCGAGGATGACGTCCATCGGCACCGACATTTCCGCGGGCGAGTAGCCCGCCACCAGACCCAGCTTCACCGTTCGCGCTCCCTATCGAGGTCCAAAATTCCGGCGCCAAGGGTAACCCGCCCGCCCCTCGCTCAGAAGCCAGCAGGCGAGGATTGCGGAACGGGCCGCACATCCGTCCGCAGCTCACCGCACGCCGGACGGCTTGAAGCGGCCGTGCCCGACACGCATCGACGCGCGCGGGAATTGCCCGGTTCTCCTACGAGCAGATTGCCGCCTGAACCACGACCCCGGAATCGGAGGACAGACCAGGGCAGGCCCTGCCCGACGAGCACCCGCGCGAGGATTCGACAGTTCTCAGCGACGGCCGACATGGGCCGCGCGGTCGAGAAGCGCGCGGACCCGCAGGTGGGCAGCAAAATCGGCGCGGCGATCCGCCTCGCTGGGCCAGCCGGGATTGGCGATGCGCGCCGCCTCGTAGAGGTCGATGGCAAGCCGTACCTTCTGCTCAACCGGGAGGTTCACCCGGTCGACGTGCGCAAGCCGTTCCAGCGCCCCCCAATCGCGACGGGCGTACCTCCGAAGTTCCGCGGCGTCGAATCGAGCGCTCATGGCAGCCGCCATGATACTGCCGACCGACGCGACCGCCCGGAGCACGTATCAAGAGTAGACGGCGACGCGTTCTGCAGATCGCTCAAGGGCGGAGAAATCGCGGTCATGCGTGACCAGACCCAGGCTCGAAGTGTGGACGGCGGTCGCGACCTGCACCGCGTCGGGCAACCGCAATCTGGTACGAGCGCGTATGCGGGCGGCGCGATGCGCAATCTCGGGATTCAAGTCGACCACACGCCACGCGGGCGACGTGAGGACCTCTCGGTAGTCGTCGGCCATCGACTCGTCTCCTGCGCGGAGAGGACCGGTAAGGACCTCGACGAGGGTAACCGTCGTGATGACGAGCTCGTAGTGGCCCGCCTCGGCCCGTTCGAACACCGGCACGAAGCGAGAAGCGAGAACGGGATGGTCTTCGAGCACGTAGATGATTGGAGCGCTGTCGATGACGAACCGACCGCGAGGTGGAAGTCCGAGAACGTCCTCTATTCCCACTCGTCTCTCAACCGATCGATGTACCGCGCAACGTCGCCGTAGCAGCCACGAGCCGTTCCGCGAAGCGTGGTCAACTTCGGTGCCTCCCGCGCAACCCGGGAGACGGGTACGATTGCGGCGTACGGCACGCCGTGTCGGGTCACGATAGTCACCGTCCCGTCGCGGTGAGCGCGGGCAAGAATCTGCGGAAGTCTCTTGCGGGCTTCCTCCGCTCCAGTGGTCTCCATGGCAGTCGGAATCCTGATCTGTACAGTCTGTACAGTCTAACCCAGCAACCGGCATGTTTCCAAGATTCGCGAAGCAGGTGGGACACTCCGATCCGCTATCATCGCGCCTCGCCGTTTGGGGGGAGGAAGGCGCTTGAGCATGGAGACGATCGCCGTCATCGGCGGCACCGGCAACATCGGCTACGGGCTCGCGCTCCGCTGGGCGGAGAAGGGTCGCCGGGTGCTCATCGGGTCGCGCGCGGCCGAGCGGGCGGAAGGGGCCGCGAACGAGCTTAGGGCGAAGCTCGCGGAAGGCCGTGGCGCCGGCGAGATCACGGGGCTCGTCAACCCCGAGGCGGCGGCGGAGGCGGACATCGTGGCGGTGACGGTTCCGTTCGCGGCGCAGCGGCCGACCCTCGAGAGCATCCACGAGGCGTGCCAGGGGAAGATCGTTATCGACGTGACGGTGCCTCTCGTCCCGCCCCGGGTGAGCCGGGTGCAGCTCCCCCCCGAGGACTCCGCCGCCCTCGTGACCCAGGAGGTGCTCGGGGAAGGGGTGCGTGTCGTCTCCGCGTTCCAGAACGTGAGCGCGGTCCATCTCGCCGAGATCGGCCACCCGGTGGACTGCGACGTGCTCATCTGCGGGGACGATCCGGAGGCGCGGGAGGTCGTGGTCCGACTCGCCGCGGAAGCGGGGCTCCAGGGGGTCCAGGCCGGCCGCCTCGCCAACTCGGTCGCGGCGGAGGCGCTCACCTCGGTGCTCATCTGGCTCAACCAGCGCCACAAGGTGACCGGCACCGGGATCCGGATCACCGGGCTCGATGGCCATTGACGGCCACGGTCCGGCAGAGGTGCCGGACGCGGTCACGGGAGGCGCGAAGAGCGGAGACGCGAAGGCGTACGGGTGCGGGCGGGTGAAGTCGGCCGCTCCGGCGCGGGTACGGTCGCCTTGAGACGGGTTCGTGGCGGCACGTGGGCGCCGTGGCGCGGTGCGGAGCGGCCCGTAACGACTTCGCCGCGTACCGGCCCGGGCGGGCTGGCCGCAGGGGTTGCCCGACAGGACCGGGCGGGACCCCTCGTTCTCTCGTCGGGCCGTGCCGCATGACTCCCGGGGAGCTCCGGATCCGGGCGATTTCGGGCGTCCCGCGGGTCCGGTCCGGAGACGATCTCGGTACCCTCCTCGCCGAAGCGATTGCCCGATCGGGTGAGACGCTGCGTGAGGGCGACGTGGTGGTGGTCGCGCAGAAGATCGTGTCGAAGGCGGAAGGGCGGATCGTGCGGCTCGCCGACGTCGTTCCGTCGTCGCGGGCGCTCGAGCTTGGCGCGCGGGTGGCCAAGGACCCGCGCGCGGTCGAGGTCATCCTCGGCGAGTCGGCCGAGGTACTGCGCGCGGTGCCCGGGGTCCTCATCGTCGAGACCCGGCACGGAATCGTCCTCGCGAACGCGGGGGCGGACATGTCGAACATCGAGCACGACGTCGAGGACGACCACCTGCTCCTCCTCCCCGAGGATCCGGACGCCTCCGCCGACCGTTTGCGCGCCGCGCTTGAGAGCCAACTGGAAGGAGGGGCGTTCTCCTCGAACGAAGTCGCCGCCAATGCAGGCGAAGCGACCAAGGAGAGCGCGGGTGCGTTCGCGAGCACCGGCGCGGGGCGCGGAGAGATGGAGCCAACCGTGGACGAGGCGTGCAGATTGTCTCCCACACCGGCCGCCCGTACGGCGAGGATCGGGGTCATCGTCGCGGACAGCGTCGGACGGGCGTGGCGGGAGGGCACCGTCGGCCTCGCGATCGGGGTGAGTGGCATTCCCGCCCGCCTCGACCGGCGCGGCGAGCCTGACCTCTTCGGGCGCGTCCTCCACGTCACCGAAGTCGGGATCGCGGACTCGATCGCCTCCGCCGCCTCCATCGTCATGGGCGAGGGCGCGGAGGGCCGGCCGGCCGCCCTCGTTCGCGGGCTCTCGTTCGAGGACCGGAGCGAGGCGGAGCGAGCCGGCCGCGCCCGCGACCTCGTCCGCCCCCGCGAGCGGGACCTCTTCCGGTGATCCTCGCGCTCGCGGGCGGGGTCGGGGGGGCCAAGCTCGCCGCCGGTCTCGAGAGCGCCCTCGACCGGCCGCAGGACCTCCTCACCGTCGTCAACACCGGGGACGACTTCGAGCACCTCGGCCTCAGCATCTGCCCCGACCTCGACACCGTGATGTACACGCTCTCCGGCCGCGCCAACCCGGAGACGGGATGGGGACACGCGGGCGAGTCGTGGAACTTCCTGGAGGCGCTCGGAGCCCTAGGCGGCGAGGACTGGTTCCGGCTCGGCGACCGCGACCTCGCGACCCACGTCGAGCGGACGCGGCGGCTCCGGGCCGGGGAGACCCTGAGCCGGGTGACCGCCGATCTCGCCGCGCGTCTCGGTGTTCCGTCCCGGATCGCGCCGATGTCGGACGACCCGGTCCGCACCGTCGTCGAGACCCCGGACGGCGACCTCCCCTTCCAGGAGTACTTCGTCCGCCGGCGCTGCGAGCCCGCGGTGCGGGGGCTCCGCTTCGAGGGCGCCCCGGCGGCCCGGATGTCGGCCGCGTTCGAGGCCGCCCTCGCCGACCCGGGCCTCGACGGAGTGGTCGTCTGCCCGTCGAACCCCTACCTCAGCATCGACCCGATCCTCGCCGTCCCGGGCGTGCGGGCGGCCCTCGCCGGGTGCGCGGCCCCGGTGGTCGCGGTGTCGCCCATCGTCGGGGGACGCGCGATCAAGGGGCCGGCCGCGAAGATCATGGAGGAGCTCGGCGTCGAGGTCTCCGCCGCGGCCGTCGCCGCCCGCTACCGCGGCCTCCTCGACGGCTTTGTCCTCGACGAGACGGACCGCCCGCTCGCCGCCGCCATCGGGTCCGAAGGCGCCGCCGGGGCGCGGGCGCCGCTCCGGGTCACCGTCGAGCAGACCATCATGCGCACCGGCGAGGACCGGACCCGGCTCGCCGCGCAGGTCCTCGGGTTCGCGCGGCTCCTCCACGATCGATAGGATCGCCGCCCGAACCCCGTCGCCCGGCCGCTCCCGACCCGACCGACCGCCCCGAACGAAGAACCCTGCCCACCCGACGCTACGTGGAAACGTCCACCTGGATCGTCATTCCCGTCCGCTCGCTCACCGACGGGAAGCGCCGCCTCGCCCCGGTTCTCGAACCGGACGAGCGGGCCGGCCTCGTGCGCCGGATGTTCCTTCGCACCCTGGAGGCGGCGATCGAGGCCGGCCCCCCCGTCCTCGTGGTGAGCCCCGATCCCGCCGCCCTCATTCTCGCGTGCGACCGCGGCGCGGCCGCGCTCGAGGAGCCTCGTCCCGTCGAGCTCAACCACGCTCTCGAGCTCGCGGCCCGCGAAGCGGCGGCGCGCGGCGCGACCGCGCTCCTCGTGATCTCCGCCGACCTCCCGAACCTCGAAGCGGAAGACCTGCGTGCTATGCTGCCGCCACCGCCCGCGGCTCCGAGCGCGCCGGCCGACGCGGTGGTGCGGATCGCCCCGGACGAAACGGGGATCGGGACGAACGCGCTCTACGTCCGCCCCCCCGGCCTGCTCTCGTTCGAGTACGGCGAGACGAGCTGCCGGCGGCACCTCGAGCAGGCGCGGGCGCGCGGGGCGCGGGTCGAACGGGTCGATCGACCGGGGCTCAGGTTCGACCTCGACACGCCGGACGATCTCGAACGCCACGAGCAACGACGCCTCGGGAGACCCGATGGAGAACGCGAAGACCGCTAGCCGGATCGCGGACGGAACGGAGACGGAGAAGCCAATGCCGGTCGAGACGAAGAATTCGGCCCGCTCCCCGGACGGCGGGCGACGGGCGGCCGGCTTCGGAGGAACGGCCACCGGCAGCGGAGCGAGCTCGGGCATCCCCGCGTGGGCTGGACGCCGGGAGCCGAGCCCGGAAGAAGCGTTCGAGCTTCTCGACGTCGACGGGGCCAACCTCGACGCCCTGCTCCGGGCGGCCGCCGGCGTCCGCGACGCAGGCCACCCCGGCGTCGTGACCTTCTCGCCGAAGGTGTTCATCCCTCTCACCGAGCTCTGCCGCGACGTCTGTCACTACTGCACGTTCGCGAAGGCACCGCGCCGGCTCCGGGCCGCCTATCTCTCCCCCGAGGAGGTGCTCGCGATCGCGGAGGCCGGCGAGCGGGCCGGCTGCCGGGAGGCCCTCTTCACCCTCGGCGACAAGCCGGAGCTTCGCTACCGGGCGGCGCGCGAGGAGCTCGCCCGCCTCGGCCACGAGACCACCATCGACTACCTCGTCGCGATGTGCCGGCTCGTCCTGGAGAAGACCCGCCTCCTCCCCCACGTGAACCCCGGGGTGCTGACCGAGGAGGACATGCGCCGGCTCCGCGCGGTGTCGGTCTCGGCCGGGATCATGCTCGAGAACGCTTCGTCCCGGCTCTGCGAGCGGGGCGAGGTCCACTACGGCTCGCCCGACAAGGTCCCCGAGGTGCGCCTTGCGACCCTGCGGCGGGGCGGCGAGGCGCGGGTGCCGTTCACCACCGGGATCCTCATCGGCATCGGCGAGACGCGGCGCGAGCGCATCGAGTCGCTCCTCGCGATCCGGGAGATCCACGAGCGCTACGGCCACATCCAGGAGATCATCGTCCAGAACTTCCGGGCCAAGCCGGGCACGAAGATGGCGGGCGCCCCGGAGCCGAGCCTCGACGATCTCCTCTGGACCGTCGCCGCCGCCCACCTCGTCTTCGGGGCGGAGATGTGCGTGCAGGCGCCGCCCAACCTCTCTCCCGGCGCGGCGTCGTTCACGCGGCTCGTCGAGGCGGGGATCGACGATTGGGGCGGGGTCTCGCCGGTCACCATCGACCACGTGAACCCCGAGGCCCCCTGGCCGGAGGTGGCCGCCCTCCGCGCCGCGACCGCGGCGGCGGGGAAACGCCTCGTCCCCCGGCTCCCCGTCTATCCGCGCTACCTCCGCGACCCGGACACCTGGCTCGATCCGGACCTCCGGGCGCGCACCGCCCGCGCCATCGACACCGAGGGCCATGCCCGGGAGGACCGCTGGGTCGCGGGCGCCTCCCCCTTCGCCCCGCCGGCCGGCCGGAGCGTCCCGGGCGCGGAGCGCGACCTCGCCCGGCGCGACGTGGTCGAAATCGCGTCCCGCGCCGCGGCCGGAGAGCGCCTCGGCGAGGACGAGATCGTGCGCCTCTTCCAGGCCCGGGGCGGCGACTTCGACGAGGTGTGCGACGCGGCCGACCGCCTGCGCCGCGAGGTGTGCGGGGACACGGTGAGCTACATCGTCACCCGCAACATCAACTACACAAACGTCTGCTACTTCCGCTGCCAGTTCTGCGCGTTCTCCAAGGGGAAGGCGAGCGAGAACCTTCGGGGCAAGCCCTACGACCTCGACCTCGACGAGATTACCCGGCGGGTGCGCGAGGCGTGGGAGCGGGGAGCGACCGAGGTCTGCATGCAGGGCGGCATCCACCCCGACTACACCGGCCACACCTACCTCAAGCTCTGCCGGGCGGTGAAGGAGGCGGTGCCGGAGATCCACGTCCACGCCTTCTCCCCGCTCGAGATCAGCCAGGGCGCGGCGACGGCGGGGCTCGGGGTGCGCGACTTCCTCGCCGCGCTTCGCGACGCGGGGCTCGGCACCCTGCCGGGGACGGCGGCGGAGATCCTCGACGACGAGGTGCGCGAGGTGCTCTGCCCGGACAAGATCCGCACCCGCGAGTGGCTCGATGTGGTGGGGACCGCGCACGAGATCGGGCTTCGCTCCACCGCCACCATCATGTTCGGGCACGTCGACGGCTACCGGTCGTGGGCCCGGCACCTCCTCGCCGTCCGCGACCTTCAGGCGCGGACCGGCGGGCTCACCGAGATGGTCCCCCTCCCCTTCGTACACATGGAGGCGCCCATCTTCCGCAAGGGGTTCGCCCGCGAGGGGCCGACCTTCCGCGAGGCGGTGCTGATGCACGCGGTGTGCCGCCTCGTGCTCCACCCTCACATCTCCAACATCCAGGTGTCGTGGACGAAGATGGGGATGGAGGGAGCGAAGCGGTGCCTCGACGCGGGGGCGAACGACCTCGGCGGGACCCTCATGAACGAGAGCATCTCGCGGGCGGCGGGCGCCGCCCACGGGCAGGAGATGCCCCCGGCGGCGATGGAGGAGGCGATCCGGGCCCTCGGCCGCACCCCGCGCCAGCGGACCACCTCGTACGGCGATGCGCCCGACGAGCGCCGCCTCGCCTCACTCCGGGCCGCACCCCTTGCGGAGGTCGTGCTCACCCCCGCCTCCAAGTTCGCCCGCGTGAGCTGACCGCCGCCGCCCCGCCCCGGGGGCGGCGCGAAGGACGACGATGCTCGAGAAGTTCGAACGCTATCCACTCATGTTCGGGCCGACGCCGATCGAGCGGCTCGGCCGGCTCTCGGAGGCGCTCGGCGGCGAGGTCGAGATCTTCGCCAAGCGCGACGACTGCAACTCGGGGCTCGCCTTCGGCGGCAACAAGATCCGCAAGCTCGAGTACATCGTTCCCGACGCCATCGCCTCGAACGCGGACACCCTCGTCACCATCGGCGGCGTCCAGTCGAACCACACCCGGCAGGTCGCGGCGGTAGCCGCCAAGCTCGGCATGAAGTGCCGCCTCGTCCAGGAGAGCTGGGTGCCGTTCGAGGATGCGGTCTACGACCGGGTCGGGAACATCCTCATGAGTCGGGTGATGGGGGCGGAGATCGAGTTCGTGGACGAAGGCTTCGACATCGGGATCCGCGAGAGCTGGGAGCGGGCCCTCGAGGACGTGAAGGCGAAGGGCGGGAAGCCCTATCCCATCCCGGCCGGCGCCTCGGTCCACCCGCTGGGCGGCCTCGGCTACGTCGGGTTCGCGGAGGAAGTGCGCGCGCAGGAGGCGGAGATGGGGATCCGCTTCGACTACGTCATCGTCTGCACCGTGACGGGCTCGACGCACGCGGGGATGCTGGTCGGATTCGCGAAGGACGGGCGCGCCCGCAACGTCATCGGGATCGACGCCTCCGCGACCCCGGCGCAGACCCACGCCCAGGTGCTCGACATCGCGAGGAGCACGGCCGACCTCATCGGGCTCGGCCGCCCGATCGCCGACGACGACCTCGTCCTCATCGAAGACTACGCCTATCCCGCCTACGGGATCCCGTCTGCGGAGACGAACGACGCCATCCGACTCTGCGCCCGCACCGAGGGGATGATGACGGACCCCGTGTACGAGGGGAAATCGATGCAGGGCCTCATCGACCTCGCCCGCAAGGGCTTCTTCCCCGCCGGCTCCAAGGTGCTCTACGCGCACCTCGGCGGCGTCCCCGCGATCAATGCCTACAGCTACGTCTACCGCAACGGCTGACCGCGCCCGCGCCCGGCTCGATCGCTCATCCGCTCCTCCGCCGATCCGCGGACGGCCGCTTCTCGGTTACGCTTCGCCGTCTTGACATTGGAGCGACCGATGGACGAGCTGGCTTCCCTCGCCGGGAACTGGGGCTACCCAACGTCGATCCGATTCGGGGCGGGGCGCATCCGCGAGCTGCCGGAGACGTGCCGTGAGCTCGGCATCGGGCGGCCCCTGCTGGTCACGGACCCGGGGCTCGCCGCGTTGCCGATGGTGGCGGACGCGGTCGCCGCCTGCGAGGAGGCGGGGCTCGGGTGTGCGGTCTTCTCGGACGTCCGCGGCAACCCGGTGGAGGCGAACGTCCTGGACGGAGTGGCGGCGCTCCGGGCCGGAGACCACGACGGGGTCATCGCCTTCGGGGGCGGCAGCGCCCTTGACGCCGGGAAGGCGGTCGCGCTCATGGTCGGTCAAGCCCGCCCCATGTGGGACTTCGAGGACCGGGAGGACTGGTGGACCCGGGTCGACGAGGCGGGCATGGTGCCGGTCGTCGCGGTCCCCACCACCTCCGGCACCGGCTCGGAGACCGGACGCGCGTCCGCCATCACGGACACCCGTGGGGACCACGTCAAGCGGATCATCTTCCACCCCGCGATGATGCCGGGCCGGGCGATCCTCGACCCCGAGCTCACCGTCGGGCTGCCCGCCCCCCTCACTGCGGCGGTCGGGATGGACGCCCTGTCCCACTGCCTCGAAGCGTTCTCGAGCCCCGTGTTCCACCCGCTCGCGCAGGGGATCGCCCTCGAGGGCATGCGCCTCGTCCGCGAGGCGCTCCCCGACGCGGTCGCGGACGGGGCCGACCTCGCCGCCCGCGCCCGCATGCAGGTCGCGGCCTCCATGGGCTCGACCGCCTTCCAGAAGGGGCTCGGCGCGATGCACTCCCTGAGCCACCCCTGCGGGTCGGTCCTCGACACCCATCACGGCCTCACCAACGCGGTGGTGATGCCCTACGTCCTCGACTTCAACCGCCCCGCCATCGAGGACAGGATGGCCGCCGTCGCCCGCTACCTCGATCTGCCGAGTCCGTCGTTCGCCGCCGTCCTCGACTGGGTCCTCGCGCTCCGCGAGCGGATCGGGATCCCGCACACCCTCAAGGACATCGGCGTCGACGAGTCGGACGCCCGCCGCCTCGCCCCGATGGCGGCGGAGGACCCCTCGTCGCCGACCAACCCGGTCCCTCTCGACGCCGCGAACCTCGAGGCCCTCTACCTTCGCGCCATCAACGGGGCGCTGTAGGCATTCCGCGCGCCGGCCGCGAACCGCGGGCATCGCGCCCGCGGGACCTTGCCCTCGTTGGGGGGGATGCCCGGAAGCGAGGGTTCGAAGGTGAGGGCGGGGCCGGGCGCGGCCGGTCCCGGACGGGGAGGAGCCGCTCTCAGCCGCTCGCGGGGGAGACTCGGCCCTCGAGGGTGGCGATCGCGTCGTCGAGCCGTCCCCCGTCGGGATCGGCGAGCGCCGCCTCGCGGAGCGCGCGCAGACTCCCCGCGGGGTCGGGGGCCGCGGTGCAGGCCGCGAGACAGCCCATCGTGCGCTCGAAGTTCCGGACCCCTCGCTCGTGGGTGTCCCCATAGCCCTTGACGAGGTTCGCGCATTTCGCGACCTCGACGGCAAGCGCGGGACTCGCCCCGTACGCTTCGCCGACCCGCCCGAGCCACGTCTCGATCCGCCCCTGCTCCTCCCGGAAGCGGTGCATCCCGCGCCGCAGCCTCTTGAGGCGGGCGAGGGTCCACATCAGGAGGAAGCCGCTCACCGAGCTCGTGCGCACGTGGAGGCCCACGTTCAGCCGGCGGCGCCATCCGCCACGGTCGGCGGCGCGGAGGATGGGCCGGGCGAGCCACCCGGGGAGGACCGAGCACCACTCGTCCACTCCCGGCTTCAGGAACTCGGTGATCCTGACCGGTTGCCCCGGCTTCGCCCGTACCTCGGCCCGCACCCGTTCGATGCGGGCGCGCCGGGTCTTCAGATCGGCGACCCGGATGAGGTCCTCGAAGCACATCCAGAGCGCGAGCTGCCGGGCCACCTCGCGGGCAGCGGCGTGCGGAGCCTCCGGTTCCGGGGCGCCGGCGGCGGGCGCGGCGGCCGCCGGCGTGGAGGCCGCCATCCGGGCAAGCAGGCCGTCGATGCGATCAAGGTAGAGGGCCGCGTATCGCGCATCCTGGTAGTCGGCCGTTCGCTCCACGCCCATGCGCGCGAACTCGCGGACCGGCTCGGGCAACGCATCGAGGCGCTCGGCGGCCGGGGAAGGCACCGGCGAGGAGGCGGCGTCGGGCGACGCTGCCGCATCGGTCTCTCGCTCCGGAGCAATGTCCGGCCCGGCGACCGCCTCGTCGTCGAAGAGCCGATACCCGGCGTCGAAGCCGCGCTGGTTCGCCTCGACCGCGATCCCCGCCCTCTCGATGGCCCCCCGCAGCCGCTCGCGCGAGATGGGGAGCGCCCCGCTCCCCGCGATCGCGCCGAGCAGCACCGAGCTAAGCACCGTGCCGGCCCGCTCCGCGACCTTGCCGAGGTCCGTCAGCACGTGCCGGCGCGAAAGCTCGCGTACCGCGCGCCGCACCCGCTCGTCGTTGAAGCGGCCGTCCCCCATCGCGCTCTTCTCCGCGATGGCGAACATCCGGTGGGTGGAGGCGATGACGGTGGTCCGCTCCGGGGTGATCATCCCGTTCTGGGCGGCCCGCCCCGCTTCGAGGAGCTCGGAGGCGACGAGGAGGTCGACGTTGCCCGGGGTGGGAAGGAGCGCCATGACCCGGCCGCCGGAGCCGGGGACGGATCCGGCGGGCGCACCCTCCGGGGGCGCATCGCCGCCGGGGGCGCCGTCCGCTCCGGTCCCGTCGCCGCCGCCCCCGCGCCGCGGACCGATCTCGACGTAGTACGTGGTGGCGCCGGTGCGCTGCGCGACCCCGGGCACCGAGGTCGCCTGCACGGTCCGCCGGTCCTCCGAGGCCGCGTCCACGAGCCAGTTCGAGAGCACGCCGCCTCCCTCTCCGCCGAGGGCCGCGATGAGGACCGTCCAGGTCCGGTCGGGCGCCTCGTCCGGCGCCGCCCCGCGGTCGCGGGATTCCGTCGGGTCGTCCGGAGAAGGAGCGGGGGCGGGGCCGGGGAGGTCTCCGGCGTTCGCTACGCCCGCCCCGGCCGCACTCGGAGATCTGGGCTCCGCTCCGGCGACGGCACGAGAGGAGGAGTCGCCGCCCGGGCGAGCGCCCGCGCCCGCTTCCGAGTTCGAGTTCGAATCGGGATTCGGATTCGCACTGGCCATGACGGCTCCGGCTCCGGCTCCGGAATCAGGCGCGGGCCAGCGCGCCGATCACCCCGCTTCGAACGCCGTGGAGGAGCCGGTCCCAGGCCGAGGGGTTGTTTACGACCTCAGCCCGGAAGAACGACGGGCAGAGCACCGCGGCGTGCGCGACCTCGCCGCAGAGTCCGCATCCCACGCAGTCGTTGTTGACGTGGGCGATCGGATCGGTGCGAAGGGGGTCCGGGCTCTCCTTCACGGTGAGGCTCGGGCAGCCGGAGAGGCGAATGCAGGAATGGTCCCCGGTGCACACGTCCTCGTCCACCCCGAAGCGGGTGCGCACCACCCGGCGGCCCGCCTTGAGGCGCCTGGCGAACCACGGACGGTACCGGCGCTGGCGCATGAGCTGGCACTCGCCGTCCGCGACGATGACCTTGAGCCCCTTCGCGTCGCCGGTGAGGGCGGCGCGCAGGGTCTTCACCATCTTCTCGACGGAGTAGGTGCGGACCCGCCGGACCCACTTCACCCCGACACCCCGGAGGGCGCTCTCGATGCTCAGGCTCGCGCCCGGGCCGGACTCCTCGAAGCGGACGTCCATGCTCGCGTTCCCGTTTGCGCCGGCACGCCCGTTCGCGCCGGAGCCGATCTTCGTCGAGGGGATCGCCTGCCCCCCGGTGGCCGACGTGTACCCGTTGTTCATGACGATGAGGACGTCGTCCGACTGGTTGAACACCGAGCTTGCGACCCCGGTGGTGAGGCCGTTGTGCCAGAACCCCCCGTCGCCCATGATGCTGACGGTGCGCTTGCCCATGTGGGGGGTGATCGCGGCCGAGCTCGCGAGCCCGAGCCCGTAGCCGAGCACGGTGTTGCCGACGTGGAACGGCGGCAGGGTGGCGAAGGTGTGGCAGCCGATGTCGGCGCTCACGTGCATCTCGCCCACCTCGCGCTGCACGATCTTGAGCGCGCTGAACACCGGGCGCTCCGGGCAGCCGGTGCAGAAGCCGGGCGGACGCCCGGGGACCGGGGCGGCGAGGATCTCCGCCGCGCGGCGCTTGGCCTCGTCGACCGACCCGACGACCCCGGGGTCGGGGGCCTCGTTGTGACCGAGCGACTCGCGGAGGAACGCGTCGACGCCGCGGAGCACGACCTCGCCGGTGTACTCGCCGGCCATCGGGAACGGACCCTTCCCGAGGAGCGCGGTGTTCACGTCGGCCCGCCGAAGGAGGCTCCCGATCGCTTCCTCGAGGTAGTTCGGCTGCCCCTCCTCGACGACCAGTACGGCGCGCTTTCCCGCGCAGAACCCCGAGATCTCCTCCGGGACGAGCGGGTAGGTCGCATTGAGGACAAAGATCGGGATCCGCGCATTTCCCGCAGAATCCGCGAACCCGAGGAGGGCGAGGGCGCGGAGCACCGCGTTGTACATCCCGCCCTGGGTGACAATCCCGACGTCGTCGATGGCGTCCGGACCGGAGGCCCGAAAGTGCTCGTTGAGGCCGTTCTCGCGGATGAACTCGATGGCCGCCGGCCACCGCTCCTTCACCTTCTTCTGCTCCTGGAGGTAGGTGGCGGGCGGGAGGCAGATCCGCTCGTGGTCGAATCGCGGCCCTTCGAGGAACCGCCGGCTGGAGTAGGCGGGCGGGCGGTTGGACTTCGTCTCGAAGCTGCCGTGGACGTGGCAGGCCCGGATGCGGAGCTCGAGCATCACCGGGGTGCCGCTCGCCTCGGAGAGCTCGAAGCCCTTCTCGACCGCACGCACCATGGCGGGAAGGCTCGGGCGGGGGTCGAGGAGCCAGACCTGCGACTTCATCGCGAAGGCGTGGCTTCGCTCCTGGATGATGCTCGCCCCGTCGCCGTAGTCCTCGCCGACCACGATGAGCGCGCCGCCGGTGACCCCCGCGGAAGCGAGGTTCGAGAGCGCGTCGGAAGCGACGTTGGTTCCGACGGTGGACTTCCACACCGCGCATCCGCGCACCGGGTAGTTGATGGAGGCGGAGAGCATGGCGCAGGCGGCCGCCTCGTTCGCGCAGGTCTCGACGTGGACGCCGAGAGAGTCCAGGATCTCGCGGGCGTCGTTGAAGACGTCCATCATGTGGGAGACCGGCGCCCCCTGGTAGCCGCCCACGTAGGACACCCCGGACTGGAGCAGGGCCTTCGCGACCGCGAGTATCCCCTCACCGTGGAAGACGTCGCCGTCGCCGAGGGCGAGGGTCCGTACCTCCTTCGCAAAGCTTCGTTCCGCCATGTGGTGTCGCCTCGCGATGCACGCTCTCCGGGAGCGCTTTCCCGCATTATAGGTACTTGTGGAATCCGGCGGCGCCGAAAAAGGCGCCACCCCCGAGGGCAGGCGCGCGGATCGGTCTGCGGCGCCGGACAAGACAAGGGTTCGAATCGGAGAGCAGCACATGTTCGATCTCATCGTTCGCGGCCAACTCGTGCTTCCGGATCGCGTGCTCGCCGGGGGCTATCTAGGCATCTCGGACGGAACCGTCGGAGCGATCGGGACCGGCCCCGCACCCTCCGCGAAGGCCACCGTCGAGGTCGGCGACAAGCTCGTGTTCCCCGGGGTCGTCGACGGTCAGGTGCACGCGGGGAGCGCGGCCGGCATCGAGGGGTTGGGCGACGCCTCCCGGGCCGCCGCCGCGGGCGGGGTCACGACGATCGTGGACATGCCGTTCGACGATCCCCATCCGGTCGATACGGTCGAGCGTCTGCGGCGAAAGGTCGGCGCGATCGAGCGTCTCGCCGTCGTCGACGTCGCGCTCTACGCGACCGCCCGCAAGGGAGCGGGCGCGGACGGCATTCCCGAGCTCGCCGACGCCGGGGCCTGCGCCTTCAAGGTATCGACCTACGAGTACCACCCCGTCCGTTTCCCGGGGTACGACACGGGAGAGCTCTTCGAGATCTTCCCGGCCATCGCCGAGACCGGGCTTGCGGTGGCGTTCCACAACGAGGACCCGTACATCGTGCGACGCCTCACCGCGCAGTTCGAGCGGGAACGGCGCAACACCCCGGAGGCGCACGGCGCAAGCCGCCCTCCGCTCGCGGAGCTCATCGCGAACGTCGCCGTGTTCGAGATCGCGCGGGCGACCGGGGTGCGCTGCCACATCGTGCACAGCTCGCTCGCGCGCGGGTTCGACCACGTGCGCCGATACCGGGAGGACGGAGTGCGGGTGAGCGCGGAGACGTGCGTGCAGTACCTCGTCTTCGACGAAGGGGATGTCCTTCGGATGGGCGCGCGGCTCAAGCAGAACCCTCCCATCCGCCCCGCCGAGGAGAAGGCCGCGCTGTGGGAGAAGGTCACCGCGGACGAGATCGACTTCGTGTCCTCCGACCACGTCGCATGGCCGCTCTCGCGCAAGTCCGACCCCGACATCTTCAAGAACGGCGCGGGCATCCCCGGACTCGAGACGATATTCGCCGCGCTCTACACCGGCATGGTGAGCGAGCGGGCGATGCCCGCGACCCGAGTGGCGGAGTTGCTCTCCGAACGCCCGGCACGGCAGTTCGGCCTCTTCCCGCGCAAGGGCGCGCTGATACCGGGAGGAGACGCGGACTTCATCGTCGTCGATCCCTCACCCTGGACCTTCGACGCCGCGAACATGGCCTCGGAGGTGAAGTGGAGCCCGTACGACGGGATGCGCTTCGGCGCCCGGGTGGAAGCGACGTACGTGCGAGGAAAGCCGGTGTTCATGGACAGCCAGGTTGTCGCGCCGGCGGGAAACGGTGCGTTCATCCGGCCCGCGTAGAACGGCACGATTCCGTGCCGGGCGTCAGTACCAGCGCGCCTTGTCCACCACGTTGCGAAGAGGCTCGCCGGCGAGGAATCGGCGCGCGTTGTCCGCGAGCAGCGAATAGCGGCGTTCGGCGATGTCCTCGGCGTCGGCCACCGCGACGTGCGGCGTGAGCAGCACGTTCTCCAGCGTCCAGAGCGGATGCTCCGAGGGCAGGGGCTCAAGCTCGAACACGTCGAGCCCCGCGCCCGCGATCTCCCCTGCCGCGAGCACCGCGGTCAGGTCGTCGAGACGGGTGGTCATGCCCCGCCCGATGTTGATGAAGTAGGCAGACGGATTCATGCGCCGGAAGCGCTCCGCGTTCCACATGAACTCCGTTTCCGGCGTGTGCGGCGCAGTGGTGACCACGAAATCGGCCGCCGGCAAGAGGTCATCGAGCGCGGAAGGCGCGTGAATCTCCCCCGGGAAGTCGTGCTCCGGCCGCGGATCGATACCGACGACCGTCGCTCCCAGCGCCACGCACAGCCGCGCGGTTTCCGCCCCGATGCCGCCCACCCCCTGGATGAGCACGGTGGACCCTACGACGTTGACGTAACCGCGCTTGCGGGCGGCCTGGTCCCAGCGCCGGTCGCGCTGCGCCTCCATCCAGTACGGCAGCCCGCGCGAGAGCGCGAGCATGAACATCAGGATGTGGTGGGCGATGTGGTCGGAGTAGATGCCCCGGGCATTCGTCACCACCACCGGATGCTCGATGAGCCCCTCGTAGTAGTAGCCGGGAAACGGCGCCGCGAAGGGGCTCTGGAGCCAGCGCAGGTTCTTCGCCGCCGGCAACGCCTCCGGGGGCACCCAGCCGAAGGCGGCGTCCGCCCGCGCGACGAGGTCGCGCACCGCCGCGTCGTCCTCCGCCGCGACCACGTCGAGTCCGGGCACGTCTTCCCCGAGCCGGTCCGCCAAGGCGTGCGCGTCATCGTCGTTCGGCGGAAGAATTGCGAACAGGAACCGATTGGACATGGCTGTTCTCTCTCGTTTCCGGGCCTGGACGGCGCGCAGCGTGCCAAGTATCGCCGCCCGGCGCCCGGGCGGGCTACCAGCGGCGAAGGGCGCTTCCGAAAGAGCAAGTATCGCGCACCAGGGTTGCGGTGCGTGGACCAGGCCGCGCCCGGAAAGCCGTCACGGCAAGCGAATCCCTCCCGCGGACGGCGCTTCGTGACGAGCCGGGCGTTTCTCGGGGAGTTCCGGCGGAGCGGAAATGCCGCATCCGTGCGACGGAGGCACCGGGTTCAGGGGAGCAGCGCGCGCACTGCCGCCATGTGGTCCGAGGAGAAGTCGGTGACGGTGACGACGGCGTCGTCGAAGCCGATTTCCGCGAGCCGTCCGAGACGCTCCCTCGCTTCCTCCGGACCGCAGCGAAGGTCGAGGTGATCATGGCCCGCGAGCGTCCCGCCGTCGGCCGAGAAGTCGACCGGGATGTTCGTCGCCACCGCCCGGCCGCCGCCCTCGCCCTTGAAACGGGCGAACCCCTCCTCAAGGGTCTCTATGTCCGAGAAATGCGCGGAGGCGATCCATCCGTCATATTCCCTCGCCGCGGTCGGGATCCAGCGGCTCCCCGCCCAGCTCCCAATGAGAACCGGCGGACCGCCCTTCGTGGAATCAAGGGGGCTGAGGTTGGCCTCGCCGACCGTTTCGCCTCGCCAGAGGGAGCGCATGATCGGGAGGCTCTCGCCGAGGACCCGGAAACGCATGCCGTAGTCGTTCCCGGTCGCTCGGAAGTCGGCCTCCGTCGACCCGGCCCCGACGCCGAGTCGGACGCGTCCTCCGGACAGGTAGTGAACCCCGAGCACCCGGTGGGCGAGCTCCACGGGCCGGCGAAGCGGTACCTGAAGGATGCAGGTGCCGAGCTCGACCCGTTCCGTCACCGCGGCCGCCGCGGCCATGGCGCTCAGCGGGTCGACCCGAAACGTTCCCCGCCCGACCGTGTCGAAGAACCAGATCCCGTGGAATCCGACCGCTTCGGCGTTGCACATGCCGTCGATGAAGGATCGGGCGGTCGCGGTCCTCGGACCGTGCATGTTCAGGCTGACGCCGAGTCGCATCCCGTTCTCCTTCGTGGTCTTCCGATCACCATTGTCACCTTCCGGCGCGTGGATCGCGTCATCCCGCGTCCTTGGCATCGATCCACCTCTTTCGTTTCGAGAGGTGCCACACGCCGGGCCGTCTCCCGGCGATGACGCGGTGCGCCAGGCCAGGCAGGCAATCGCGGCTCCCGCAGCGGGACGTTGGGAGCCGGGAGCCGGATGCCGCGACATCTCCCGGCCGGGGGACGACGTCCAGCGCACCCTCCCCCGCCTATAATTCCCTCATGCACTTCGAGGACTTCAATGTCGGCGACACCTTCGTTACGGAGGGCGTCGAGGTGACCGCCGAGGACATCGTCGAGTACGCCCGCCGGTACGACCCCCAGCCCTTTCACCTCGACCCCGAAGCGGCGCGCGAGTCCATCTACGGCGGCCTCATCGCGAGCGGCTTTCACATCTTCTCGATGGCGTTCGGCGCGATCGCCCGCACCGGCATCTTCGAAGGCGGCGGTCAGGGCTCCCCCGGCATCCACGACGTGCGATGGGTCAGCCCGGCTCGGCCCGGAGACACGCTGCACACCGACATCGAGGTGCTCGACAAACGGCTCTCGCGCACCCGCGCCGACCGCGGCTACGTGACGATGCGCTTCGACACCCGCAATCAGCGCGGCGATCTGGTCGCCACCTACACGTCGAACCAGATCCTTTTGCGCCGTGAACCGGAGCCGGCCCCGGAGTAGGCGACGGGGTCCGGGATTCGCGGCCGGGGCGCGCCCGACGACCGGCGGGTCGGTCGGAACGGGGCATCGAGGCAACGTCGGTGTCGCACCGGGTGAAGACGTCAACGCCCGTCGGGCCATGAGGTACGAGAACGTCGGTCCACATTCCGTACGGACGCCGGCATGCGGGTAATTCACTGGTTCAGAAGCGATCTCCGGATCGAGGACAACACCGCGCTCGCGGCGGCCTGCGCCCGGGGAAGCGAGCTCGTGCCGGTGTTCGTGCTCGACGAAGTCCTTCTCGAGCGGCATCGCGATGCGCACCCGCGGCTCCGGTTTCTCGACGGGTGCCTTCGCGACCTTGCCCGGGCCCTCGACGCGGCGGGCTCGCGTCTTGTCGTCATGCGCGGTGCGCCGGAGCGTCGCCTGCCGGAGCTGGCCCGGGCCTGCGGTGCGTCGCTCGCCACCTGGAATCGGGACTACGGCCCCTACGCGAAGCGCCGCGATCGAGCGGTTCGCCGCGCCCTTGAGCGGGACGGGGTCGAGGTGCGCGAGTACAAGGATCGGGTCGTCTTCGAAGGCGACGAGATACGCACCGCCAAGGGTGCACCGTACTCCGTCTTCACGCCCTACCGGCGGGCGTGGTCGCGCCGGTACCGCGCCGACCCCCCCGAGGCGGTGCAGGCTCCCGGCACGCTCCCGCGGTGCCCGGACATCGGTTCGATCAGCGACGCCCCGGCCGGCTCGCTCGGAGCTCCCCCTGGAGAACCGCGCGGTGATCCGAACGGAGGCGACTCGAGCGGCGGCTCGATCGCAGGGTCGGACATCGGCCCCCACCTCGCTCTCGCTGCCGCCGCGCGGACGGATGCGACGGAGCTCCCTCTCGGCGGAGCCGCTACGGCGCGCGCCCGGCTCGACGCGTTCCTCGACACCGCCGCCCCCCGTTATCACATCGATCGCGACTTCCCCGCCGTCGCGGGCACGTCCCGCCTCTCGCCCTACCTTCGGTTCGGCGCCATCTCGGTGCGCGCGTGCTTCCGCGCCGGACTCGCGCTCGCGCGGCGCGAACCGGGTGCGTGCGATGGGGTCTCGAAGTGGCTCGACGAGCTCGTGTGGCGTGAGTTCTTCCACGCCGTCCTCGATGCACACCCGCGGGTGCTCGACAGCCCGTTCCAGTCGGACTTCGCGGCCCTCGAATGGGACACCCGCCCCGACCGGCTCGAGGCGTGGAAGGCCGGCATGACGGGGTATCCGATGGTGGACGCAGGGATGCGGGAGCTCGCCGCGACCGGCTGGATGCACAACCGCACGCGCATGATCACCGCGAGCTTCCTCGCCAAGGACCTGCACCTCGACTGGCGCGACGGGGAACGCTGGTTCATGCACCGCCTCGTCGACGGCGACCCCGCGAACAACAACGGCGGCTGGCAGTGGGCGGCATCCACCGGTACGGACGCGCAACCGTTCTTCCGGATCTTCAACCCGACTTCCCAGGGTGAACGCTTCGATCCGGACGGCACGTACGTCCGCCG
>JAJDXW010000417.1 GCA_022823045.1 Gammaproteobacteria bacterium
CCAGGCTGCGACCGAATCACCACCGAGGTCATCGCGCACCGCTTCGCCGCCGCGGCCGACGAGATGATGGCCACCCTCGTCAAGACCGCGTATTCCCCGAACATCAAGGAGCGGCGCGACTGCTCGGTCGCGATCTTCGACACCGCGGGCAACCTCCTCGCCCTGACCGCCATCGCCCCCCTTCACCTGAGCTCGCTCCTCGGCCTCGTGGAGAACATCACCCGGCGTTACCCCCTCGACCGCTTTCGCCCCGGCGACGGCTTCCTCACGAACGATCCGTACGTGGGAGGCGGCTCGCACCTGCCGGACCTGACGCTCGCAAGCCCCGTCTTCTTCGGTGGCCGGCCGGTCGCGTTCGTCGCCAACATCGCCCACCACTCCGACGTCGGCGGCAAGGTGGCGGGGAGCGAGAGCGCCGACTGCACGAGCATCTTCCAGGAGGGGCTGCGAATCCCTCCCGTCAAGCTGCTGGACGAGGGGGAGCCGTGCGCCGACATCCTCGCGTTCGTGCTCCTCAACTCGCGCACCCCGCGCGAGCGCGAGGGCGACCTGCGGGCCCAGATAGCGACCAACGCCATCGGGGTCCGCCGGGTGCAGGAGTGCTTTGCCCGCTTCGGAGCCGAGAGCGTGCACCGGGGCGCGAGAGCGCTCCTCGACTACGCCGAGTCGCGCACGCGCGCCGAGATCGCGAGGCTGCCGGACGGAACCTACGAGAACGAAGAGGTGGTCGACAACGACGGCGTGGCCGACGGGGCCGTTCGCCTCCGCGTCAGGATCACCATTCGCGCCGACCGCATTCACTTCGACTTCACGGGCACCGACGGGCAGGTCGCGGGGGCTAGGAACATGCCGCTCGCGGCCACCCTGTCCGGCGTCTACTACGCGGTCAAGGCGGTGACCGACCCGGCGCTGCCGCCCAACTCCGGGTACTTCCGCGCCATCGGCGTCACCGCGCCGGAAGGCACGGTCCTCAACTGCCGCCCCCCCGCCGCCGTCGGGGACCGGGGCGCGACCGGCAACGTGCTCGGCGACCTGCTGCTGGGCGCGCTCGCCGACGCTGCGCCGGACCGGGTGATGGCCGGCTGCGGTCCGCTCCACGGGCTTATCTTCAGCGGCGTCGACCCGCGCCGGAACGAGTACTTCGTCGACTACGAGACCTACGCGGGAGCGTCCGGCGCGCTTTCCGCCCTCGACGGAAAAGACGCGGTCCGGGTCCACGTTTCGGGCGCGGCCAACCTGCCCGTCGAATCCGTGGAGCAGGAGTTCCCGCTGACCGTCGGCCGCTACGAGCTGATCGCCGACTCGGGAGGCCCCGGACGGCATCGCGGCGGCCTCGCGACGCGACGCGACGTCACCATCTGGGCGGAGCGGGCGAGGCTCGCAGGCCGCGGACTGCGCCAGTCCCGAGGCGCGTCCGGACTGTTCGGCGGAAGTCCGGGGTGTCCCGGCGCCTTCGTTCTGGACCCGGGCGGAACCCGCGAGACGAAGCTTCCGGGCTCGTTCTCGGAGCTCGAGGTGGACGCGGGAACGACGGTCCGGGTCGAGACCCCGTCCGGCGCCGGCTTCGGCGACCCGTGGGAACGCGATCCGGAGAGGGTGCGCGACGACGTGGCCGCCGGCAAGGTGACCGCACCCGCGGCGGAGCGGAGCTACGGCGTCGCGCTCGTCCGCGGAAGCGTCGACGCCTCCCGGACCGCGGCCTTGCGGGAGGCCCGCCAGGATTCGAACCGTGGCGCCTGAGCGCTGCGTCCTCGGCGTCGACGTCGGCGGGACGTTCACCGACTTCGCGCTCGTCCGCCTCTCGGACGGCGAGACGTGGTTCCTGAAGACGCCCTCGACCCCGGACGATCCCTCCCGGGCGATTGCGGCCGGCATTCCGGAGCTGTTGGACCGTGCAGCCGCCGGCGCCGGGGACGTCCGCTACTTCGGCCACGGGACGACGGTCGCCACCAACGCGCTCATCACGGGGGACACGGCGGTCACGGGCCTCATCACCACGGAAGGGTTTCGCGACATCCTGGAGATCCGCCGCCAGCGCCAACCCCACAACTACGACATCCGGATGCCGAAGCCCCCGCCCCTCGTCGCGCGCCGCCTCAGGCGCGAGATCGGGGAGCGCACCTATCTCCTCGGGCCTTCCGACGCGCCGCCGGACCTCGAAGCGCTCGATGGAATCCTCGAGGACTTCCGCCGCGAAGGCGTGGAGGCGGTGGCCGTCTGCTTCCTGCACAGCTACCACAATCCGGCCCACGAGGCCGCCGTCGCGGCCGCGGTGCGCGAGCGTCTTCCCGGTGTGTTCACCTGCGCATCCCACGAAGTCGTGGCCGAGTTCCGCGAGTACGAGAGGACCACGACCACCGTGCTGAACGCATCGCTGGGCCCGGTCGTGAGCCGCTATCTCGAGCGCCTCGGGGAACGGTCCCGCGCCCTGGGCATCGTGGCGCCGAAGATCCTCCAGTCCCACGGCGGCGTCGCCTCGCTTCGGGACGCGGGCGCGATGGCGGGCCGCTGCCTGATGTCGGGGCCGGCGGCGGGAGTCACCGGCGCGGGCTTTCTCGCCGGAAGGGCCGGGTGTCCGGACGTCATCACCTTCGACGTCGGGGGAACGAGCACCGACGTCTGCCTCATCGAAGGCAACCGGCCGCTCGTCGCAAAGGAGCGGGAGGTGCGGGGGCATCCCATCCGCTTTCCGATGGTCGACGTGCAT
>JAJDXW010000049.1 GCA_022823045.1 Gammaproteobacteria bacterium
CCGTCGATGTCGAGGTCGGTCGAGAGCACGGCGAAGCCTAGGGTCGGACCTCGAAGGAGAAGCGGCCGCTCATCGCGTGTCCGTCCTCCGAGAGCCCGCGCCACTTCACGGTGTAGCGCCCGGCGGGGAGCGGTGGCGGCGTCGCCTCGATGCGGGTCACGGGGGCCATTTCGTCCGTGCGCTCGAGGGCGAAGGCATCGCCGTCGGCGCCGGTGAGCTCGATTGTGGTGACCCGCATCGGCTTGTCGAACGAGATGGCGATGACCGTGGGCGCCGCGGCGACCACCTCGCCGTCCGCGGGGGCGGTCGTCTCCGGCCGCGAGTGAGCCGCCGCCGCGCCGGCGAGAGAGAGCGCGAACGCGGCGGTGGCGACGATAGCGGCAAGTCGTTGCGTCACACCGTGCCTCATGGCCGTGCCTCCCGGGCTGACGTTCTCCGCATGCACTCGCACAGCATACGGTTTCCAGTCACGGAAAGGTCAACGGGGCCTCCGCGCCACCGTCTTGCACTCGGCCCGAGCCGTTTGCAAGACTTTTCCCGTTGTGCCGATGCATGCAGAGATCGAAACGAGGAGAAATCGCCATGACCAATGAGAAATCTTCGAGCCCGGAGGGCCGCGAGGACCTCCACGAGTTCTTCGCGAAGGACCCCGTCGCCGCCGACCGCGCCTTCTTCGGCCGCGAGTCCGGCTCGGACCGGCGCGGCTTCCTCCGGGGCGCCGGGCTCGCGACCATGGCCGCGATGGTGGGCGCGGCGATCCCGTTCCACCGCAACATGCCGGCGGGGCTCATCCCCGCCGCGTTCGCCGACGAGAACGTGCTGGTCGGCAAGGACGGGCTCACCCTCCTCAACGACCGCCCGGTCAACGCGGAGACCCCGCCGCATCTCCTCGACGACGCGATCACCCCGACCGCGCGCCACTTCATCCGCAACAACGGCATCCCGCCGGCGGAGATGGACACGGACGCCTGGACCCTCACCGTCGACGGCTTCGTCGACCGCCCCATGACGTACTCGATCGCCGACCTTCGCTCGAAGTTCGAGGTGGTCACCATGGCCCTCGCGATCGAGTGCGGAGGCAACGGGCGGGCCTTCTTCGACCCGCCCGCGAAGGGCAACCAGTGGACCTACGGGGCAGTCGCGTGCTCGCGCTGGACGGGGGTGCGCCTCAAGGACGTGCTCACCGCGGGTGGGGTCCAGGCGGGGGTGGTCTACACCGCGCACGTCGGGGCGGACGCCCATCTCTCGGGCAAGCCCGACAAGCTCCCCATCTCCCGCGGGGTGCCGATCGCGAAGGCGATGACCGACAACGTGCTCATTGCCTTCGGCCAGAACGACGGCCCGATCCATCCCATGAACGGCGCGCCGCTCAGGCTCGTGGTGCCGGGGTGGCCGGGCTCGTGCTCGCAGAAGTGGCTGACGCGCATCCGGCTCCGCGACATCGTCCACGACGGCCCGAAGATGACCGGGACCGCGTATCGCGTGCCGGGCTACAAGGTGGAGCCGGGCGAGAAGGTCGACAAGAAGGACTTCCGCATCATCGAGCGGATGCCGGTCAAGTCGCTCATCACGAACCCCGCGAACGGCGCGGCGGGCGGGCGCGCCGTCGAGGTGCGGGGCCACGCCTGGTCGGGCGACCGGACGGTCGCGGCGGTCGACGTCTCGCACGACTTCGGGGCGACCTGGATGCGGGCGGAGGTGGACGCCCCGGTCGACGACGGCGCGTGGCAGAACTTCCGGGCGAACGTGGAGCTGCCGGGCGCCGGATACTACGAGATCTGGGCGCGTGCGACGGACAGCGAGGGGTCGATGCAGCCCCACGCGATCGACTGGAACCCGAAGGGCTACCTCAACAACACGATGCACCGCGTCGCCCTCCGCGTCTCGTGACGCGGAACCGAGGCGGGCTCCGAGGGCTGTTCGCCGGCCTCGCCCTCGCGGGGGCAGGTGCGGGCGCGGCGGCGGCGGGGGAGGATGACCTCGCGGAGCGGCTCGCGCGCGCATCGCCCGAGCGGGGGGAGCAGGTGTACCTCGTCTGCCGCGCCTGCCACATGCTCGAGGCGGGTGCGCCGCACACCATCGGGCCGAACCTCTGGGGGGTGATCGGCCGCCCGGTCGCGTCGGCCGAAGGGTACGACCGCTACACACAAGGCATGTCGTCGCTCGGAGGGGTCTGGACCCCGGCGCGCCTGGACATCTACCTCCGTCAGCCGATGGTGGAGGTCCAGGGGACGACGATGGCCTTCCCGGGGGTCCCGGACGCCGGCGATCGGGCCGATCTCATCGCCTGGCTCAACCGCAACTCGCCGGCTCCCCTCGACCTCGGAGCCGGTGCGGCCGCGGAGGCGGGTACGGGCGGTGCGGCCGCCGGGGGCGAGACGTCAGGCGGCGCGGTGGCCGCTGCGCCAGCGGCGCCGTCCTCCGCGCGCGACCTCGGCCTCCTCGTGGCGGGGGAGGGTGCGGCGGAGACCCACGCCTACTGCACCCCCTGCCACTCGGAGCGGATCGTCGCCCAGCAGGGGCTCACCCGCCCGGACTGGGACGAGCTCCTCGAACAGATGGTCGAGGAGCACGAGATGAACCCCATCGAGGAGCCGGACCGCGCCCGGGTGCTCGACTACCTCGCCACGAACTACGGCATCGACCGGCCCAACTTTCCGAGCCGTTGAGAGCGCATATGTCCAGCGGATCCGCAGGCCGGATCAGAATCGACCTACAGCTCTTCGCGCTCTTTGTGGATGCACGTTGGTGACGGACCGGGAGCGGCTGCATCCGGACGGGGAGCCCCCCGGGCCCGGAGGCTCAGGTCCAGGTCTTGCGGGCGGGCGACTTGATCTCGATCTGGACGCAGTCCTCGAGGGCCTCCGAGTAGTGCGGGACGCCCGGCGGGTGGCGCCACACGTCTCCCGGCCCCGCGACGAACTCCTCGTCGCCGATCTTCATCCAGAGCCGGCCCGAGACGAGGGTCGCGACCGACTCGTGGTCGTCGTGCTGGTGCACGGGGTCGACGAGGCCCTTGCCGCGCCGGATCCAGAGCGTCACGAAGTTGTCGGCGACCATCAGCACCTTGACGGAGAGCTCCCCCTGCTCGACGGCACCCTCCACGGCGTGGATGGTCTCCTCGGGGATGTCGGCGGCGGCGCGAAAGAGCGCCTCCATCGGGTTCATGATCCGGTCCTGGGCTACGTTCACGGGGGTCCTCCTCGGGTCGGGGTCGGGTGGGGCGACGCCTCGGCGCAGCGCGGAGCGCGCGCGAGGGGTCGGAGTAGCTCCGGGGGCTCGGCCCGCGTGGGCGGCGCCGCTGGCTCGGGCTGTTCGGCCAGCTCGAGCTGTTCGGTAGGCTCGGGTCTCGCGACCCGCGCAGCCGGCCCCTTCGGCTCGGGTCGCTCGGCCGGTTCGAACGTCTCCTCTTCGACGAGACCATCTCCGCACTCGAACTCGGGCGCGTATGCCGCGAGCCGTTTCCGCATGATGCGGACCGCCTCGGGGTTGTTATCGACGAGGACGAAGCCGCGGTCGTGTCGCGCGGCCGCCTCCCCGAACGAGCCCGAGCCGGCGAAGAAGTCGAGCACTCGGTCACCCGGATTCGAGTGCACCCTGACGATGCGCTCCAGGATCCCGAGCGGCTTCTGGGTCGCGTAGCCGGTCTTCTCCCGCCCCGTCGGGCTCACGATGGTGTGCCACCAGACGTCGGTCGGGGTCTTCCCCCGCGCCGCCTTCTCCGGCCCGACGAGGCCCGGCGCCAGGTAGGGGATCCGGTCGATCTCATCGAAATTGAAGGTGTAGCGAGCGGGGTCGTTCACGTACCACAGGAGGTTGTCGTGCTTGGGGGACCAGCGGCGCTTCGACCTCGCCCCGTAGTCGTAGGCCCAGATGATCTCGTTCATGAACGACTCGCGCCCGAAGACCTCGTCCAGCATCACCTTGCAGTAGTGGACCTCGCGGAAGTCGACGTGGAGGAAGAGGCTCGCGTCGGGGGTCAAGGTCGGGCGGGCCGCCTCGATGCGGTCCCGGAGGAATCCGACGTAGTCGTCGAAACGGTCGTCGAACCCCGTCTCCCCGAGGCGCTCGGTTCGATAGCGCCGGCCCTGGAATCCCACCCGGTCGCCGTCCCGGTCGGCCACCGTGCGAAGCCGGGTCCGGGCCTGGCGCCGGCCGGTGTTGAACGGCGGGTCGATGTAGACGAGGGAGAAGGCTTCCCGGGGGGCGCGCTCGAGCCAGGCGAGGTTCTCGTCGAAGACGATCCGGTTCACGAGTCCGTGCCTTCCGGCACGGCAGCGGCCCCGAGCGGGCCGGCGGCCGCGATCAGGGCGTCGCCGGGGAGGGGCGAGACCGGGGTCAGGTTCCGGTGGTGCTGATGGTCCGGGCGTTGGTGGCGGGTGAGGGCGTTCGAGACCGGGTTCAGGATGAGCGAGAAGATGGTGCGCGGCCAGGGCGACATGTTGAGCGAGGAGCTGTGGACGAGGGTGTCGCCGAAGATGAGCATTGTGCCGGGCGGACCCTTGGCGGAGACGAGCCCGCCCTCGGCGATGAGCCCCGCGACCGTGTCGTCGTCCACCACCCAGAGGGGGTAGCTGGTGGTCACCGTGTCGAGGGTCGCGGGGGCGGGTCCGCGCCGGTGGGAGCCGCGGATGAAGACGAGGGGGCCGTTGAACTCGTTCACCTCGTCGAGCAGGATGTGGAGGTTCAGGGCGAGCGGCTCTGGCACCCCGTCCTCGGCGTGGTGGGTGGCGAAGTCGTAGTGCCACTGCCACACGTCCCCCGAGAACGCGGCCTTGGCATTCACCTTGACCTGCTGGACGTAGAGCGCGTCCCCGAGGATCTGGCGCGCCGGCTCGACGAGCCGGGGGTCGCGCACGACCCGCGCGTAGACCTCGCTTCGAAGGTGGAGGCCCATCGCGGTCCGGACCGCGTCGCTCTCCTTCTCGCGGAAGTTCTCGGGGCGCCGCTCGGCGAAGAGCCGGGGCAGCTCCGCCTTGAGGACCTCCACCTCCTCCGCCGAGAACCGCTCGGGCAGGATCAGGAAGCCGTCTTCCCGGAACCGTTCGATCTCGGAATCATGAAGTCTCATCGCCCGCCCTCCGATCGCTCGTCGAGCTCCACTGCCGTGCCGGTCGGCCGCCCGGAGGCACAGCATAGGACATTCGAAGTTGTATCGGACCGTCGCGGGATTCTGCCGGGGATCGATCCGCTGAAGCTCAACCGGCTCGTGGACGAGCTGGAAACCGACGGTTTCCTTGAGCGAGCAGGCGATACGACTCCACCGTGACCCTCGCCGGCGCGACCCTCACCGGTCGTCCGGGCGTTCCTTCGTCGACTGCCGTCTCCGTCCGCGGCCGCTCGATGCGTGTAGACTCCGAACCTGGCTGAGACCATCCGCGCCGAGCATCGCGCCCCGAGGCGCCGGCGCGCCGGCCCGGCCACGAACAACGCAACCTACCGCACACCGCACACCAAACTGGGAGACACGACCATGCTGGCATGGGGTTTTCGACGGCTTTCCGCCGCTCTCGTCGGGCTCATGGCCCTCTTCGCGCTCTCCGGCATCGCCGGAGCCGCCGACTACAACTGGAAGTTCCAGTCCTTCTGGCAGGCCGGAACCACGAACCAGAAGGCGTTCGAGCGCTTCGCGGCCAACGTCGGCGCGATGTCGGGCGGCCGGATCGAGATCGAGGCCCTCTCGGTCGGGGCGGTGGTCCCGCCGGGTGAGATGCTCGACGCGGTCAAGGTCAAGATCATCGACGGCATGAACGGCGGCACCGGCTACTTCGTCGGGAAGGACGCCGCGTTCGCGCTCCTCGCCGACATCAATGCCGGCTACGAGAACCCGTACCAGCAGGAGATGTGGTTCTAGCACGGCGGCGGGGCCGAGATCGCGCGCGAGATCTACGCCAAGTACGGGCTCTACTACCTCGGCCCGGTCATGTGGGGGGCGGAGTCGATCCCCTCCAAGGAGCCGCTTCGCAGCATCGCGGACTTCAAGGGCATCAAGATGCGGGCGCCCGAGGGCATGGGGGCGGCGATCTTCCGCCGGCTCGAGGTGGGCGTCTCCACCCTGCCCGGCACCGAGGTCTACACCGCTCTCGAGCGCGGCAAGATCGAGGCGACCGACTGGGGCACCCTCGGCATGAACGACGAGCTCGGCTACGGAAAGATCGCCCCGTACGCGATCTATCCCGGCATCCACTCCATGCCGATGGCCGACCTCTCGATCAACCTCGAAATCTGGAACTCGCTTCCGGACGATCTCAAGGCGATCCTCGAGATCGCGGCGCGCGAGGCGAACCGCGACAGCCTGGGGCTGAACGCGGTCCTCGACCGCTCGTTCGTCGCGAAGCGCGACCCCTCGACCCTCATCAACTGGGGCAGCGCGGAGCGCCGCGAGCTCCGGGCGGTCGCCCAGGAGGTCTGGCTCGAGTGGTCCGAGAAGAGCGAGCTCGCGAAGCGGGTCTACGACAGCCACATCGCCTTCATGACCAGCATGGGCCTCCTCTGACGCCCGCGCGGCCGACTGCCCGGCCCGTTTGATTCGGGCGGTGACGGCCCGGCGCGCGCCT
>JAJDXW010000247.1 GCA_022823045.1 Gammaproteobacteria bacterium
CTGGCCGAGGCGAGGGCCCGCGAGGAAGCGGCCCGGGCGGAGGCGGAGGCCGCGGCGGCGGCTGCCGAGGCGACCCGGGCGCCCGCACCCGAGGAGGCCGTCGAGCCGGCAGCCACCGAGGCCGAGGCGGCGCCCGCCACCGAGCCCGTGGCGGCCGAGGCGGTTCCGCCCGCGTCCGACGCGGGCCCGAGGCCCGCCCGCAAGGACGCCGCCCGCGCCCCGGGCCGCGAACCCGGCCGGAGCGATCCTCGCAAGGGTGACCGCAAGGGACGCGAAGATCGCGATCGTCGCAAGGACCGCGGCGAGCTCCACGTGCGTTCCGACCGGAGCGGACGGCGCCGGTCGCGCCCGCGGCGCCAGCTCCGCCGGACCGTCACCACCCAGACCCAGCACATCTTCGAGCGCCCGACCGGGCCGGTGGTGCGGGAGGTCAGCGTCCCCGAGACGATCACCGTGGGCGATCTCGCCCACGCGATGTCCATCAAGGCCGCGGAGGTTCTCAAGACCCTGATGAACCTTGGATCGATGATGACCATCAACCAGACCCTCGACCAGGAAACCGCGACCCTCGTGGTGGAGGAGATGGGACACATCGCCCGGCCGATCAACCAGAACGCGCTGGAGGAGGAGGTCATTGCCGCCGCCCAGACCGAGGACGGCGAGCACGCCGCCCGCGCGCCGGTAGTAACCGTCATGGGTCACGTCGACCACGGCAAGACCTCCCTGCTCGACCGGATCCGCAGCACGGACGTGGCGGCGGGAGAGGCGGGCGGCATCACCCAGCACATCGGCGCCTACCACGTCGAGACCGGGCGCGGGGCGGTGACCTTCCTCGACACTCCGGGTCACGCCGCCTTCACCGCGATGCGGGCGCGCGGGTCGCGGGTGACCGACATCGTGATCCTGGTCGTGGCGGCGGACGACGGCGTGATGCCGCAGACCGACGAGGCGATCCAGCATTCGAAGGCGGCGGGAGTACCGATCGTGGTCGCGGTCAACAAGGTCGACCGCGAGGACGCGCAGCCGGAACGGGTGATGCAGGAGCTCGCCGGAAAGGACCTCGTCCCCGAAGCGTGGGGCGGAGACACCATCTTCGTCAACGTCTCCGCCCTTACCGGCGATCACATCGACGAGCTGCTCGACGCGGTCCTCCTCCAGGCCGAGCTGCTCGAGCTCCGGGCGCCGGTGGACGGCCCCGCTCGCGGAACAGTCATCGAGTCGCGGCTCGATCGGGGCCGGGGTCCGGTGGCTACCGTGCTCGTCCAGGGGGGGACCCTGCGGCGAGGCGACATCCTCCTCGCCGGCAGCGAGTTCGGAAAGGTGCGGGGGCTCGTCGACGAACGCGGCCGCGAGATCGAACGGGCCGGGCCCTCCCTTCCGGTCGAGATCCTCGGGCTCTCCGCGCCTCCGGAAGCGGGCGACGAGGCGGTGGTGGTCCCGAGCGAGCGCAAGGCGCGCGAAATCGCGTCGCTCCGCCACACCCGCACCCGCGAGCAGCGCATCGCGCGGCAGCAGGCCGCAAAGCTCGAAAACGTCTTCAACCAGATGGGGAAGGACGAGGCGCAGGCCCTCAACGTCGTGCTCAAGGCCGATGTCCAGGGCTCGGCGGAAGCCCTTTCCGACGCGCTCCACAAGCTGTCGACGGACGAGGTTCGGGTCAACATGGTCTCGGCCGGGATCGGCGGGATCCGCGAGACCGACGTCAACCTCGCCCTCGCGTCCGGGGCGATCATCATCGGCTTCAACACCCGGGCCGACACCGCGGCGCGCCGGCTGATCGATCGCGAAGGGATCGCGATTCGCTACTTCAGCGTGATCTACGACGTGCTCGACATGGTCAGGAACGCATTGAGCGGGATGCTCGCCCCCGAGGTCCGGGAGGAAATCGTGGGGCTCGCGGAGGTGCGGGAAGTGTTCCGGGTCCGGCGGTTCGGGGCCATCGCGGGCTGCCTGGTCGTCGAGGGCACGGTGCGTCGGAGCCTTCCGATTCGCGTGCTTCGCGACGAGGTCGTCATCTTCGAGGGCGAGCTCGAATCGCTGCGCCGCTTCAAGGAGGACGTGACGGAGGTCGTTTCCGGCACCGAGTGCGGCATCGGCGTGCGCAGCTACGACGACGTGCGCGATGGTGACAAGATCGAGGTGTTCAGACGGGTCGAGTTGGAGCGCTCGGTCTGATGCCGCGAGAGTTCGATCGGGCCGCCCGGATCGAACGCCAGATCCGCCGGGACCTTGCCGGGCTGCTGCAGTGGGAGAGCGCCGATCCCCGATTCGCCTCGGTGACCGTATCGGACGTCGAGGTCGCGCGGGACCTCGCCTCGGCGCGGGTACACGTGCAGATGTCCCCGGGAGAGGACCACGAGGAGACGCTCCTTGCGTTGCGCCGCGCGGCCCGGTACCTGCGCACGCGGCTCGCCGCCCGGCTCCGGATCCGCAGTGTCCCGGAGCTCCGATTCGAGCATGATCGATCGCCCGAGACCGCTGCCCGCATCGAACGCCTGCTCGCGGGACCGGAGGGTGTCGATGGGACGGAGTAACCGCGATGGCCGAACGTGGACGGCGCCGTCCCGCTCGGCAAGTCCCGCGAGCTTGGAGCTCCGATTCGAGCACGATCGGTCGCCCGAGACCGCCGCGCGTATCGAACGGTTGCTCGCCGGTCAGGAGCCGGAGGGCCCGGATGGGCCGTAGCAGGCGCGGCGGCCGCGACGTGCATGGAGTGGTGCTTCTCGACAAGCCCCGGGAACTTGGCTCCAACCAGGTGCTTCAGATGGTCAAGCGCCTCTTCGTGGCGCGCAAGGCAGGCCACACCGGGAGCCTCGATCGGCTGGCGTCCGGCCTCCTTCCCATCTGTCTCGGAGAAGCCACGAAGCTCTCCGGCTTCCTGCTGAACGCCGACAAGCGCTATCGGGCCGGCATCCGGCTCGGGGTGCGGACCGCAACCGGAGACGCAGAAGGGGCGGTGGTGGACCGGCGCCCGGTTCCCCCTCTCTCGGATCGGGCGGTCGAGGCCGCCCTCGAGCGCTTTCGTGGCCCGATCGAACAGATCCCTCCGATGCACTCCGCCCTCAAGCACCAGGGGCAACGGCTCTACAAGCTCGCCCACCAGGGCATCACGGTGGAGCGCGAGCCTCGGGAGGTCGTGATCCACCGGCTCGTGTGCCGGAACTGGGACCAGGAGCGGATCGATCTCGACATCGACTGCTCGAAGGGAACGTACATCCGGACCCTGAGCGAAGACATCGGAGAAGCGCTCGGGACCACCGCGCACGTCGACGAGCTGCGGCGGGTGGGAAGCGGGCCGTTCGGGGAGGAGGAGATGGTTCCTCTCGAAACCTTGCAGGAGGCCGCGAGGTCCGGGTCGCTCGACCGGTTCCTGACTCCGATGGAAGCGGTGCTCTCCGACTGGCCGGCCGTCTCGCTCTCCCGCGACACGGCGTGGTACCTGCGCCGGGGCCAGCCCGTGCGGGTGCCGCGCGCCCCGACCGCCGGCTGGGTGCGCCTGCAGGCCGAGGACGAGCGGTTCATGGGGGTTGGAGAGGTGCTCGACGACGGGCGCATCGCTCCGCGCCGCCTGATCGGGGGGGGTGGAGGCCGGTGACTCGCCGAAGGGAGGCCGCCGCCTTGTTGCAGGACGAGCGGCGCGGGTAGAATACGCGCGCCCCAGCTCCAGCAGGTTGAATCGATGACGCTGAGCGTTGAGCAGAAAGCAGATATCGTATCCAGGTTTCGGCGCGCTCCGGACGATACCGGATCGCCCGAAGTACAGGTCGCGCTCCTGACGGCCCGCATCCAGTATCTGACCGATCACTTCAAGACCCACATTCACGACCGTCACTCCCGCCAGGGCCTCCTTCGGCTGGTCAGCAAGCGCCGCCGGCTGCTCGATTACCTGCGCCGGGTGGATCACGGAAGGTACCGTTCCCTGATCGGCGACCTCGGCCTTCGTCGCTGACTGCATGTGCCGGTAGATCCACGTTCGGCCCCCGGTTTCGATTCCGAGGGTCGTCTTCCCATTTGCCATCAGGAATCTCGTAAATGCCCTCACCGTCACCGATCAAGAAGAGCATCCAGTACGGCGACCACACCCTGACTCTCGAGACCGGCGAGATCGCCCGGCAGGCATCGGGGGCGGTGATGGCTTCGCTTGGCGATACGGTGGTGCTCGCCACCGTGGTGGCGGACCGGTCCGGCCACTCCGACCGCGACTTCTTTCCTCTTACCGTGGACTACCAGGAAAAGACCTATGCCGCCGGGCGCATCCCCGGCGGCTTCTTCCGCCGGGAAGGCCGCCCCGGCGAGAAGGAGATCCTGACCTGCCGGCTGATCGACCGCCC
>JAJDXW010000292.1 GCA_022823045.1 Gammaproteobacteria bacterium
CCGCTCGCCGGCCGGCGCGCGCTCCTGCACGGCCATTGCCACCATAAGGCGTTCGGGATCATGCCGGCGCTCGAACGCACGCTCCGGCTGGTGCCCGAGCTTGAGGTCGGGGTCATCGAGTCGAGCTGCTGCGGGATGGCGGGCGCGTTCGGGTACGAGGCCGCGAACTACGAGACGTCGATGGCGATGGCAGAGCTGAACCTCCTGCCGGCGGTGCGGGCGGCGGATCGGGACACCCTGATCGTCGCGGGTGGGACGAGCTGCCGGCACCAGATCGCCGATGGAACGGGCCGGCCGGCGTGGCATGTGGCGAGGGTGCTGGAACAGGCCCTCCCCTGAACCGGAACTGCGCGTCCGGCTCTGGCCCGGAAAATTCACCGATGTCCTGCTGCGGACACCAATCTGCTTGCGTTAGCGGGCCGTACTCCCGAAAGCCGCTTCGACGTAGTGTCAGCTACGCCTTCAGCGTCTTTCGGTCCGTGCGGCCCACTACCACAAGCATCTTGGCGCCCTCGCGACGAACATCGGTGAATTTTCCGGGCTAGATCTGCTTCGATCGGCAAGTACCGGCGCTATTGCGAACGGTTCTGTCCGGGCGGTGAGGTCCGAGTCCGGGACGCGGCGGCGCCTGCCGCGCGCCGGCGGTCATCAATCTCGCGAAGAAAGGCGCCAAAGCTGCTGAATGACGTGACGTGACGCGGCGCGCAAGTCGGAGTAGAGTTCGCTCTCGCTTGGCGAGAGGAGGCGGGTGTGCCGCCGTACTTGCGCCGCATCGCCCCAGGGGGTGAGGTCATCGAACCGGACGACTCCGCGCACGGGCCCACCAGGTGGTCGTGGCCGGGAGCGGGTCCCGGCCGGCGTGTGCCTGGCCGCCCATGAGCGCGACTCCATCCACGATGTCGAGAGGTGCCCGTTCCGTGCCGCGTGGCGGGCTCGGAGTCAGGGAAGCCGGCGCCATGGCGGATGCCGCCGTGACGGCCCAGCCGCTGAGTCTGCCCGAAGAGCTTGTCCTGGTGCTCCTCAACGAGCAGACCGGTTACTTTCACCAGGTACCCGGCTGGGATTTGAACTGCGCCGTCATCGGCGCGGTGCTCGCGGAGCTCTCCCTCCAGTCGCGCGTCGACACGGACATGGAATCGTTGACCGTGGTGGACCGGACGGAAACGGGCGACCCGGCCCTGGATCCGATTCTGAAGGACATCGCGGACGAACCGGTTCAACGGAGCACCCGATACTGGATTGAGCGGCTCGCGCTCCATGCGGAGTCGATCATCGATCGGACTCTTGACCACCTGGTCGAGCTGGAGATCCTGGAACACCACGACGGCGACTACTGGACGCTGGCTCGCAACCGGCGGTACGCGGATCTCTACGGCTATTCGGGGGAAGGCACGGCGGGTCAGTTCATCAAGGCGCGTATCAGTGAGGTTCTCTTCACCGACGCGATCCCCGACCCGAGAGAGCTCATCGTCATCTGCCTCGTGCATACGTGCGACGTCTTTCGCTTCATCTACGAGCTTGACGAAGAGATGGAAGAGCGCATCAAGTTCATTTGCAATCTGGACCAGATCGGACGTTCCATGGCCGACGCGGTCGAACACAACATCGCCAGCCCGTTGCTTCGACGGTCCGCCCTGTCCAAGCAGATTCCGCGCGTCGCGCTGCATCGGCTGCTGCGGAGTCCCCACCTGCGTACCGGCAACCTTCCCGCGCTCTTTGCGGACCTTGCAGAGCAATATGGCCCGGTGTTCGAGCTCCGTCCGCCGTTCAGGCCGCCCATGCTCTTCCTGGCGGGGGCCCGGACCAACCGGTGGGTGCATCGCAACGGTCGGCTGCACCTGAGATCCAGGGACTACTTTGCCGACTTCGAGAAGATCTACGGCGCGTCCGGAGTATTGCCTTCCCTGGACGGCGCGGATCATTTCCGACTCCGCCGGGCCATGTCGCCCGCGTACTCGCGGGGGAGACTGGAAGGCCGGTTGGACCAGGTCTACGCCCAAGCCCGCGAATTCATGGCGAGCTGGACGGTTGGCGAGACCCTCCCGGCCACCCGCACATGCCGGCGAATGATCAACGCGCAGATCTCTCCTCTTTCCGTGAGCGTCGATACGCAGGACATCATCGACGATCTCATGGCCTACAAGGAACGGGCGCTGAACACCCATATCGCGAAGGTTCTCCCCAAGTTCATGCTGAACACTCCCGGAATGAAACGCCGGGCGAAGGCGGTCGACGCGTTGCTCGAAAGGGTCCAGAGCGTGCATACACCCGCGCAGAGGGCCGGATGCCCGCGGAACCTTGCCGATGACCTGCTGAGCCTGCACGCGAGCGACCCGCAGTTGGTGCCGGAGTCGAACCTGCGCTTCGCCCTCTCGGCCGCGCTGATCGCGAGCGTGTACCTGGGCGATGCGCTGAGCTTCTCGGTCTACGCGATGGCGTCGCGGCCCGCGCTCCACGAGCGGATCCGGAGCGAGGCCGACGTCCTGTTCGAGGACGGCGATCCGGAGGCCGAGGACTTCAGCCCGTCCAACATCGACGTCACTCAGCGCTTCGTCACGGAGTGCCTCCGGATGTATCCGATCGTCCCGATGTCCATGCGAGACGTGATGAACTCGTTTGTCGTCGAGGGCTACGAGATACCGGTGGGGAAGCGGGTCTACATAGCGCAGACGGCCACGCATTTCATGGACGACGTCTTTCCGGACCCCTTCTCGTTCGATATCGACCGCTATCGGCCTCCCCGCAGCGAGCACCTCGGTCCCGGATACGCGCCGTACGGGCTGGGCACGCACCGGTGTCTCGGCTCACGGTGGATGGATCTGCAACTGGCCGTCAACCTCCTGATGATCGCGCGCTACTTCACCCTCGAGGTGTCCCCCGCGAACCATGATCTCCGGTTCAGTCCGTTCCCGTCGATGAAGCCGAGCAGAAAGCTCAAGTTCCGCATCGCCGCGCAGAAGCGCGAGCTGTCCGCCGGGCAGTTGGCGGGCCGGAAGTAAACGGCCAGGCACTCGGCTTGCCGTCGCGCGGACCCGGCGGATGTTTCGCGGCCTGCGAGCATCGCCGGACCGCCCGCCTCGACGCGGACGACCCGGAGCACCGGCGGGTGGCGGCCCGAATGCAGCCTCGCGGGGTCCCGCCCGAAATCGCCCGCCGCAGCGGTGCGCCGACGGACGCTACCGCTGCCGCCTGAGCGCCGTCTTGGTGAAGTCGCCGGCGTCGAGGTCGGTCCCGAACTCGTAGTCCGACCAGAGCAGCACGGTGCTCTTTCCCGTGAGATGGTTCGTCATCGTCAGCTTGCTGCCCCGCCAGACGCGCTCGAGGTACTTCTCGTAGTCCTCGACGACCATCGTCTTGAGATGCGCGTCCCTGCGGTCGAAGTACTGGATCTGCATGGTGCGAAGCTCATCGCGATCGAGCCAGACCAGTTGCCGGGAGTACCCCGAATCCCGGCCGACCGGGGTGCGCTCGGAAACGGTGCACTCCAGCTCGCCGCAGGGCTCGTTGCGCAGGAACCGGTGGGTGTACTTCTCCACCTCGGAGGCGCCCATGTCCTCGTAGGAGAACTCGCTGCCCATGAAGGAGCCGGACTGCTTGGACGAACTGATGCGCTTGACCCGTTTCAGGGCGGGAAGATAGAGCCACTGGTCGTCCGCCTCGGTCTTGTGGGCGTGGACGAGAAACGCGGTGCCCTTGACGTCGCGCGGGCGGTCGAACACGAACATGGTTCGATCGCCGTCGTCCTCGATCTCGATGACCTTCAGGCGGATCTCGCGCCGGCTCTCCTGTCCCCGCTTGTTGCGCAGGATCATCGCCAGGCTTGCGGTGAAGTTGCCGAAGCCCTTCTGGCGTTCGCGGGCTTCGGTCGCGATCCTGAGCCCGGCTTCCTCGGCGCTTTCCGCGTGGCCGGTCGACGGCCCGGCCGCCCAGACAAGAGCGGCGAGAAGGATCCCGTGCAGCGCGAGCATCGGGCGGGAGAGGGAGGAACGAGTCACCGTCTGCTCCTGTCGGTGGCCATCACAACGGAGCGGGGAGAGCGGGAAATCACCGGCGGTGCACGGGAAGCGACGGGACCGCGTCATCTCCTTCCCCTTCCCCGGAACCTCTTCGTGCATGCTAGCACGACTCTCGCCGCGGCCAGGGCCATGGCATCGAACCGCGCGGGTCCGATCGCTACGCGCGCCGGAGGCGGGCTCGGATCTCCTCGGTCGTTTCCCTGGTCCCGTCGAGCGCCATCAGCAAGGGCGGGAGGAACAGGAAGTCCGCCACCAGGGCGACGATGACGGTTATTCCCACGAGCAGGCCGAGCGCCTGGTTGGTCGTCATCCCCGACGCTCCGAACACCATGAATCCCAGCGCGAACACGATGGTGGTCGCCAACAGGGCCTTGCCCACGAAGTGAAAGGCGGACTGCACCGACTCCGACGGCAGCTTTCCGCTCTTCCTCGCGCGAACGTACTTGGTCATGAAGTGGATCGTGTCGTCCACGATGATGCCGAACGCGATGGCGGTGACGACCGACGCCGCGACCCCCACTTCTCCCACCACGTATCCCCACAGGCCCATCGCCATGGCGGCCGGGGCGAAGTTGGGCACCAGGCTGATCAGGCCGAGACGCACGCTCCTGAAGATGAGGAGCAGGAGCAGGGACACGATGGCCATCGCCACGATGGTGCCGAGCAACATGCCTTCGATGTTCCTCTGGATCGATCGAGCCCCGACGACCGCAACCCCCGTGGCCCCCGTTTCCAGGCCGGGAGCGTTCTCGCGGAACCAGGCTTGCGCGCGCTCGTCGAGCTCGATCTTCTCGCGGGTGGAGAGGCTCTTCAGCACGACCGTCACCCGCGTTGCCGCCCGGTCGACGTCGATGAGATTGTTCAGGTCGCGGCCGACCGGAAGAGAGAACTCGTAGAGCAGCAGGTACTGCGCGGCGAGGTCGGAGTCGTCCGGAAGCACGTGGTAATCCGGATCGTCGCCGTGCAGGTTCCGGTTCAGGCGCTTCATGATGTCGGAAACGCCGAAGACGTGGGCCACCTCCGGCTGCGCCCGGTACCACTCGGCAAAGGCATCGACCTGGCGCAGGAATCCGATGTCCGTGACGCCGCCCTCCCGCCCGGAGTCGAGCGAGTACTCGTACGTCTCGACCCCGGTGAAGTTCTCGCTGATGAAGTCCGTGGACCGCCGGAACTCGTAGCTCTCGTCCAGAAGCTCCAGCCAGTTCTCCTTGAGCTCGATCCGCGAGATGCCGGCCACGAGCACGACCGTGACAACCGCGAAGCCGCACAGCAGGGGCGTGCGCCAGTAGACGACGAACCGGCCCAGACGATCGAAGGGATTCATTTCTCCCTCGCGCAACGGCCGGACCCGCAGGGGGACGACCGACAGGAAAGCGGGGAGAAGGGTCACCGAGTAGACGAAGGCGCAGAGAGCGCCGAACGCGACGATGTTGCCCATGACCTTGAACGGCGGCATCTCCGCGAAGTTGAGGCTCAAGAAACCGATCGCGGTCGTGAGCGAGGTAAGGAACACCGGCCACGCGTTGATCTCGAGGGAATGCGCGGCCGCCTGGCCGCGGTCCATTCCCTGGCGCAGACCCGCCGCCATTCCCTCGATGACATGGACGGAGTGCGCGACGGTGACCGCCATCAGGACGAAGAGCGCCGCCGCGCTCTCCCCGAACAGCTTCATGCCGGTCCATCCCGTGAATCCCAACGCGGAGAGCATGACCGCAATCATCATCAGGAGAATCGCGAGCGTTCCCCATACCGAGCGCAGCAGAACGATGGCGACGAGCAGCATCGTCCCGAGCGCGATGGGAGCGAGGATGGCGGTTTCCTCGTTGATCGCGTCACGCATGGCGCGATTGAGGACGATCTCGCCGGTAAGGTGGTATTCGAAGGCCGGGCGTTTCTCCCGCGCCTCGGCGGCGGTGCCGGAGAGGAAGTCGGTAACCTCCTGTTTCCCGAGCTGCCGATCCTCGGGGAGCGCGACACTGACCACCAGCCCGGCGACCCGGCCGTCCCGGGACACGAAGCGCCCGGCGATCTCCTCGGCCCCGAGCGCGATTCTCTCGATCCGTTCGAGGTCGTCGGCGCTCAACGATCCCGCGTCGTCGACAAGCGGCTCGACAATCAGCTCGTCCTCGCGGCCCTCGCTGTGCGAGTAGTTCGTGATGGAGTCGACGCGGGTTACCCAGGGCGTCTGCCAGAGCTGCTCGGTCAGCTCTTCGAGGGCGACGAGCGCTTCGCGCGTGAAGATGGTGCCCTCCTTCGGCGCCATGGCGACGAGCGCCGTATCGGAGAGCGCGTAGGTGTCCTCGAGCCGTTCGAGGGCGACGATGTGCGGGTCGTCCGCGCTGAAGTGGTTACGGACGTCGACGTCGACCTCGACGAGGTGCCGCAAGCCGGCGGCGAGGGCGAGCATGACCAGCAGGGAGAGCAGAATGGTCAGCCATCGCCGACCCGTCACGAACGCAATGCACGATTCGAGACTCATCTCGACGTCCCGTCCCGCGGGCGGACTTCAGGCAAGGCATCGCCCACCCATTCACCCGGCCGGGGAACGTCTCCCACCGCTCATCGCGTCTCCCCGGTCCGAAGCCGGCTCCCGGTTCCCGATGCCGTCGCCGCGAGCGTCGGATGATACATCGGCCGCCTCGATTCGGAGCGCGTGCCGACGCACACACGAGAAACCGCCCGGCGGAACCGGGCTGGTTCCTCCGGAGACGGTTCGTTTGGAGTCACGTGGCGAGCGCCCCCAGCCCCATCCGAGCCGATCCAGCGGTCGCGCGCCGCGCACTCCATAGCCCCAAAATCCGCCTTGACACGCGCGGACGGCCGGTAGTAGGGTTGGGTAGATCGGCTCCAGGACAGGCAATGCGCTGGGGGGGGGGGGGGGGGGGGGGGGGGGGGGGGGGGGGGGGGGGGGGGGGGGGGGGGGC
>JAJDXW010000212.1 GCA_022823045.1 Gammaproteobacteria bacterium
GGTGTGCGACGGGCGCGCCGGATATGCGAGCTACACTTTCAGCTACACCTCGACCATGAAGCGAAGCGAGGGCCGGCGCGTGGTGTTCACGGGATGCTCGCAGTTCCTGCTCCGGGACGGGCTCATCGAGTCCTACCGCGAGTGGGCGTTCGGTACCGCTGGCCTCGCCCAGCTCGGGGCGCCTCCCCCCGTGCTCGCGCGCCAGTCGGAGCGGGAGGCGGCCCGGATCCGGGCCGGTGCCGACCGCCGCCGCCATCGCCTGGACGACTCGACATGAGCCGCCCCGAACCGCCGGACGCCAGGGAGTCCGACGCCGGGCCGGACCTTCCGGGCCGTCTCGGGCCGCTCCTTCCCCGCGACCTCGATCCGGAGCAGACGCGGGTGCTCGAGGCCATGCTTGCCGGACCTCGGGGAACGTCCGGCTTTCTCACGCGTGAACGGCCGGTCGCGGGGCCGTTCGCACCCTGGCTGCGGAGCCCCGGCTTCGCCGACCGCGCACAGGAGCTCGGGGCGTTCGTTCGCTACCGTTCCTCTCTCGACCCGCGCTTGAAGGAGCTCGCGATCATCGTGGTCGGCGCGGCGTGGAAGGCCGGGTACGAGTTCGCGGCGCACGGCCCCATGGCGACCCGCGCCGGGGTCTCGCGCGAGGTGGTGGAGGCGCTCGCGCGTGGCGAAGCCCCTTCCTTCGATCGCGACGATGAGCGGCTCGTGTACGAATTCGCAACGGAGCTGGTCGAGAACCGCCGGGTCGGGGAAGAACGCTATGCGTCCGCCATCGAGCTGCTCGGCGAGTCGGGCACGGTCGAGCTGGTGGGGACCCTCGGCTACTACACCCTGGTCTGCATGACCCTCAACGCGTTCGAGGTGCCGCTCGGCGAAGGTATGGAGCCGCCCTTTGCAGCGCCGTAGTCCCGCGTCCGCGGCCCGGGAGGCGGGGGGAGGGGGCCGCGCCGCGCGCCGCCGGAACGAGGCTGCCTCCGTCGCCCGGATCGCCGAGCACCTTCGTTCCGGCCATCCGGGCCGCGCCGAACGGGCCGGCCGCGCGGTGCTGAAGCGCGAGCCCCGCAACCCCGATGCCTGGCACCTGCACGCGATGACCGCCCTCGAAGCGGGGAACCTCGCCAAGGCCCGCGCACGGCTCGAGCGCGCGATCGCGCTCCGGCCCGAGAGCTCGGTGTTCCACTCGAACCTCGGGGCGGTGCTCGAGCGCGAGGGCGATCTCGAAGAGTCCTTCCGTGCGCATGACCGAGCCCTCGCCCTCGATCGCGGGCCGGCCGACAACTGGTTCAACCATGGTCTCGTCCTGCTTCGCCTCGGCCGGCCGGCGGAGGCGGCGGTAAGCCTGCGGGCCGCGTGCGACCGGGACGGGCAGGATCCGGAGCTCCGCCTGAACCTCGGGCGGGCCCTGGAACGGTCGGGGGACGGGGAGGGCGCCCTCGGGGAGTACCGGGCCGCCCTCGCCCGCACGGCGGGTCCCGGGGAGCGCTGGGCGGGGGAGGTCCGGGAAGCGCTGCGTCGCATGCTGAGTGTGGTGTTTCCCGTCGAGGCGGCGCCCGACGTCCGGCGCCTGCTCGTCGAGACGGGGGTGGGGCCGGACCTCGGCCCCGCCGCCGCCGCGCAGTTGCGGGTCGACGCTCCCCCCCCGGACGACGACGCGGCGGTGGCGCGCTTCCTCGCGGCGAGCGGCCGTCTGCTTCTCGACTATCTCCGCCAGGTCGTCAACCTCGACCCGCGGCTCGAGCGGCTGCTCGCCACCGCACGGGCCGCACGCCTGCGGGAGTGGACGGCCGCGGGCGAGGCCGAAGCCGCCGCGCAGGCGTCCGGGTCCGAGGGGCGGATCGCCGCCGCCCTCGCGATTCAGTGCTTCCACAACGAGTACGCGTGGTACGCGAGCCCGGAGGAGGAAGCGCTTCTCGCCGCGCCCGCCGCCCGGCTCGACCGGGCCCTCGCCGCGGGCGGCCCCATCGTTCCGGACGCGCTCGCCGCCGACCTGCTGCTCGTGTCCCTCTATCGCCCGGCGAGCGCGCTCGCCGGCGCGGACCGGCTCGCGTCGGTCGACCCGGAAGGGTGGCCGCCGCCGGTGGCGGAGTTCCTTGGCCATTCCCTGCACGGTCCGCGCGAAGAGCTCCGGATCGCCCGCGAGCTCCCGACTCTCGCCGCGGTCCGGGACTCGACCTCGCGCGCGGTGCGGGCGCAGTACGAGGAGAGCCCCTACCCGCGCTGGCTCTCGCTTCCCCCCGGTCCCGACCTCGGGCTCGCGGAGACGCTTGCCCGGACGTACCCGGACCGGGTCGACCGCGGCCCCATCGAGAAGGTGCTCGTCGCGGGCGGCGGGACCGGCTACGAGCCGCTCCTCGCGGCTCGCCAGAACCCCGCCGCCACGGTGCTGTCCCTCGATCTCAGCCGTCGCAGCCTCGCGTACGGCGCGCGCATGGCCCGCCGGCTCGGGATCGGGAACGTGCGCTTCCTGCAGGGCGATCTCCTCGACGTCGATTCGCTCGACGAGCGCTTCGACGCGATCCTCGCGAGCGGGGTGCTGCACCACATGGCGGATCCGGAGGCCGGGCTCCGGGCGCTCTCCGGGGTGCTTCGCCCGGGCGGCGCCATCCGCGTCGGGCTCTACAGCGAGCACGCGCGGCAGCTCCTCACGACGGCGCGCGCGATCGCGGAAGCGGCCGGCCGGGACGGCTCCCCGGAAGGGATCCGCCGGTTCCGGCGGGACGTCGTGGACGGCGACGAAACGCGGTTGGAGGGTCTCCTCCGGAGCCCCGACTTCTATACCGTGAGCAGTTGCCGGGACCTCGTGTTCCACGTCCACGAGCGCCGTTTCACGATTCCGAAGGTCGGGGGCGCGCTCGCGGCCGCGGGACTTCGCCTCCTCGGCTTCGAAGCGAGCCGCGAGGTGCGGGCCCGCTACCGCCGGGCGTTTCCCGGCGACCTGCACCTCCGTTCGCTCGAGAGCCTCGCCGAGTTCGAGCGCGCGCACCCCGAGGCATTCGCCGGGATGTACCTTCTGTGGGCGGAGCCGGAGGCTCGCCGGCCCTGAACGGGCGGGCAGCGGCACCGCCGGAGGGGATCGACCCGACCCTGTTTCTCGGGTCCGGAAGCAATCAACGAAGGAGACGAGAGCGTGAACTACCGGTACGTGAGCTTCGAGATCGAGGGCGGCATCGCCCGCATGACCCTGAACCGCCCCGACGCGGGGAACGCGCTCCACATCGACATGTGCAAGGAGATGATGGACGTCTCCATCCGCTGCGACGAGGATCCGGCGGTCCGGGTCCTCGTCGTCGACGCGGCGGGCCGGATGTTCTGCGCCGGGGGCGACCTCAAGTCGTTCGCGGACCAGGCCGACCGGCTCGGCCCGGTGCTCAAGGAGATGACCATCTGGCTGCACGGCACGTTCTCGCGCTTCGCCCGGATGCGCGCCCCCGTCGTCACCGCCGTCAACGGCATCGCCGCGGGCGGGGGGTTCGGCCTCGCGATGTGCTCGGACTACGTGATCGCGGGCGAGTCGGCCGGGTTCGCGATGGCCTTCACCGCCGCCGGGCTGTCCCCGGACAGCAGCTCGACCTGGTTCCTGCCCCGCATCATCGGGCTGCGCCGGGCCCAGGAGCTCATGCTCACGAACCGGCGGATCGATGCCCGGGAAGCCCTCGACTGGGGTCTCGTGACCCGGGTCGTGGCCGACGACGCGCTCGCCGCCGAGACGATGAAGATTGCCGGGACCCTCGCGAACGGTCCGACGGAGGCGTACGGCTCGGTCAAGCGGCTCCTCACCGCGACCTTCGACAACGGACTCGAGACCCAGATGGAGCTCGAGGCGCGGGAGGTCACCGACAACGCGCGGGGGGCGGACGGCCGCGAAGGGGTGGCTGCCTTTCTCGAGAAGCGCCGGCCCGCGTTCCGGGGACGGCGTTGATCCCGGCGGCTAACCGGCCGAAGACCACAACCATCCGTCCGAGGAGGAATCCGTGATGTCCGCGCGCGAACACCCGAAGAAGACCGTCGAGGTCCTGGGCCGGCGGATGGCCTACGTCGAGATGGGGGACGGCGACCCGATCGTCTACCTCCACGGCAACCCGACCTCGTCCTATCTCTGGCGGAACATCATGCCCCATACGGAGTCGCTCGGGCGGTCGCTCGCGATCGACCTCATCGGCATGGGGGA
>JAJDXW010000164.1 GCA_022823045.1 Gammaproteobacteria bacterium
CCGTCCTTCGGGTAGGGGAACGGGCTGACCGTGCGGGATCTGCTCGCAAGGTTCAAGTCGAAAACTCCTCCGCGAGGCAGAAACGATAATACTTTCAACCTGTTATCAAGACCCCAAGCTCCAACGTTGGGACACTAGTGACCTCACGCCATTCAGCAAGCTCGAGGAAGGCGGCTCGCGAACAGTGCGCAGCAAGGACTTCGCAGTTCTGTGCGCATCATGCCATCGGGCGATCCACCGAACGGACTACGTCTCCGACATCAAGGCGTTCGTCCAAGCTTGCCGTCCGAAGGATCGAAGCTACCGGCCCTGATAGCGGGCAGAGGGTGTCGGTCAAGGCTACCCAGCAGCGAAGGTGGACCCGATTCGGATTCCGCCTCGGGCCCGCGTTGCAGAGTTCTGAATCGGGAACACTGAGGGTGCGGTTTCGGCGCCGACGTCCAGCGCGATCCTTGCCGTAGGTGGGCACCCCGATCCTCGACGAGTACCCGTCTGCCGGTAGACAGATAGCGGCGAGGGACCGAATTGAGACGGAGCTGGCGACTCTGGACGCAGCCGGTAAGTGCTCGTCGGCGGTCGTATAACGGCGTTTGAGTTCGGACCGCGGGTGGCTCACGACGCGCCGCCTGCGGCACAGGTACTCCAAGGTGGTGGCAGTGAGGCTCACGGCGAGCCGGCGTGTGAGGGACGGAGTAGCAGTGCCCGTCGACCTCGACATGGTAGGCAATGTTGAGCCAGACCGACCGTGGGCGTCGTGATGAGGCTGTACTTGCCCGGGGAGGTCCCGATCGAGTTCGACGAAGAATGGCGCCGGGTCCACCGGCTGCCTCGCGGTACCGCGACCCGGCGCCATGACGAACGGATGCACGAAGCCGAAGGCATCACGGCGTATCCACCAGCTCGCGCAGCGCGCCGGCCAGCATGCCGAACTCCTCCGCTCTCGACGACGTGCGGCGCCAGGCGAGCCCGACCCGCCGGGAAGCCCGCGCCGCCAGCGGCGAGAGCGAGATGTCCGTTCCCTCGGCGATGCGGGCATCGACCGCGAGCCGCGGGATGAGGGTCACGCCGATCCCCGCCGCGACCATCTGCACCAGGGTATGCAGGCTGCTCGCCTCGAACTGGGCGCGGGCCCGCGTGTCGCCCATCTCGCAGGCATCGAGGGCGTGACCGCGCAGGCAGTGCCCTTCCTCCAGCAGCAGGAGGCGTTCGCCGGCGAGCGCTTCCAGAGGCACCTCGGCGGCGCCCGCGAGGGGGTGGCTGCGGTCGCATGCGAACAGGAACTCGTCCTCGAAAATGACGCCGGTGGCGAGCCCCCCGGTATCGCAGGGGAGCGCGATCAGCCCGGCGTCGAGCTCGCCGTTCTCCAGCCGGCCGAGCAGCGGGGCGGTCTGCTCCTCCCGCAAGTAAATCGTGAGCTCCGGGAATCGCTCCCGCAGCGCCGGAAGGACACGCGGAAGGTAGAACGGTCCGATCGTCGGGATGACCCCGAGGCGCATCTCCCCGGTCATGGGAGCGCGGCCGGCCCTCGCGAGCTCCATGACCTCTTCGGCGTCCCGCAACAGGGACCTCGCCCGCTCGGCGATCCGGATTCCCGTGCGGGTCATCAGCACGTGCCGGTTCGAACGCTCCGCGACCGCGGCTCCGAGCACCGATTCGAGATCGCGGATCCCCGCGCTCAAGGTCGACTGGGTGATGTGGCAGCGCTCGGCGGCGCGGGCGAAGTGCCGCGTCTCGGCCAGCGCCACCAGGTACTGGAGCTGCTTCATGGTGGGCAGGCGCTTCATTGCGGGTCGTCCCGATAACGTTCGTACTTCACGATTGCTTTAGACGATAATAATCGATGTACACGAACGAGTACAACGTCTACGCTCGTCTCCGTCGGCCGGCTGGCTGACGCCGGGGCACGGTCTCCGGGAACGTCTCGAACCACTGCAGGACACGCGAAGGAGGGGGTCATGAACGAAAGCAGGTGTCCGGTCATGCACGGCACTCGCGGACATGCCGCGGGCGGCGGCACGTCGAACCGGGACTGGTGGCCGAACCAGGTGAAGATCAACGTGCTGCACCAGCACTCCGCCCTGTCCAATCCGATGGGCGAGGCCTTCGACTACGCCGAGGCGTTCCGGAGCCTCGACCTCGACGCGGTCAAGCAGGACCTCTTCGAGCTGATGACCGCATCGCAGGACTGGTGGCCGGCCGACTACGGTCACTATGGCCCCCTCTTCATCCGGATGGCATGGCACAGCGCGGGAACCTACCGGACCGGCGACGGCCGGGGCGGCGCACGCACCGGCACGCAGCGCTTCGCGCCGCTCAATAGCTGGCCGGACAACGGCAACCTCGACAAGGCGCGCATGCTGCTCTGGCCGGTCAAGCGGAAGTACGGCAGGAGGATCTCGTGGGCCGATCTCATGATCCTCGCCGGCAACTGCGCCCTGGAGTCGATGGGGTTCAGGACTTTCGGTTTCGCCGGCGGGCGCGAGGACGTCTGGGAGCCCGAGGAGGACATCTACTGGGGCTCCGAGGTCGAGTGGCTCGGGGATGCGCGCTACACCGGGGACCGGGAGCTCGAGACCCCGTTGGGCGCCGTCCAGATGGGCCTCATCTACGTCAACCCGGAAGGCCCCAACGGCACTCCCGACCCGGTCGCCTCGGGCCGCGACATCCGCGAGACCTTCGCCCGGATGGCGATGAACGACGAGGAGACCGTCGCCCTCGTCGCCGGCGGTCACACCTTCGGCAAGGCCCACGGCGCCGGGGATCCGGCCCACGTCGGCCCCGAACCGGAGGGCGCTCCCATCGAGGCGCAGGGTCTTGGCTGGAGCAGCAGCTTCGGCACCGGCAAGGGCGGCGATGCGATCACGAGCGGCATCGAAGGCGCATGGACCCCCACGCCGGTGACGTGGGACAACAGCTACTTCGACACTCTGTTCGGCTACGAGTGGGAAGTGACGAAGAGCCCCGCCGGCGCGTGGCAGTGGGTGCCGAAGGACGGCGCCGGCGCGGACA
>JAJDXW010000060.1 GCA_022823045.1 Gammaproteobacteria bacterium
GGGCGGCGGCGCCCGGGTGGCGCCCGCTCACCGACGAAGTGCCCGAGAGCGCCGAGCCCGCGGGCGTCCCGCCCCCGCGCCCGTTCGGTGCGCTCCTCCTCGCCCGGCTCGCGGGCGAGGCCGGCCTCGGCTGGCTCGGGCAGGAGCCCCCCGCGCTGCGCGCCCTCGCGGCCTACTTCGGCGACGGCCCGAGCGAGCTGCGTGCGATCGCCGAGGAGGCGGAGCGCCGGATCGGTCTCCCCCTCGACCGCGGGCCGGCCGCGTCCGCCCCCGCTCCGCCGGCGGAGGAAGCCGCGGCGGACCCCCCGGAGGCCCCGCAACCACCGGCCGCGCCCGCCGAGCCCGCGCCCGTTCCCGAGCGCACACTGCCGCCCGTGATCGGCGGCGAGGGCGCGGGCTGGGAGTGGGTGAACTGGGTGCGGGCGGGCTTGCGCGACGGCTCGGTGCCGGTCAACGCCGCCGGCGCCTGGCTGCACAACATCGCGGGCGAGGCGTACGTGGTGTCCCCGGCCTGCTTCGAGGCGTTCGCCGCCGGGCGCGGCATCGCCGCGGCCACCGTCCGCAACCGCGTGGTCCGGCTGGGGCGCCACCGCCAGCGCGCGTCTCCCTCGGGCGCGGCCAACCTCTTCCGCGCCGTGCTCGCCGATGGGAGCCGCGTCGGGGGCATGGTGTTCCCCGGGGAGCTCATGTGGGACGACGATCCGCCGCCCCGCGCGAACGCCGGGCTGGTCGGCAAGGGCCGGTGACCGGCCCTCCTGCCCCTACCGGACGTGCCCTCGCACCGTCGCCGCGAACCGGCATGAGGCCATCGGGGCGTACCCGCCCACGCGGGGCGGCGACTGTCCGTTCAGGACCAGAGATCGCCGAGGCTGAACGTCACCGCGTCGAAGGGACGGATGCAGATCGGATCGTCGTCCTTGGCGCTTGCGATCAACACCCACTCGCCGTCGCGGAGCCCGAACGCTTCCAGGGTGCGATCCGCCGGATCGACGAGCCACAGGTGCGCGACGCCTTCCCGGGCATAGATCGGGCGCTTGCCGTGAAGGTCGAGCCGGCGGGTCGAGAAGGACAGCACCTCGCACACCCAGTCCGGGGCAAGGGTGACGTACGCGGATTCGGGGAAGTCCGGCATCCGCTCACGGCGCCATCCGGCAAGGTCCGGCACCAGGATGTCTTCGCCGAGATGGAGCTCCGGCTCGTCGATGATCCACCACCCGCCGGGACCGCCGATCTTGTCATCGTAGGGATTGCCGATTCTTCTCCCGAGCACCGACTTCGCCAGTGCATGGGGCATCGCGGGCCGCGGATGCGTGTGGAGGACCCCCTCCACGATCTCGGCGACGCGATGGGCGGGCGCGTCGAGCACATCCTGATAGGTGGCTCGCGCGGGGCCGGGCGTCGCGTCGGGGTTGCGAGGGGCTCTGGTCATGGGACTCATTGTTGATTCCCATACAGCGTTCTGTCGAGACTGACCGCGCAGACGGACTGCGCATGGGAGACGGGCCGCCCCCGGCCGTCGCCTCCGCACCCGCGGCGACCGCGCACCTACGCGGCCAGGGAATCGGCGTGAGGCCGGCGGGGTGCCCGCGATAGGGATCGAAGCCCGCAAGGGCCGAGACCCGGCTTGCCGGGGCTCGGTGCGAAGCACGAGAGCCCGGCCCGAAGGGATCGCCCCCGGAAAGGGAACCGGAGAAGCGGTCCAGGGATCACAGCCCGAGCTGCGCATGGGAACCGATGCGGACAAGCTCCAGCGCATCGGACCCGCACTTGCGGTAGACAAGCACGAGGTCGGGCCGCAGGTGACAGTCGCGGCAGTCCGCATACCGTCCCTTCATCGGATGGTCGACGTAGCGGAAGGGAAGCGGCGCGTCGGCGACCAGCAGCTCGAGAGCCTCAAGCAGCGTCTCGTCCAGGTGGCTGCGGTGCGCGCCCCGCTTCACGCGCTTGAAGTCGCGCCGGAACTGCGCCGTGCGCCTGACCGACCGCACGCGCCGGCTTCCCTGCCGCCTCGATTCTCGGCCGTCCGGGTGCTCAGTCGTCCCGGTTGAGCTCGGCGATCGCCTCGGCCGGGGTGCCGAGCTCGACCACCTCGCCCCGCCGCGCCGCCTCGATGGCTTCGACGGTGGTCGGATTCGGAGTCAGCGCCCCGAAGTCCGGTCCGCATCCGGCGGCCGCCTGTTCGAGCACGATGCGCACCGTGTCATCGATCGTGAGGCCCTGGGCCTCGAGCTGCCTCGCCGCCTCGTCCCGGACGTCCCGATCGACATCCACGCGCACCGTGACCTTCATCTTCGCCTCCGTGGGGGGGGTGCAGCCCTGGCCTGCGTGCGACCGTGTAGCGCCGTTGTACGTCCGCACCCGGCTACAGGAGCTTTGCGGTCACGTACGCGGCGACGATCGTCGCCACGATGAGGACGAACAGCTTGGCTCCGAACCATCGGTGGCTCCGCAACCCGAGACCGCCCTGCGAGTGTTTACGTCCGCATGACATGATCGCCTCCTGTGGCCCGCCCGGGCTCCCGGCCGCCTTCGTGCCGGCGCGCATCGCATTGTCGTCGAATCGCCGCGCGCCCGCCATCCGCTTCGCCGCCCCGGGTC
>JAJDXW010000229.1 GCA_022823045.1 Gammaproteobacteria bacterium
CCTCGTCGTACTCGACGTAGCCGCAGGGGATGCACCACGCGCCGCGGTACGCTCCGCGGGCGCGCCGCCCGAGGAGGACCCGCCCGCCGCCGTCCTCCAGGATCACCGCCACCCCGACCGCGGGGTTCTGCCAGAAGACGAACGAGCAGTCCGGGCAGACGAGCCGGTCGAGGCCGTGGATCGCGCGCCGGCCGAGTTCCGCTCCGCACTTCGGGCAGAACGAGAACTCGCGCGGCATCAGCCGGACACCGAGAAGCCGCCGTCTACCGTGATCACCGCCCCGGTCACGAAGTCCGACGCACGGCTCGCGAGGAACACCGCGATGCCCTGGAAGTCGTCGATCTCGCCCCAGCGCCCGGCCGGGGTGCGGGCGAGCACGCGCTCGTGCAGCTCCGGCACCTGCTCGCGCGCGCGCCGGGTGAGGTCGGTGTCGATCCAGCCCGGAAGGAAGCAGTTGACCTGGATGTGGTCCTCCGCCCAGGCGGTGGCGAGCGACTTGGTGAGCTGGACGATTCCGCCCTTGCTCGACGCGTAGGCGGGCGTCCAGGGGGCGCCGAACAGCGACATCATCGAACCGTTGTTGAGAATCTTGCCGCCCCCCGCCGCCCGCATGTGGGGGTGGCAGGCCTTGCTGCACAGGAATGCACTCGTCAGATTGGTGTCGAGCACCGAGCGCCACTCGGACTCGGCCAGGTCCTCGGGGCGCTTGCGGACGTTGATGCCCGCGTTGTTGACGAGGATGTCGATCCGGCCCGCCCGTTCGGCCACCTCGGCGACCATCGCCTCGACCTCGGAGGTCCGGGTCACGTCCGCCTCCAGCGAGAATGCGCGCTCACCGAGGCTCGAGGCCGCCTCGCGGGACTTCTCCCGGTTCCGCCCGACCACCGCGACGGCAGCCCCCGCCCGGGCGAGGCCGCGCGCCATGCCGAGACCGATGCCGCCGTTGCCCCCGGTCACGATCGCGACCCGCCCGGAAAGATCGAATTGGTCCATCGGTTCCCGTTCCTCCCCGATTCACATGGAATGCTGCTTCGAGAGGGTAACCCAGCCCGCCGTTGACCGCCGCCGTACTGCCCGTCGACGCGTTTCCCACTCTTCCGCTGTCCACCGGTCTTCCCCCGGTTTTCTCCTCGCCCCGTCCTTCCCGTCGCTGTATACTCGATTTTGGTGGAGGCCTCCCCGGAGGCAGCCGGCCGAAGGGATGTGGAGGCGCTTGGATGGACGTCAGCAACGAGTTGATCGCAATCGCGATTGTCGGCGTGGGGCTCGCCGGCTTCGTATGGAACCTCTCGCGAGACGTGCGGCGCGTCGAAGTCGAGCTTCGCGAGCGAATGGCCCGGGTCGAGGGTCTGCTCGAGGGCTTGCGCGACTCGATCTCGGGTCGGCGCGAGGAAGGCGCCCGGTGACCCTCTGAACTCCCGTTCGGAGCAGAATCATGTGTGCTGATCTCCTCGCCGGCGGCTCCGATCCGTCTGCGACCAGCGCCGCCGCCGCCCACACCCCGGAGCGCGGGGAGGGAGCGGGCCCGCCGATCCCCTACATGCAGCGCACCCGCGCCTACTACCTCACCCTCGGATACGACAACCCGTACCGTTGGGCGCACCATCGCGACGTGCCGTTCACGCCGCTCGAGAAGCCGCTTGGCGATTCGACCGTCGCGCTCGTCACCACCGCCGCGCCGTACCGGCCGGAGCTCGGCGACCAGGGGCCGGGCGCCGCGTACAACGGGGCAGCGAAGTTCTTCGAGGTCTATTCCGCCCCCGCCGATGCGGACGCGGCGCCGGACGTCCGGATCTCGCACGTCAGCTACGACCGCACCCACACCACCGCGAAGGACCCCGGGACCTGGTTCCCCCTCGACCGCCTGCGCGAAGCGGCGGCGGCCGGGCGCATCGGCCGGATCGCGCCCCGCTTCCACGGCCTCCCGACGAACCGGAGCCAGCGCACGACCCTCGACCAGGACTGCCCGGCCCTTCTGCGGCGGGTGCACGCCGACGAGGCGGACGCGGCCGTCCTCGTCGCCAACTGACCGGTGTGTCACCAGTCCGTGAGCCTGGCCGCCCGGTACCTCGAAGCGCACGGCGTCGCGACGGTGGTGCTCGGCTGCGCCCGGGACATCGTCGAGCACTGCGGCGTGCCGCGCTTCGTGTTCAGCGACTTCCCGCTCGGCAACGCGGCGGGCCGCCCCTCCGACGTGGACTCGCAGCGCATCACCCTCGATCTTGCCCTCGACCTCCTCGAATCGGCCCGGGCGGCGCGCACCACCGTCCAGTCGCCGCTCGTGTGGAGCGAGGACCCGGGCTGGAAGGCCGATTTCTGCGACGTGAGCCGCATCCCGCCGTCCGAGCTCGCCTCGCGCCGCGACGCCTTCGAAGCCGAGAAGGCACGGGGCCGGGAGGTGTCGCGCTGAAGCGTCCGCCGGGCGGCGCGCACGGCTCCGGTCTCCCGTTCGCCGCGTCCGTGTTCGAAAATGGGGTCAGAGTGGGTTTTCCCCATTTCTCGACCGGCTCGCGCCACCGCGCCGGAAAAGCCACTCCAACCCCATGCTCGCCCGGTGAACCGTGCGGATGAGGGTGGTACGCAATCAGGAGGACTCCTCCGCCCCCGAGCCGATGGAAGCCCGGCAGGCCGGACCGGCGTAGCGCAATCCGACAGGGAGCGACTCGACATGGTCCGCAAGACCCTCTATCTCGCCAATCCCTACGGCTTCTCGGCCCAGCAGCGCGAGCGGCTGCTGCCGGAGCTCGTGGAGCGTCTCGAAGCGCTCGGGGCGGAGGTCTGGGAGCCCTTCGCGCGGAACAACCAGATCGACATGGGGGAGCCCGGGTGGGCGTGGCGGGTGGCCCAGGCGGACACGAGGGACGTGCGCGAGGCGGACGGGATCTTCGCGGTCGTCAACGGGACCCCGCCGGACGAGGGGGTCATGGTCGAGCTCGGCATCGCGATCGCCCTCGGGAAGGGGATCTTCCTCTTCCGGGACGACTTCCGCCGCTGCACCGACTCCGGGGACTACCCCCTCAACCTCATGCTGTTCGCCGGGCTTCCCGAGGACGGCTGGCGCGACCATTACTACACGCGGCTGGACGAGCTGGGCGCGCCCGGGAAGGCGCTCGTCCGCTGGCTCGCGGAAGGTTGAGGGCCTGCGGAAGATGGGGTCGGAGCGGGTTTTCGGATGCGGCGGCGCCCATCCGGTCTGTCGCGCGGGTCCGAAATCTGGCCCTGACCCCATCTTCCCCATGCACGCCCGGTGACCGCGCTCTCCGTCCTCGACCTCTCGCCCATCGTCGAGGGCGGGAGCCCCGCGCTCTCGATGCGCAACTCCCGCGACCTCGCGCGCCGCGCGGAGGCGCTTGGATACCGCCGGTACTGGGTCGCCGAGCACCACAACATCCCCGGCATCGCGAGCGCGGCGACCGCCGTCGTCATCGGTCACATCGCAGGGGGGACGTCCACGATCCGGGTCGGCGCGGGCGGGATCATGCTGCCGAACCACGCGCCGCTCGTCATCGCGGAGCAGTTCGGCACCCTCGACGCGCTCTTTCCGGGGCGGATCGACCTCGGTCTCGGGCGCGCGCCCGGCACCGACCAGCGTACGGCATACGCGCTTCGCCGGAACCTGCACGGCGACCCCGACGACTTCCCGCGCGACGTCGTCGAGCTCCAGGGCTACTTCCGGGCGCCGCGCGAGGACGAGCCCGTCCAGGCCATTCCGGGGCGCGGCCAGAACGTCCCCATCTGGATCCTCGGGTCGAGCCTCTACGGGGCGCAGCTCGCCGCGATGCTCGGTCTCCCCTACGCCTTCGCCTCCCATTTTGCGCCGGGCGCCCTGCTCTCCGCCCTCGACATCTACCGGCGCACGTTCCGGCCGTCCGAGCAGCTCTCGGAGCCGTACAGCATGGCGGGCTTCAACGTGTTCGCGGCCGACACGGACGACGAGGCCCGCCGGCTCCGGACATCGGCCCGGCAGTCGACCCTGTGGCTCCGCCAGGGCCGGCCGCGCCCGCTGCCGCCGCCGGACGACGCGTTCGAGGAGGGGTTGTCCCCGCTCGAACGGCGGATGCTGGACGAGCAGGGGGCCTGCTCGGCGGTCGGCTCCCCGGCCACCGTGCTCCGCGAGATGGAGGCGTTCGTCGAGCGGACCGGGGTCGACGAGCTGATGGTTGCGGCCCAGATCTTCGACCACGACGCGCGCGTGCGCTCGTTCGAGATCGCGATGGAAGTCTGGTCGCGTCGCCCGGGCCGTCCGGCGACGGAGACCGCACGGTAGCGGGACGGCCGCGGGCGCAACCCTGAGGGGCACCGCCGCACGGGGCCGGGGCCGCCGTCCGGGTCCCGCCGGTCCCTCGCCCCCGGTCGGCGCGCCGGTTCGCCGATGGCGGCCGGGCGACCGGTGGCGCACACTCCGGCTTCAGCACCGGATGCAACACGAGGAGATCGACCGTGTTCGAAGGATTCACCACCACCCGCATCGAGGCGAACGGCATCGGGCTCAACGTGGTCCATGGCGGGACGGGGGGCGGGGCTGGGGCCGGGGCGGGTCCCGCCGTCCTCCTCCTTCACGGCTATCCCCAGACCCACGTCATGTGGCACCGGGTCGGGCCGGAGCTTGCCCGCGGCCACGCGGTGGTGGCGCCGGACCTCCGCGGCTACGGCGACAGCGACAAGCCGAAGCCCGTTCCGGGCGACCACGCCATGTACTGCAAGCGCACCACCGCGAACGACATCGTCGCGGTGATGGACAAGCTCGGGCACGAGCGCTGGCACGTGGTCGGGCACGACCGCGGCGCCCGGGTCGGGCACCGCATGGCCCTCGACCACCCCGAGCGGGTCGCGAGCTTCGTCTCCCTCGACGTGGTGTCCTCCCGGGCCGCGTTCGAAGGCATGGATGCCTCGCTCGCGTTCTCGTGGTTCCACTGGAACCTCATGCGCCAGCCGCATCCCCTCCCCGAGACCATCATCGGCCGGAGCGTCAAGATCTACTTCGACTTCCTGATGAACACCTGGTGTTCGACTCCCGGCGCCCTCACCCCGGAAGCGTACGCGGAGTACGAGCGCTGCTTCTGCAACGACGACGCGGTCGCATCGACCTGCGCCGACTACCGGGCCATCGAACTGGATCTTCAGCACGACGACGCCGACCGGGGGCGAAAGCTCGCCTGTCCCGTGCTCGTGCTCTGGGCCACGAACATGCCGAACCGGCCCGGCTGGCAGACGGGCGGCCGGCTCGACATCCTCCAGACGTGGCGCGAGCGGGCGGAGGACGTGCGCGGGCACGGCCTCGACTGCGGGCACTTCCTGCCCGAGGAGCGGCCCGCCGAAGTGCTCGCCGCGCTCGAGGCGTTCTACGCGGAGATCGGCGCCGCCCCGTAGCCGTGTCCGAGGTACCGGCGAGGCGATGCGTCGGCTCGGCGGGGAACGTCGCAGGCTCCCGAGGCGCCCGGCGGAAAACCCCGCTCCGCCGTACGGACGATGACGCCTCAGGGAGTCGAACCGGCGTGGCTCGCCCGCTCCGGGAAGAGGGCGGCGAGACCCTCGGCGCTGGCGTCGCACACCCCGCGATCGGTGATGAGGCCGGTCACGAGGTGGTTCGGCGTCACGTCGAATGCGGGGTTCCCGCCCTCGGTGCCCTCCGGCGCCACCTGGACGTGCTCGATCCCGCCCCCTCGGGTGCGTCCCAGGACGTGGGTGGTCTCGCGCGGGGCGCGCTCCTCGATGGGGATCTCGGCAAGTCCGTCCTCCACCGCCCAGTCGATCGTCGGCGAGGGGAGGGCGACGTAGAACGGCACCGCGTTGTCGCGCGCCGCGAGCGCCTTGAGATACGTCCCGATCTTGTTGCAGACGTCTCCCCGCCGGGTCGTCCGGTCCGTCCCCACGATCACCATGTCGACGAGCCCGTGCTGCATCAGGTGACCGCCCGCGTTGTCCACGATGTAGGAGTGGGCGATCCCGTGGCTCCGGAGCTCCCACGCGGTGAGGGCCCCCTGGTTGCGGGGACGGGTCTCGTCCACCCAGACGTGGAGCGGGACCCCCGCATCGTGGGCCTGGAACATGGGGCTCGTGGCCGTGCCCCAGTCGACGGTCGCGAGCCACCCCGCGTTGCAGTGGGTAAGGAGGCGCACCGGCTCGTCCGCCCGCTTGTGGGGGGCGAGCTCGCGGATGAGAGCGAGCCCGTGCTCGCCGATCCGCCGGTTGATCTCGACGTCCTCGTCCGCGATCTCGTGGGCGAGTTCGAGGGCCGCCTCGGCCCGGGCCCCGGCCGGCAGGGGGCGGAGCGTGTCGCGGCACCGGTCGAGCGCCCATCGCAGGTTGATCGCGGTCGGACGCGTGGCGTGGAGCACCCTCCAGGCGGCAGACAGCGCCTCGTCGGAGGGGTCGGCGGCCATCCGGATCGCGACCGCGTAGGCGGCGGTGGCCCCGATGAGGGGGGCCCCGCGGACCCACATGTCGCGGATGGCGACGGCGCACTCGTCCATCGTTCGGAGCTCCGCGATGCGGAAGTCGTGGGGCAGCCAGCGCTGGTCGATGATCCGGAGCGCCCCCGTGTCGTTGTCCCACCAGAGCGAGCGGTAGTGCCTGCCGTCCACCTTCAAGGGAATGTCTCCTTGCCGAAGCGGCGCGCCATGGCGGTGAGGGCCGCCGCATTCCCGATGCCGGCCCGGTCGAGCACGACGGCCCGGCCCATCATCAGGCTTCGTGCTTCGAGCGGCGCCCGCGCCCGCGGGTCCTCGATCGATTCGAAGTCGGCGTTGTGGGCGAGTCCGAGGATGCGGCGGTGCATCTCGATGCCGCAGAATCCGAGGGCGTCCTGCCAGATGGCCGCGAGCACCGCGTCCCGGGCGAGCTCGGAGGAATGGCCCTGGTCCTCGAACAGGCGGGCGGGGTACAGCATGCCGGTCCGCTCGTTCGCCCAGAGCCGCCGGAACTCGGCGTCGAAGGCGCCAAACGTGTCCATCACGACGCGAAGGAGCCATTCCTGGTAGCCGTGCAGCTCGTCTTCCGCGCGGTGTGCCGGCTGGCTGAAGTACGCCATCAGGTAGTTTGCGGTCAGCATGCCGATGTCGAACCCCATCGGGCCGTACTGGGCGAACTCGGGGTCGATGATCCGGCTCTCCGTCGCCGTCGACATGACGGAGCCCGTGTGGAGGTCGCCGTGCAGCATCGTCTCGGTGTTCGTGGCGAACTTGACGAACAGCTTCTGCACCTCGGCCTTGAGCGCGACGTCCTCGCGAAGGGCGGTGACGACCGGGTCGAGTCCTTCGGTGTGGCGGTTCATCTCCGCCGCGTAGTAGGGGTCGGTGAACACCAGCGCCTCGGTGATCGCGGGGATCTCGACATTGCCGGCAAAGAGGGCCACGTCCGCCTTCTTCTCGGCGCTCGCCATGTGAAGCTCCGAGCCGCGGAAGGCCATGCGCGCGCAGTGCGTGCCGAGAAAGTCCCCGAGCCCTTCCACCCGCTCTCCCGCGATCATCTTGTAGCGCAGGATGACGTGCGGGTGGAGGTATTCCATGGCGATGAGGGACTGGGCCTCGTCGAAGTGGAAGACTTCCGGTACCGATCCCGGGTCGCGCGCCGCCTGTCGAACCAGCGCATGGTGCTCGAAGAACGCACGGTAGAGCGCAAGCGGCCAACTCTCGCCGACGAGACGCACGTAGGGGAGGGCCTGCTTGACGACCACGCCCCCCGCGCTTCCCGTCACGATGAAGACGAGGTTGAGATTCCCGTCCCCCACCTCGCGGACCGCCCACGTCTCCGGCGTGCCTCCGATACGCCCGGCGACCTGGGGCACCGCGCCCAACCGTCGCGGGAGCGATTCGTCGGTCAGCGCCTCGTACGCGTCACCCGGCAATCGGCACCCTCCCCATCGACCTCCAGGTCGGCTGACCCCGCCCCGGCCCGTCTCGCGGCACCCGCGTCCCCACTTGTTCCGGTCCATTCTAGCCGCGACGAGCCGCTCCGGATGCGCGCGGCGCGGTCCCGCCCCGACCCCGTCCCCGGCCATCCGCGAAGGCCCCGCATCTGCGACGATTGGCAATAGACTGGTGCCGATGCCGAACGAGGGGGTCCGACGGCCGCGATGTTTCTCGTCGACGAACCGGATCCTGACCAGATCTTCCGCTTTCGCCGCGACGGTTTCCTCGTCGTCGAGCGGCTCATCGAGCCCGCGGCGGCGGCACGCCTCGCCGCGCGCTTCGAGCCGCTCTTTCGGGGGGAGTTCGAGACCGGCCTCTACCCGGACGAGTGGAACTGGCGGGAAGACCGGGACGCCGCCGACTTGACGCGCCAGATTTGCAACGCCTGGAAGTCGGACCGGTTCGTCGCCCGCGCGGTCCTCCATCCCCGGATTGGCCTGTGGTGCGCGCGGCTTCGCGGTTGGCCGGGGGCGCGGATCAACCAGGACAACGTGCTGTGGAAGCCGCCCGGGGCCCGCCCGCTCGCCTTTCACCAGGACGACAGCTACCAGCAGTGGGTGGTTCCGCCCGAGATGTGCAGTTGCTGGATCGCCCTCGACGCGACCAGCGCGGTGGGCGGGACGGTCGAGTACGTGTTGGGTTCGCACCGCTGGGGCCTCGCTCCGCCCGCGGCGCGGTTCCACGCCCCCGACGACTACGAGTCCGAGATGCGTGAAGCCGCGGAACGGGCCGGCGCCATCCCCGGGATTGCGCGCATCGAGGTGCCGGCGGGAGGGGGTGTCTTCCACCACGGGCGCACCTTTCACGGCTCGGACACCAACCGGAGCGATCGGCATCGGCGCGCGCTCGTGTCGCATTGCATGTCGTCCGGGGCGCGCTTCCACCCGACCAACGTCGGCTACGTCTACGGACGCTACAAGCGGGCCGGCAGCACGGAGATGGACGAGTCGTTCTTCCCCGTGCTCTGGACGGAGGACGGCTACCGGAGCGCCTTCCTGGAGGAGTACCTCGCTTCCGGTCCCGCCTGAGCCCGTTCAACTCGCGGGGAGGGGGGGCTGGCGGCGGTGGAGGAACCAGCCGTCGAGGACGAAGCGACGCGAGAACCAGCCCGTGCCGAGGAGCTTCGTCGCGACAGCCCGCCGTAGCCCGGCCGGGATCCAGGCGGGAGGCTCGGTCTCGGTCCCCCGCTCCCCGAAGCGCTCCCGGAGGCGGCGCTCGTAGCCCGCGAATGTGGTCTCGTCGAACACCCCGCCCGCCCCCGCGATGAGCTCGGCCGCGATGACCGCGGACTCGACGGCGGGGCGGATCCCTTCGCCGCTCCGGTCGTAGGCGAGCCCGATCGCGTCGCCCGCGAGGACGATCCCGTCCCCGGAGGAGATCCGCCGTGAGTGCCCGTGCAGGATGTAGGCATGCCCCTTGAACTTCGAGGGCATGTCGCGGGGAATGCGCCCGCGGGCGACGAGCCATTCGCAGAACGCCTTGACGTGGTCGGCGATGTTGCGGTTCTCCTCGCGTCCGAGCCCGACGTTGAGAACGTCCTCTTTCCTGAACACCCACCCGTAGCCCTTGAGGTCCTCGCAGAAGAAGATCTCCGGCGTCTCCTCGGCCACCGCGCAATCGGCCCGCTGGGCGTCGCTCATCACGAACTCGACCTCGTGGGCGGCGACGATGTCCTCGGTGGAGCCCACCTTGGCCCCGAGGCGGCGGGCGACGGGGCAGAAGTGACCGCCCGCCCCCACGACGACCGGCGCTTCCGCGACGTCGTCGATCCGCCAGAGCCCGTCGGCGCGTTCGATCCGCTTGACGGAGTGGCCGGTGAGCTGCTTCGCGCCGCTCCGGTCGAGGAGGTAGTGGTCGAACTCGACGCGGCGGATCCCGTAGCTCGCGACCTCGTCGTAGCGGGTCTCGACCATCCGCCCCGCCATGCTGCCGGTCCGGAACGACCGGATCGGCTGGCATACCCGGCCCCGCCGGTACTCGTCGAGGTCGAGCTGGAGGGTCTCGACGGCGGCGGGGGTGACCCAGCCCGCGCACACCTTGTCGCGGGGGAAGTCGCGCTTGTCGACGACCGCGACGTCGAGGCCCGCGCGCCGGAGCTGCCACGCGCACGTGGAGCCGGCCGGTCCACCGCCGACGACGATGGCGTCGAATCGCTCCAAGCTCGTGTTCCCCCTCGTCGATGCGGGTCGCATCCCGGCCGGCGCGGCGCGCCGAATCCGGTCGGCCGCTAGTTTCTTGGATACATGTGCTCGCGGGTCATCGGTACCGCGTTCGACGTGCCGGGCGCGAACACCACCTGGAAGAGCTGAAGGCTCCCGGTGGTGAACGCGGCCACCGACCCCGAGAGATAGAGCCGCCACGCACGCACGAAGTCGGAGTCGTACATCGCCTCCACCCGGTCCACCGCCGCGTCGAAGCGATCGAGCCACGCACGGCAGGTGCGGGCGTAGTGCAGGCGCAGGTTCTCGACGTCGAGGACGGAGAGCTCCTGGGGCTCGAAGATGGTGCTCATCTCGGCGAGGCTTGGCGGATAGCTCCCGGGGAAGATGCGCCGCTCGATCCAGGGGTTGTTCGGCGCCGGGGCGTTGCGCCCGATGGAGTGGATGAGGCCCCTCCCGTCGGGCTTGAGCGAGCGCGCCGCGACCTCCCCGAGGGTGCGATAGTTGTCGACCCCCACGTGCTCCAGCATGCCGACCGAGACGAAGACGTCGTACTCGCCCTCGACGGTGCGGTAGTCGGCCTCCACGAACTCGACCTGGCCCTCGAGCCCGAGCGCGGCCGCCCGTTCGCGCGCGTAGAGGATCTGCTCGTGCGAGATGTTGAACGCCCGCACGTGCACCCCGTACTCGCGCCCCATGTGGATCGCGAGCGAGCCCCAGCCGCAGCCCGCCTCGACCGCCCACTGCCCGGGCCGGAGCTCGAGCTTCCGGCACACGTGGTCCATCTTGGCCCGCTGCGCCTCCTCGAGAGTGGCGTTCTCGTGCGGGTAGTAGGCGCACGTGTAGACCATCTCCTCGTCGAGCCACAGCCGGTAGAAGTCGTTGCCGAGGTCGTAGTGGTGGTGGATGTTGGACTGGGAGCCCGCCCGGGTGTTCCGGCGGGGCCGGTTGAGCCACGCCTTGAAGCGGCGCTTCCAGGAGTCGCGGGGGACCGCGTCGTCGGTCGAGCGGTAGATGGTCTCGAGGAAGGTGACGAGGTCGCCATGGATCCGGATACGGTCCGCGCTCACCGCGTCCCCGAACGCGACGTCGGTATTGACGAGGAGACCGTAGAGGGTGCGCCGATCCCGGATCTCGACCCGGGCCACCGGCTCCGGCGCCGCGCCGGAAGCGTGGGCGGGCTCGAACCGGGTGCCGTCCCAGAGCTCGATGACGAGCGGCGGATCACCCGACTCGGTGAGGATCTTGCGCGTGAGCCAGCGATCGACCGCGGTGCTGCCACCTCCAGTGCGGGCCCTTCGTTCCTCGATCCCGAGAAGCGTCGATCCGCTGGCCCCGGCCGACTGGTGTTTCGGCATGGAAGCCCCTCCGCATGGACTGGGAAATTATAGCCTCGGTGGCGGCGTCGCGGACGGATGCCGGGGGCAGGGGCCATCTCACGCTGCCGGATGAGGACGGGCGTCGTTGCTGCGCCAATCCGATGACCTGCTGTCCTGCCTGAAGTCCGCCCGGTGTGAAGCGTCCCTGATGGCGGGGGCGGGGGAGGGGCAGGGCCGGAGGAGCGGCTATACTCCCCGGCGGCGGCGTCCGGGCGTGATCCGGCCCGGGAACGGCTCCCGCGGTCTCTTCCGCGGCTCGCTTGTCCGCGCTCCCGCCGATGTCCGATCACTCTTACCCCGCAGCCCGCGCGTCGTACCCACCGATGCCGTCCACCTTCGAGCGCTTTCGCTATCTCCTCCGGCTCGTCGGCGAGCACGCCGGGTCGTTCGGCGCCGGCGCGGGGTTCCTCGCCCTCACCCTCTGGATGAGCCTTGCCATCCCCCGCTACCTCCAGGAGGCGATCGATCTCCTGGCCTCCGGCGGCTCGGGGAGCGCGGTCCTCGCCAAGGTCTGGCTCATCCTGGGGTTCGCGGTGGCGATGGTGCTCACCCGGACCGTTTCGCGGATGCTCTTCCTCGTCCCCGGCCGGCGCGTCGAGTTCGACCTCAAGAACCGTCTCCTCGCCCACCTCCTCGGCCAGGACCGCGAGTACTTCCTCGCCAACCCCACCGGCGAGCTCATCTCGCGCATCAACAACGACATCAACGGAGTGCGGATGCTGCTGGGGATGGGGACGATGATGCTCATCCAGACCGCCGGCACCCTCACCCTCGCCCCCTGGTACATGTACCGGATCTCGCCGGGCTTGACCCTCTACTGCGCGCTCCCCATCGCGGTCGGATTCCTCGTGCTCCAGGTCGCGGTGCAGCGGATGCGCCGGAACCAGATTCGGCACATGAAGGCCCTCCAGGAGCTCTCCGACTTCACGGTGGAGTCCTACGGCGGGCTCGACCCCCTCAAGTCGTTCCGCGGCCTCGGCTGGGCGGAGCGGCGCTTCGCGGCCCTGAGCGGGGAGGTGCGCGACGCGGGTCTCGGGATGGCGGCGGTGCGGGCCTGGTTCTTCCCGCTCCTCACCCACCTCGTGAACGGGCTCAAGGTCCTCGTCGTGCTGGTGGGAGGCTTCGCGGTCGTCGCCGGAGAGATCACGATCGGCGGCTTCACCGCGTTCATGGTGTACCTCTCGATGCTGGTCGGGCCGCTCATGGGGGCAACCTTCCTCACGTTCCTCCTCCAGCGCGGCATGACGTGCCTCGGGAGCCTGCTCGAGGTGTTCGCGGCGGAGCCGTCCCGTCCGGCTCCGCGTCCCGGAGCAGCCCTGCCGGTCCGACTCGGGGAGGGGCTCGAGGTCGACGGCCTTCGCTTCGCCTATCCGGACGAGCCGGAGCGCCCGGTGCTCGACGGGGTGAGCCTGAAGGTCGCCCCCGGGGAGGTGGTGGGGGTCTTCGGACCGGTCGGGAGCGGCAAGACCACCCTCGTCAACCTCCTGAATCGGTACCTCGTGCCGCCCGCCGGGGCGGTGCGGCTGGACGGGGTGGACGTTCGCGACGCCGACTCCGGCGAGCTTCGCCGACACGTCGTGACGGTCACCCAGGAGCCGTTCCTGTTCTCCGACACCCTGCGGGCCAACGTTGCGTTCGGGGTGGACGAGGGGACGGACGGAGACGGACGCCCGGCGGAGAGGCGGGAGGAGGGTGCGGGCGGGGCGCGCGGGGAGGGCGCCGCCGGTCCTGCGGGCGGGGGGGCGGGAGACGGTGGTGGGGCGGGTGGCCTTCCCCCGGCCGATGAATTGGCCGATTCCGGAGACAGGTCCGGGTCCCCACCGGGGCCCCTCGATGCGCTCGTGGAGCGGGCGGTCGCCGATGCCGCCCTCGGCCCCGACCTCGCTCGCATGCCGGCCGGGCTCCGGACCGTGGTCGGGGAGCGCGGGATCACCCTCTCCGGAGGTCAGAAGCAGCGGGTGGCGCTCGCCCGCGCCATGCTCAAGCCCTGCGATCTGCTGATCCTCGATGACGTCCTGTCCGCGGTGGACCACGACACCGAGCGCGTTCTCGTCGACCGCATTCACGGTCTCGCGACGGCGCGCTCCATCCTCGTCGTCTCGCATCGCATCAGCGTGCTCGAACGGGCCGATCGGGTGATCGTGCTCGACCGCGGGCGAGTGGTCGACGAGGGACACCATCGCGAGCTCGCCGCCCGCGAAGGCCCCTACCGCGAGGCGTGGCGACGGCAGACTGACGAGGAGGCGATGCGGTGATGCGCCCGTTCACCCTCCTCGCGCGCCTGCCGTCCCAGTGGCGGCGCTTCGCCCGCGACGGAAATGCGGCGGCGGTCATCGCCGCGATGCGCCCCCACCTCTTCCGGTACCGCTGGCGCTTCGCGGCGGTGTTCGCCCTGCTTCCGGTGTCGGCGGGGATGGCGGCCCTGGTGCCGTATTTGACGAAGGTCGCGGTGGACGACTATCTGCTGCCCGCCGTCGCCGCGGGAGAGCTCGGCGCCCTTCGCGAGCCCCTGCTCGCGCTCGTCGGACTCGCCGCGGGGGTGGTCGTGGCCGGGTACCTCGCGGACGCCCTCTACGTGCGCATCCTGCAACGCACCGGTCACGAACTGCTGAGCGCGCTCCGCGAAACGGTCTACCGGCGAACCCTCCGCCTCCCCCGGAGCTACTTCGACCGCAACCCGATCGGCTCGGTCCTCACCCGAGTGACGAGCGACGTGGAAGCCCTCGGCGAGAGCCTCGCCGGGAACGCCCTCTCCCTCGTCGCGGATCTCCTGAAGACGGCCGCGTTCCTCGCGATGATGTTCTGGCTGAGCTGGAAGGCGACCCTTGTCCTCCTCGCGATGCTGCCGGTGCTGCTCGTCGTGATGGACTTCTTCCAGCGCCGGGTGCGGTCCTCCTTTCTCTGGGCGCGGCGGGCGCTCTCGGAAGCGACCGGATATCTCCAGGAATGCCTCGCCGGGGTCAAGACGGTGCAGCTCTACGCGGCGGAGGCGAAGGTGCTCGCCGCCTTCGAGCGGCGCAACCGCCGCTTCTACTCGACGCAGAACACCTCCAACCTCTACGACGCGATGCTCTATTCGCTCGTCGAAGGGCTGACGAGCCTCGGCCTGGCGGTGGTCCTCTGGTACTCGGCGGGCGCCCTGCTCGCGGGGACCATGACCATCGGCGTGCTCGTCGCCTTCATGGAGTACATCCAGCGCCTCTTCGTTCCGGTGCGCGAGCTCGCCCAGCAGCTCGCGATCCTGCAGCGGGCCCTCGGGGCGCTCGACCACATCGGGGGTCTCCTCGCCGAACCCCCCGATCCGGCGGAACCGGCGGAGCTGGCGGAGACGAGGCGCGGGGACCCGGAAGCGGTCGCGGCGCCGCGATTCGAGCGCCTCGACCTCGAGGGTGTCCGGTTTCGGTACGCCCCGCACCAGCCGGAGGTGCTGCGGGGGATCGACCTCGAGGTCCGGAGAGGTGAGACGGTCGCGATCGTGGGGGCGACCGGCTCCGGCAAGTCGTCGATCGTCCGCCTGATCGCCCGCGCCTACGGAGGCTACGAGGGCTCCATCCGTCTGAACGGGGAAGAGATCACCTCGTTCGACGCGGACCGGATCGGGCGCATGGTGTCCGTCGTGCACCAGAACGTGTTCCTGTTCCATGGCTCCGTCGAGTTCAACATCACCCTGGGCGGGCTGGAGCCGGCCGCGGCGGAGCGGGCGGCGCGCCAGGTGCAGGCGGCCGCGTTCATCCGGGCGCTCCCGGGCGGCTACCGCTTCGAGGTGGCGCACGGCGGGGCGAACCTCTCCGCCGGCCAGGCCCAGCTCATCTCGTTTGCCCGCGCCGTCGCGGTCGACGCCGATCTCGTGGTGCTGGACGAGGCGACGAGCTCGGTCGACTCGATGACCGAGGAGCTGATCGAGCGTGCCCTCGCCCGCCTCTATGAGACGCGCACGGTCATCGCGATCGCGCATCGCCTCAGCACCATCCGCGGGGCGGACCGGATCGTGGTGCTCGAGGCGGGCGAGGTGGTGGAGACGGGCACCCACGACGAGCTCGTCCGCCGCGCCGGCGCCTACGCCCGCCTCGTGGGCGAGGAATCGCACGGAGCATCCGAAGACCCATGATTCGGGGTACTGGCCCGCCGGGCCTTTGGAAAGGCCCCTTCTTCCGCGGATCGTGCAAGCCGCTCCGGGAGGAACTTGCCTCGGGCCGGCTACGCTGACGAATATCCTGACCTCATGCGACCCGCGCGAGAGTCTTTCCTGTGGGCCAGCGCCGCGCGGCCCCGCGAGCACTCCTATTGGGTCTCGGCTCTGGCTCCGAGCTGCGTCAGGGCGCGCCCGCGGAGCTCCGCCTTGCGGACCTTGCCGCTCGACGTCATCGGGAGCGCGGGGACGAAGAGGACGTGGCGCGGGAGCTTGAAGCTGGCCACCCGGCCCCGACCGAACTCGAGGATCTCCTCGGCGAGCGCCTCGCGCCGCGCGTCCCCCTCGCCGGGAGCGGCGGCGGCGCTGTCGCTCGGAACGACGAACGCGACGCCTACCTCCGTCAGCCGCTCGTCGGGAAAGGCGACCACCGCCACTTCCCGCACCCCGGGGTGCCCGAGGAGGAGCTGCTCGACCTCGACCGGATCGACGTTCTCCCCCCCGACCTTGAGCATGTCCTTGCAGCGGCCGAGGAAACGGAGGTATCCGTCCTCGCGGAGGTAACCGAGGTCGCCGCTCCGGAGCCACCCGTCTGCATCGATCGCGGCCGCCGTCTCCTCGGGCTTCCGGTAGTAGCCCTGCATGAGGTTATAGCCCCGGACGAGGATCTCCCCCGGGGTTCCCACGGGCAGCTCCTCGCCGGTCTCCGGATCGGCAATCCGGATCTCGAACCCGTCGCAGGGATGCCCGGAGGTCTCGCAGCGCTGTTCCTCGGTCGAATCGAGGAACGAGGTGCAGATGTTCGCCCCGCCCTCCGTCGAGCCGTAGGCGGTGAGGGTCTGCATGGTCGGGAACACCTCGCGGGCGCGGCGGACGA
>JAJDXW010000024.1 GCA_022823045.1 Gammaproteobacteria bacterium
GGGCGGCGGCCTCTTCGGAGTGGCTGAGCAGAGGTTCGTCCGTCACCGGGTCCCGGAATTGCATCTTGCTGCCCTGTACGTGGAGCTCGAGACCGAGGGTCTCGCTGCGAAGGATGAACGTCCGGTCCAGGGACCTTGCCACCGGTTGCGGCTCGTAGGCGCCCTCGACCAGCCGGTGCCCCTTCAGTCTCACGCCCAGGTGCTCTCCCGTCGGGTCGTACTGCCAGTACTCGCGCACCCCCAAGCGCTCGTAGAGCGCGCGCTTGCGCCCCTCGTCCTCGCGCCAGGTTTTCGCCGAAGCCACCTCCAGCACGAAGTCCGGCGCCTTGGGCTCTTCCCACAGCTTGTACGACTGGCGCAGGCGATCTTCGGCTCCGAACACCACGAACGTGTCCGGCGCGACCGACGCCCTCGGGTTGCCTTCCTCGTAGTAGATGAGGAGGTCTCCGGCCACGTATACGTCCGGTCGGTGCGCGAAGTGGATGCCGAGGCTTCCGATGGCGTACATGATGGCGATGCACTGGGCGTCGTTCTCCGCCATCGGCTTGCCGTCGGAGCTCGGGTACTCAACCGCGGCCGGCGACAGGATGGACGAGCTCATCGGTTACCCTCCCGACGGGGCTGGACGGTCTCCGGCGGACCGTGGCGTTCGACGGTAACACACGCATGTCCGTGCCCCCAACCGCGTTGCGGAGAGAGAGAGTCGCACGGGCGCGGGGGCCTTCGCATCGGCCATTTCGCGCGAATCGCGTAGGAATTTGCCCCGGTGCGATCGGGACCCGGGCCTGCGGCGCGGCGTTCCGGTGGCGAGGGGGCGGAGGGCCGAGCCAGCGGCGGCGCCACCGGAGCCTCTCCCCGGGAGCGTCCGGTACGCCCGACGGCGGCTTGCGAGACCCTGCCGCTTCCCGCCGATGCGGGTACTGAATCCAGGATGATGGATGCGACCGGTCGGTGCCCGAAGGCGCCGGTGATTGTCATCCGCCGCTCTCGTCCGCCGCTCTCCGAGAGGGCTCCCCGGGATCGGGCGGCGCGGGAAACTCGGGGCGAAACGGCCGGCAGGTGATTCCGAGCACGTCGCGTACCGGGCCCGGGTCGAGGGTGAGGGAGGCGTTCATCCGCTCGAGGCTCGCCGCGCTGTACTCCGCCCCCGTCGCTGCCCGCCATGCGCGGAATGCGAGGCGGGCGAGGCCGAGGGGAAGGTAGATGAGGATCGGCCGCTTTCCGAGGGACCGAAAGACGGCCCGGACCATCTCGCGGTAGGTCAGCGTCTCGCCTCCCGGGAGGTCGAGGAGCCGGTTCCGGGCTCCGGGCGCGCCGAGGGCGGCGGTCATCGCCTGCGCGACGTCGTCGGCGTGAATCGGCTGGCGGCCTCCGAGCCCCGGCCAGACGATCGGGAAGACCCCGAAGCGCCGCACCACCGTCGCGATCATGGTCACGTTACGGTCGTGTCCGGGGTCGTAGACGAGGGTCGGCCGGAAGACGGTCCAGGCCGCCGCGCGCTCCTCGCAGGCCTTCCGGACCTCCTCTTCGGCCCGTCTCACCGCCTCCACGAGGCGGCGCTCTTCCGGGTCGGAGCTCGCTACCTTGAAGCGGGCGCTGGAGGTGCTGAGCGCGATCAGCCGCTCTCCCTGGCGGACGCCGCCCGCCACGAGCGCCGGCAGGGCCGGAATCGGGATGAGGGAGAGCCAGGTCGAGGGGGCGGGGGCGCTCGCGAGCGTGTCTTCGGTCAGGTCCCGCCAGCGAAAGCCCGGCGGCGGTTCCCAGGGGGGCGGGTCCGCGCGCCGGCTGACGCACCATCCCTCGAAGCCTCCGTCGGCGAGGCGCCTCGCGAGGTGCCGGCCGACGATGCTGGTCGCGCCGAGGATGACCGCGAACCGCTTCTCGCCTTGCCCCTGCGCCCGGGCGGCGGTCATGGCTTGCGCTTCATCCACGGTCCGCACGCGCCGCAATCCACCATCGGCACCGCCCCGCCTCCTTCATCGCCATGGCGCGTCCTTCCTCGCTCGCGGAACCACCGTGGCAGAATACCGCGACTTCCACGAGCGCGCGGCTCGGCGTCAGGGTGCTGGTCATGCCCGTCAGGTGGAGATGCCAACGCGGAACGGTTCGCGACCGGCGCGCCGCGAGGCGACGCGCCCCGCAACCGCCCGCCCGTCACGAGCGCTGACCCCACCGATGTCGTCGGGAGCGTGGATGGTGATCGCCTTCGCGGCGGGAGTCGCGTTCACCGCGACCGCGATCGGCGCCGGTTGGCTCGCGTTTCGCGGGCCGGGCCGGTGGTTCGTCGATCGTCCCGGCGCGCGTTCCCTTCATGATCGCCCCGTGTCGAGGGCCGGCGGCATCGCGATCCTCTCGGGCCTCGCCGCCGGGCTCCTCGTCGGGGCAATCATGGAAGTTCCCGGGCTCGGGCTCGGGCTCGGGCTCGAATCCGGAGCCGGACCCGTCCCGGCGTACGGATGGGTGCTCGCCGGGGGCTTCCTGATCGTCTGCGTGTCGCTCGCGGACGACGCCCGCCCGATCTCCCCCGCGATCCGGATCGTCGCTCATCTCGCCGCGGGCGGGTGCGTGGTGCTCTCCGGCCTGCCGGCCGAAGGGCTCGCCTTCCCCGGAGGGGCGTTGGAGCTCGGCACCGTCGTGGGCCCCGTGTTCACGGTGCTGTTCGTGGCGTGGATGGTGAACCTTTACAATTTCATGGATGGAATGGACGGATTCGCGGGCGGGATGGCGGTGATCGGGTTCACCGCCCTCGCGGTGCTCTGCGTCGGCGGCGGCACGGCTCCGATCGTCGCCGCGAGCCTCATCGTCGCGGCGGCGTCTCTCGGGTTCCTCCTGTTCAACTTCCCGCCCGCGAAGATCTTCATGGGTGACGTCGGTTCGTCGCTCCTCGGCTTCCTCGCCGCGGTGGGGATGCTGTGGGCCGAGCGTGCCGCGTCCGTTCCGTTGTGGGTCTCGGTCCTCGTGTTCTCGCCGTTCATCGTCGACGCCTCCGTCACCCTCGCGCGCCGGGTCCTCGCCGGCGAGAAGCCGTGGCAGTCGCATCGCGGCCACTTCTACCAGCGCCTCGTGCTGCTCGGCTGGGGGCATCGAAAGACCGTCGTCCGCGAGTACGCCCTGATGCTCCTTTGCGCGGTCTCCGCGGTGGTGGCGCAGCGGGTCGCGGTCGGCGTGCAGACGGGGTTGCTGGGTGCGTGGGTGGCCGGGTACGCGGTCCTCATCCTCGCCGTCACCGGCCTCGAACGACGGGTTGGGGCCGGAACGTGAACTTCGCGACCATCGCCGCCCGGCTTCGCTCGCGGGGAACCGCCTTCGGCCATGACCTCCTGATGATCCCGGCGGCGTGGCTGGGGGCGCTCTGGCTGCGCTTCAACCTCGGGATGATTCCGGAGGAGATTCTCGCGCAGGCGTTCCGGCTGCTCCCCGTCATCGTCATCGTCCAGGGCGCGGTGTTCCTGTACTTCGGCCTCTACCGCGGTGTATGGCGCTTCGCGTCGGTCCCCGACCTCGTCCGGATCATCCAGGCCGTCGTCGTCGGGGTGGCCCTCTGCGCGCTCGCCGCGTTCCTCCTGACCCGGATGTCCCATGTCCCCCGCGCTTCCTTTCCGCTCTTCGCCGGACTTCTCGTCGCCTTCCTGAGCGGTCCGCGGCTCGCCTACCGCTGGCTGTGCGACCGGAAGCGGTCTCCGGCGCAGTCGAGACGGACGCTCATCGTCGGTGCGGGCGCGGTGGGAGAGATGCTCGTGCGCGAGCTGCGGCGTGACCCGAACAGCGGATACCTCCCGGTGGGCTTCGTCGACGACGCGCGCGAGAAGAGGGGAAGGGAAGTTCACGGCGTCCGCGTCCTTGGACCGTGCAGCCGCATCCCGGACATCGTCGCGCGGACCGGGGCCGAGGTCGTCGCCATCGCGATACCGTCCACGAGCGCGGCCGAGATGCGGAGGATCGTCGAGCTCTGCGAGCGCGCGAACGTACCGATGCGCACGGTCCCCCGGTTGAAGGACGTCGTCTCGGGCCGCTTCGCGGCGAGCGAGCTCCGGGAGGTGGCCGTCGAGGACCTCCTGGACCGGAAGCCGGTCGTGCTCGACTGGCCCGCCATGCGCGGCGAGCTTGCCGGGCGCCGAATCCTCGTCACCGGCGGGGGCGGCTCCATCGGAAGCGAGCTGTGCCGCCAGATTGCCCGCCTCGAGCCCGCCCGCCTCGTCGTCGTGGACATCAGCGAGTTCAACCTTCACCGGATCCAGCTCGAGCTGAGCGACGCGCATCCGGCGCTCGCCTGCTCGATGGTCCTCGCCGACGTCTGCGACGAAGCCGCCATCGAGCGGGTCTTCGCTCACTACCGCCCCGAGGTCGTGTTTCACGCGGCGGCCTACAAGCAGGTGCCCATCCTCGAGAGCCACCTGCGCGAGGCGGTCCGGGTGAACGCCCTCGGCACGCAGACGGTGGCGCGGGCGGCGGCGAGGCACTCTGCCGGACGCTTCGTGCTCGTTTCGAGCGACAAGGCGGTCGACCCCGCGAATGCGATGGGCGCGAGCAAACGGCTCGCGGAGACGATCTGCCGTGCCGTCGACGATGCGACGCCGTCGACGCGGCTCATCGCGGTGCGGTTCGGAAACGTGCTCGATTCCGCCGGCAGCGTGGTCCCGCACTTTCGCGAGCAGATCGCCCGGGGCGGTCCGGTCACCGTGACCGACCCGAAGATGGAGCGCTACTTCATGACGATTCCCGAGGCATGCCAGCTCGTCATGGCCTCGGCCGCGCTCGGGCGGGGCGGGGAGGTCTTCGTCCTCGACATGGGTGAGCCGGTGCGGATCCTCTATCTCGCCGAGCAGATGATTCGGCTCTCCGGGAAGGTTCCCGGCGAGGACGTCGCCATCGAGTTCATCGGTTCCCGACCGGGGGAGAAGCTCTCCGAGGTGCTGTTCCACCCCGACGAGTCGCTCGATTCGACCGGCCACGACAAGATCCTGCTCGTGCGCGGAGCGTCGGCGGAGCGGGCACGGTTGTCGGACCGGCTCGCGGAGCTTCGGGATGCATGCGACGCGTTCGACGAAGAGCGGCTGGAAGACCTCCTCGCCGAGCTGGTTCCGGGCTATCGAAGCGGGCGGTGGGCCCACCTCGCCGCGGTGCGGGACGATCCGCGGGGTCCGGGGCCGGAACCGGCGCCCGCCGCCGGCGGTGAACGCGACGAGGCGATGACGGGCAACGTGGTGCGGCTCGGCCCGCGCCGTCCCTGATCCCGCCGCCGCCGTCCCGTCCGATACGGCCGCCCGCGGCCGCGGGGTGGGCGGGGACTACGGCCGTTTGCCGCCGGCCAGCCGGAAGAGGCGCTCCGGCGTCGCGGGCAGCTCCTCGATGTCGACCCCGAGGGCGTCCGAGACCGCGTTCGCGATGGCGGCCGGCGCTCCGATGGTGCCCCCTTCGCCGATCCCGCGGAAGCCGCCGAGGTTGTTCTCGGCCGGGGTCTCCAGGTGCTCCACCTCCATCGACGGGACCTCCGCCGCCGACGGGACCAGGTAGTCGACGAAGCTCGCGGTGAGGAGCTGCCCGGAGGACCGGTCGTGCACTACCTCCTCGAGGAGCGCGGCCCCGATCCCCTGGGCCACCCCGCCGTGCACCTGCCCGTCCGCGACGAGGGGGTTGATCACGCGCCCGCAGTCCTCCGCGACCGCGTAGCGGAGCACCCGGACCTCGAAGGTCTCGGGGTCGACCTCGACCAGGGCCGCGTGGGTCGCGGGCGAGGTCGTGCCCCAGAAGGGGTCGTAGACCCCGTTCACCTCCAGGTGGATCCGCTCGCGCACCTCCCGCGGGAGCCGGCCCATCTCGGTGTAGACCGCGCGGGCGAGCTCGCGGAACGTCATGCGCCGGTCCGTTCCCGCGACCGCGATCACCCCGCCCGCGACCTCGATGTCCGCGGGCGCCGCCTCCATGAGGTGCGAGGCGGCCTCGATCACCTTCTCCTTGAGGGCGCGCGCGCACACCATCGCCGCGCCCCCCGCCTGGATGGTGCTGCGGCTCGCGTACGTGCCGGTGGTGTGCGCGAGGGCGGCGCTGTCGCCGTGGAGGATCTCGACCTCCTCGAGCCGCGCCCCGAGCTCCTCCGCCACCACCTGGGCGAGGGTGGTCTCGAGTCCCTGGCCCTGGGAGGCGACGCCGAAGGTGGCGGTCACCGTCCCCGTGGAGTCGATGCGGACGGCGGCGCTCTCCGTCCCCGTGTTGATGGGCATCCCGGGGGCGACCGCGATGCGCGACCCCACCCCGGTCAGCTCCGCGTAGGAGGCGAGCCCGATGCCGACCCGTCGCCCCTTCGCCCGGGCCGCCGCCTGCATCGCGCGGAGCTCGTCGTACCCGATGGTGTCGCAGGCCCGCTCCAGGCACTCCGTGAACGCGGCCCGGTCCCAGACCAGCCCGGACGGCGCCCGGTAGGGGAACTCGTCGTCGCGGACGAGGTTTCTCCGGCGGATGTCCCTCGGGTCCATGCCGAGGCGGCGGGCGGCCATGTCGAGGAGCCGCTCCATCGCGAACACCGCGGGCGGGCGCCCGACCCCCCGGTAGGCTCCGGTCGGCGGCTTCGGGGTCGCCGCCGCCCGCACCCGGCCGCGGTACTCGGGCACCCGGTAGGGTCCGGAGAGGAAGGCCGCGACCTGCACCGGCTCGACCGCGGCGGTCCACGGGTAGACCGAGTAGGCGCCGGTGTCCCCGACGATCTCGGCCCGGAGGGCGAGGATCGCCCCGTCCTCGTCGACCCCGAGCTCCGCCCGGACCACCTCGTCGAACGCCTGGGTGGTGGACATGAGGTCCTCGCGCCGGTCGCTCATCCACTTGACGGGCCGCCCGAGGCGGCGGGCGAGGATCGCGACGAGCACCTCCTCGCGGTAGAGCGAGACCTTCGCTCCGAAGCCGCCGCCGACGTCCGGCGCCACCACCCGGAGGCGCTGGCCGGCGAGGTCGAGCACCTCCGCGAGCACGTCGCGGACGATCCCCGGGACCTGGGTGCACGAGTGCAGGGTGAGGATGCGCCGGCCTTCGTCGTATTCGGCGAGATAGCCCCGGTTCTCGATGGCGGCGGGGGTCTTGCGGCCCATCCGGAAGCAGCCCGAGACCCGCGCCGCGGCGCGCGCGAGGGCCGCCTCGGGGTCCCCGCGCGCGAACTCGCGGTCGACGATGACGTTGCTCGTGAGCTCGTCGTGGAGGCGGGGGGCGCCGGGGTCGAGGGCCGCCTCGGGGTCCATCTCGGCGGGGAGCGGCTCGTAGCCGATCGCGACGAGCTCCGCCGCATCCTCGGCGAGGTAGCGGTCTTCCGCGACGACCGCCGCCACCGGCTCGCCCGCGTACCGGACCGTCGCGCCGGCGAGCACCGGGAGCTCCGTCGCCTGGTAGCTCGGCATGCGGGAGGTCGCCCGGAGCGGGCGGAAGGTTCCCTCGAGGTCGGCGGCGGTGACCACCGCGGCGACGCCGGGGGCGCGGGCCGCGGCGGAGGTGTCGATGCCGGTGATCCGGGCGTGGCTCTCGTCGCTCCGGCACAACGCGACGTGGAGCGTGCCGGGCCGGCGGAGGTCGTCCACGTAGCGGCCGCGGCCGGTGAGGAGGCGCGGATCCTCGACGCGCTGCACCCGGGCCCCGATGAGCCCCGGCCGGAGCTCGGCGGGAGTGGTCATGCGGGCTCGCCCCCGGCGTCCCCGTCGCCGCCGGCCGCCGCCGCCGGACCGTGGCGCCTGGCCGCGGCGCCGCCGGCTTCCCGCTCCGACGTCGCGGCTGTGGCCTGCGCCGCGGTGGCCTGCGCCGCTGCCGCCGCCCGCACCGCCCGCACGATGTGCTCGTAGCCGGTGCACCGGCAGAGGTTGCCGGACAGGCCGTCGCGGATCTCGGCTTCGCTCGGCGAAGGGTGCTTGCGGAGCAGGTCGAGCGCGGTCATGAGCATTCCCGGGGTGCAGAACCCGCACTGGAGCGCGTGATGCTCGCGGAACGCGCGCTGGAGCGGGTGGAGGGAGTCCATGGTGCCGAGCCCCTCCACGGTCTCCACCTCCGCCCCGTCCGCCTGCACCGCGAGGGTGAGGCAGGACCGCGCGCTGTCGCCGTCGAGGAGGACGGTGCACGCGCCGCACACCCCGTGCTCGCAGCCGACGTGGGTGCCGGTCAGGCCGAGGTCCTCGCGCAGGAAGTCGGCGAGGAGGCGCCGGGGCTCGACCTCGCGCTCGAAGCGCGTGCCGTTCACGGTGACGTGGATGGTCCGCCCCCCGCTCATGCCGCGCGCTCCGGAGCCCTTTGCGCGGCCTCGTTCCGCGCCCGCCGCGCGGCGGACTCGAGCGCCCGCCGGGCCAGCACCTCGACAAGATGGCGCCGGAGATCGGCCGAGGCATGGAGGTCGTCGTAAGGCTCGACCGCGTCGCGGGCGGCCCGCGCGGCGGCGCGTACCGCCTCGCCGTCCGGCGGCCTGCCGGCGAGGAGCGCCTCCGCGGCGGCGATCCGAAGCGGCGTGTCGTGGGCGCCCATGATCGCGAGCCGCGCTTGCGCGACGTTCCCGTCCGCGCCGGGGGTCAGGGTCGCGGCGGCGGCGGCGAGGGCGAAGTCTCCGGCGCGCCGGGCGACCTCCTCGAAGCCCCAGCCGGTGCCGGCGGGAAGGAACGGCAGCTCGACGCGAACCAGCATCTCCGCGTCCCCGAGGGCGGTGGTGAGGGCGGAGCGGAAGAACTCGCTCGCCGCGATCCGGCGCGGCCCCGCGGGGCCGGAGACCTCCATCGTCGCATCGAGAAGAAGCGCCATCATCGGCAGCTCCGCCGCGGGGTCCGCGTGGGCGAGGCTGCCCCCGAGGGTCCCCCGGTTTCGGATCGCGAGGTGGGCGACGTGGCGCACGGCCGCCCGAAGGACCGGGAACCGCTCGGCGACGGCCGCCGAGACCTCGAGCTGGCGGTGGCGGACGAGCGCCCCGATCCGGAGCCCGCCGGTTCCCTCCTCGATGGCGGCAAGGCCCGGAATGCGGTTCACGTCGACGAGGATCGACGGATGCACGAGGCGGAAGTTCAGCATCGGCACGAGGCTCTGCCCCCCCGCGAGGAGCTTCGCGCCGCCGTCGTGGCGGGCGAGGAGTGCGACCGCCTCGTCGACGCTCTCGGCTCGTGCGTAGTCGAAGGGCGGCGGCTTCATGGGGCGGGCGGCGACTCGGGCTCGGGCTCGGACGGCGGCGGGGCGGAGGGACCAACGAACGCGATTCGAACCGAAACGGCGCCGGGTCCGCAACCTCCCGGCTCGTTGGCCCCCGCCGCCTTGCCCGGCCGGTCAGCGGACTCCGTACGGCAGGGTTTCCGCGAGCAATCGAGCGGCTCGCGACGGGGATCAGGTAACCAGGCTGGCGACGCCGATGGTACCCATGATCGCGACGCTGAGAGCGCCGAGGACACCACCGAGAACCCATACCCTCAACCGCTGGATGTCTTCCTTGGTCGCGACATGCTCCATCTTGGCCTCGATCCGGGCGAGACGCTCGCCGAAGCCGGAACTGCCGTCACGGCCGCCCGGGGGGGCCGGACGGCTCGGCGGCGGCGTGGGTGGGTGACCCCTTCCTTCTTCACTCATCGTTCATCCACCTTGGCCTCGGGGCGTCCCGAACGAAATTCCTGCCTCCGTGGATGCGGCTGGGTGAGCTGCCGCTTTCGCCTGTCTGGAGACGGGTATTGCAAGGTCGCAGTATCGATGCCGGGGGTCAACCCCCGGCTGTCGGTGCAGGCTCCCTTCCGCCGTAGGGATTCAGCCCGTCCCGCGTCGGAATCCACCCCTTGGGTGGGCCGGCAAGGCGTGCGGCCCGCGTCGCTCCCGCGCTCCCCTCGCCTTGCCCGCGGCGGGCCGGGCTGATATAAAGCGCGCCTCTTGCGAGGGGAGAACCATGTCCAGGGTCTGTCAGATCACCGGCAAGGGACCGATGAGCGGCAATCACGTGTCGCACGCGAACAACAAGACCAAGCGCCGGTTCCTGCCGAATCTCCACAGCCACCGCTTCTGGGTGGAGAGCGAGCAGCGCTGGGTGAAGCTTCGGGTGTCCTCCAAGGGCCTTCGCACCATCGACAAGCGGGGGATCGACGCGGTGCTCGCGGATCTGCGGGGCCAGGGCGTCAAGGTCTGAACGCGGAAGGGAAGGGGCAGCCGCGATGCGCGACAAGATCAAGCTCGTTTCGAGCGCCGGTACCGGCCACTACTACACCACCACCAAGAACAAGCGGACCATGGAGGGGAAGCTGGAGCTCAAGAAGTACGACCCGGTCGTGCGCAAGCACATGATCTACAAGGAAGCGAAGATCAAGTAACCGCTCCCCGGGGCCACACCCGCGGTCCCCGCACCATCCTCGTGTGTCCCGCGGTCACTCCGTAGGTCGGATTAGCGGAGCGTAATCCGACCTACGATCTCTACCCCTCCGCCCGGGCGGGCCGGATTCGCCTCTTCCCGGCGGGCGGTCAGTCCGCGGTGCCGGCCTCGCCTTCTTCTTCGCCGGCGTCGCGCTCCGACTTGATGTAGAGGCGGCACATGATGAGCCCGAGCTCGAAGAGCACCCACATGGGGAGCGCGAGCAGGGTCTGCGAGATCATGTCCGGCGGCGTCAGCAGCATGCCGAGCACGAACGCGCTGAGGATCACGTAGGCGCGCTTCTTGCGCAGGTCCTCGACGGTGGTGAGCCCGGCGGAGACGATGAGGAACGTCGCCACCGGGACCTCGAAGGCGACCCCGAACGCGAAGAAGAGCTTGATGCAGAAGTCGAGGTAGCGGCCGATGTCGGTCGCGACGATGACCCCGTCGGGCGCCGAGCCGATGAAGAACGAGAACATGAGCGGGAAGACGAGGTAGTAGGCGAAGGCCATCCCGATGAAGAAGAGCATGACGCTGCTGACGAGGAGGGGGAGGGCGAGCCGGCGCTCCTTGAGGTAGAGGCCGGGGGCGATGAAGCTCCACGCCTGGTGCAGGGCGACCGGGATGGTGAGGGCGACGGCGGCGACGAACGCGAGTTTGAACGGGGTGAGGAACGGCGAGGCGACTTCCGTCGCGATCATCGTGCTGCCCTCCGGCAGGCGCTCGAGGAGGGGGAGCGCGAGGAGGGTGTAGAGCTGGTCGGCGAAGGGGACGCAGGCGACGAACACGACGCCAATCGCGATCACTACCCGAAGGAGCCGGTTCCGGAGCTCGGTGAGGTGCTCGACGAGAGTCATCTCGGTCTTTTCGACCGCCTCGTCCTCATCCTCGTCGTCCGCGCTTGCGGCCGTGCTCCCCTTGCCGTTCGAGCCACCGGAGCCGGTCGCCCTGCCCGCTCCGGTCGCGCCGCCCGAGCCGCTGGAGCCCCCCGCTTCGGTCGTGCCGGCCGTGCCGCCGGACCCGCCCGCACCGCTCGACCCGCCCGCACCGCTCGACCCGCCCGTTTCGGCCGACCCGCCGGACTCGCTTCCGCCCGTCGGTTCGGCCCGTTCTTCGGAGGCGTTCTCCGGTCCCGGGTCGCTCCCCTGCGCCGCGGCCGATTCCGCGGCGGGTGGGTCGTCGCTCTCAGGGGGTCGGGCTTCGCTCATCTCGCTCGGCCGGCGTGGTCTCCGGGCCCTCGGTCACCGCCGCCGTCGTCGTCTCCACCGCTCCCCGGCCGTTGGTGAGGTCCGCATCCTCGGCGCCCGAAACGGCCGGTGATCGCGAGTCGGCCGTGTGCTCGGGCTCCTCGTCCTGCGGCGCTCCGGGCTGCGCCTCGTTCGTCTCCGCGGCGGGCGGCTCGGCCGGCGCCGGTTCCGCCCGCTCCGCCTCCAGCGGCTCGCTCGACCCCGGTTCGGCATCGCTCGCAACCCCGTCCGGACCCTCCGAGGATTCCGCACCGGCCTCCGGCCCGGACGCGTCCTTGGAGGGCTTCCCCGCAGAATCGGGCGCGTCCGCGTCTCCCCGCGCATCCTCCGCTTCCGGCTCGGCCGGCGCCGACTCCGGTGCGGTGCTCGTGTCGGCCGCGTCGCTCGTGGGGGCCGCCGTCGGTGCGGCCGGCGCGGCCGGCGCGGAGTCGCTCGTGTCCGGCTTTGCGGACTCCGTCTTCTCTTCGTCGAGGTCCACCGGCTTCGAGACCTCGCTCGCGAAATCCTCCACCTCCTTGCGCATGTCGCCGATCATGCCGGTGGGAGAGTATTCCTTTGCGGCCTTCCGCAGCTCATCCGCCCGCACCTCGCGCTCGATGTCGGCGCGCACCTGGCCGACGAGGCGTTGCGCTCTCCCGACCCAGACGCCCACCGTGCGTGCCAGCGCCGGCAGCCGGTCCGGCCCCACCACGAGCAGGGCGATCACCCCGAGCAGGAAAAGCTCCGCGAATCCGATCTCGAACATCGGCTCGCCGCCGGCCGGCGCGGAGGTGGCTCAGGCCCGCTCGCGCGGCTTCTCCGCGACCTCCCCGTCGATCACGGATCCCGACGCGGTCTGCTCGATGCGGTCCGAGTCCTCCATCGCCTCCTTGCCTTCCTTGATCGACGAGCGGAAGCCCTTGATCGCGGTTCCGAGGTCCGATCCGAGGCTGCGCAGACGTTTGCCGCCGAAGAGGAGCAGCACGATCCCGAAGATGATCAGAAGCTGCCAGATGCTGATTCCGCCGAGTCCCATTCCGGCCTCCGTTGCGCAGTTGCGCGGTAACGATTCAATGTCGCACCGGGCCGGTCAGTCCGACCCGGTTCGTCCTGCCTTCTCCGCGAGCCCCGAACGTCCGGCCCGCCGGTCCAGCTCTTCGAGCACATCTTCGGGTCCAAGCCCGAAATTGGCAAGCATGACCATGGTGTGGTACCAGAGGTCCGCCGTCTCCGCCACGATCCGGGACCGGTCGCCCCCCTTGGCCGCCAGCACCGTCTCGGTGGCTTCCTCGCCCACCTTCCGGAGGATCGCGTCGAGCCCCCGCGCGTAGAGGCGCGCGGTCCAGGAGGTGGCCGGATCGGCGGTCTTGCGCGCCTCGAGGCGGCGCGCGAGGCTCTCGAGCGCGCCCGCCGCAAGGCTCCCGTCCGCCCGTGTGCGGGCGGCGCATTCCGCTCCTTCCGCCGTCCGCTCCGGCTCCGGATCCGGATCCGCCTCTTCCAGGGCCTGGAAGAAGCAGCTCCGCCGCCCGGTATGGCAGGCCGCGCCGCCCACCTGGTCCACCGAAACGAGCAGCGCGTCGCCGTCGCAGTCGAGCCGGATGTCCCGCACCCGCTGCACGTTGCCCGAGGTCTCGCCCTTTCGCCAGAGCTCCCCGCGCGAGCGCGACCAGAACACGGTGCGACCCTCGGCCAGGGTGAGGGCGAGGCTCTCGCGGTTCATCCACGCGAGCATGAGCACGTCGCCTCGCACCGCGTCCTGAACGATGGCCGGGATGAGTCCGTCCGCGTTCCAGCGGAACGCTTCCGGTCGGGGCGGTTGTTGCGGGTCGCGCGGTGGATGCACCGCGTCGTGTCGAGTGGCGGACACCGGCTTGCCCGTATTCCGTGGGGCGGGCAATCATACACCCGGGCGGTGCACGGTGCTTGACCGCACTCCCGGTCGCCCGGAGAATCCCGCCTCCCGAATTCCATTCGACGGGGCGCGCCCGGGGTTGAATCTGGGGTTGAATCTGATGCAGCTCGACAAGGTTTGCATTCTCGGAGGGTCCGGCTTCGTCGGCCGCAGCATCTGCGCCGAGCTCGCCCGGCGCGGGATCGCGGTCCGCGTGATGGCCCGCCGCCGCGAGCGGGCGCGCCACCTGCTCGTATTTCCGAAGCTCGAGCTCGTCGAGGGAAACTGTCACTTCGCCCCGGACCTCGCCGGTGCGTTTGCCGGCTGCGACGCGGTCATCAACCTGGTCGGGATCCTCCATCCGAGCCGGGAAGCGACCTTCGAGCGGGTGCACGCGGAGCTCCCCGCGCTCGTCGCGCGGGTGTGCCGGGAGCGCGGGGTGCCGCGGCTCCTCCACATGAGCTCGCTCGGAGCGTCGCGCGACGCTCCGAGCGAGTACCTCCGCAGCAAGGGGCGGGGGGAGGAGGCGGCGCACGCCGGCACCGGGGTCGCCACCACGAGCTTTCGCCCCTCCGTCATCTTCGGCCCGGGAGACGGGCTCTTCAACCGGTTCGCGGGGCTGCTCCGGATGATTCCCCTCGTCCTGCCCCTCGCGAAGGCCGATGCGCGGCTCCAGCCGGTGTACGTCGCCGACGTGGCCGCCGCGATGTGCGCCTCGCTCGACGACCGGAGCACCTTCGGGAAGCGCTACGACCTCGGCGGCCCCGAGGTGATGACCCTCGAAGGGGTCGTCCGCTACACCGCCGAGGTGCTGGGCCTCAGGCGGGTCATCGTGCCGCTCGGAGACGGCCTCGCCACCTTGCAGGCGAGGGTCCTGGAGCGGCTTCCGGGGAAGCTCCTGACCGAGGACAACCTGCGCTCCCTCGGGGTGGACAGCGTGACCGCCCGGAACGGGTTCGAGGACTTCGGGATCTCGCCGGCCCGCGTGGAGTCGATCGTGCCGGGCTATCTCGGCGAGCACGGTCGCAGGGGCCGCAACCAGCGGTTCCGGAGCGCCGCCCGCCGCGACTGAGCCCGCGCCGCCCGGAGCCTCAGCTCCAGGGCGCGAGCACGATGAGGAGGACCGCCCCGAGGGCGATCCGGTACACCGCGAACGGCCAGAGGCCGATCCGGGCGACGAGGGCGAGAAAGGCGCCGATGCACGCGTAGGCGCTCACCCCCGCCACCAGCGCCCCGATCCCGAACCAGGTCCAGTCCACCGCTCCCGGCGCGAAGAGCAGCTCGTATCCCTTCGCTCCGCCCGCGAGCGCGATGACGGGGACCGCGAGCAGGAAGGAGAAGCGGGCCGCGGCGTGCGGGGTTAGGCCGAGGGCGAGGCCCGCGGTGATCGTGACCCCGGACCGCGATGCCCCGGGCACGAGGGCGAGGGCCTGGGCGCATCCGATGAGCACCGCGCCCCGGATGCCGAGGCTCTCCGCGCCGCGGGTTGCGGAGCCCCAGCGGTCGGCGGCGAGCAGCGCCAGGGCGAAGACGAGGTTCGCGACCGCGATGACGGCCGGCGTCCGAAGGTGCAGCTCGACCGCCTCGCCGGCAAGGAGTCCCGCCGCTCCGACCGGCACGGTGGCCGCGATCACCATCCACCCCCGGTGGCTCTCGGGGGCGAAGGGGCGCGCGCGGAAGACCGAGCCGAGCCAGCCGCCCGCGAGCTCCCGGAGGTCGCGGCGGAGATACGCCGCCACCGCGGCGAGCGAGCCGACGTGCACGGCCACGTCGAAGGCGAGACCCTGGTCGGGCCAGCCGAGCAGGGCGGGAACGAGGATGAGGTGCGCCGAGCTCGAGATCGGCAGGAACTCGGTGAGCCCCTGGACGAGGGCGAGGACGATGGCCTGCGTGGGGTCCATGACGGAGGCGGCCAGGTCCCCGGCGGTCAGAGCCGATCGTCGAGGCGGCGCCCGCCGAACCCGCCGAGGGCGGCGGCCGCCTCCTCCCCCAGGGCACGGCCGAGCCCGAGCACCCGGATCCGTTCCCCCATCTCGCCCGGCAGGGTGAGCTGCCGGACGGCGTGCGCGTGCGCCGCGTAGCGTGCGGTGCCGACGCCCCGCGCGTCGCCGTGTGCGCCGTCGCCGGTGCCGGTCCCGTCGTCAGTCTCGTCTCCGTTTCCCGCGTGGCCGGCACGGCCGCCGTCATCCCCATCGGCGGCCGCGGACTCGGCGAGAAGGCGGGTGAGTCCGCACCCGAGGAGGAACCACGCCTGGGTGGTGAAGCCGACCCGGTCCAGGCCCGCCCCGTCGCCCGCCCGGGCAAGGGCGCTGAAGTCCACGCTCGCGGTGATGTCCTGAAGGGCGGGGAGGACGAGCGGGTCGTCGTGCGAGCGGTGGCGGTAGTGGCACCCGAGGGTGCCGCGATCGCGTTCCGGGTGGTAGTACTCGGCCTCTCCGTAGCCGTAGTCGAAGACGAGCACGAGCCCCCGGTCGAGGCGGCCCGCGACCGCTTCGAGCCAGGCCCCGAGGGAAGGACACCACTCCGACTCGTAGCCGGCCGCCCCGAGCGGGCGCCCGAGCCGCGCCTCGACGGCCCGGACGTGGTCCCGGAGCGCGCGGCCGGCCGGCCGGGCCACCCAGCGGAACCCCCCGGAGTCGAGGCCGACGTGCAGCGACTCCACTCCCTCCGGGGCGATGCGGAATCGTTCGACGGGGAGCGCGTCCGCTACTTCGTTCGCGAAGACGATGCCGGAGAACGGCTCGCCCGGCAGCGAGTCCGGCCACTCCACCCCGAGCGGCTCGAGGCGCCGCCGCTGCCGTTCCCGGAGGTCGGGACTCGGCTCGAGGATCCGGTACCGGGGCGGGGCGGCGTCCCGGCCCGCGAGCTCCCCGAGGCAGCTCTCCGCGAACGCTCCGGTTCCGCCTCCGAGCTCGAGGATCTCGCCTCCGCCGAGAAGGTCGAGGACCTCCCCGAACGCCCGGGCGAGCGAGCGCCCGAACAGAGGAGAGATCTCGGGGGCGGTCACGAAGTCTCCCCCGGGCCCGAACTTCCCCGATCCCGCCGTGTAGTATCCGAGCCCGGGAGCGTTGAGACAGAGCTCCATGTA
>JAJDXW010000153.1 GCA_022823045.1 Gammaproteobacteria bacterium
GGTTCGGCATGGCCGAGGAGTACGACGTCGAGCGCAAGTTCCGCGAGACCCGCCTCTACCAGATCGCCCCCATCTCCACCAACCTCATCCTCTCCTACCTCGGCGAGCACGTGCTCGGAATGCCCCGCTCCTACTGACCCCACTTCATCCCAGTACCAGCTTCGTGCGGTCCGTCTGACCTTGGAGGAATTGCAGCGATGAAGGAGAGTGCGCGCTACGTCAAGATCGTCGAGTGGTCGGATGAAGACCAGTGCTACGTGGGAAGCTGCCCGGGCCTCTTCCTTGGCGGGTGCCACGGCGATGATGAGCGAGCCGTGTTCGAGGAGCTTTGCGTGATTGTGGAAGAGACGATCGGTCTCTATCACGCGGACGGGAATCCCCTGCCGCCCGCCACCGCAGGACGTGATTGGGCGAACCGGCTCCAGGCCGCCGCCTGATCCACGTGGCTGATTCGGGAACCAGGGTGTCCACCAACGCGACGTCTTCGTCCGACCCTGGCGCGAACATCGCCGCACTCGAAGCCGAGATCGCGGAGCTGACGGCGAAGCTCAACGCCGCGCGGCGGGCCGCCTCCGGCCCGGAAGTTTCGGACTACGCCTTCCGGACCCTCGACGGCGAGGTGCGCCTGGGCGAGCTCTTCGCGGGGCACGACCGGCTCCTCGCGATCCACAACATGGGGCAGGGCTGCCGCTACTGCACCCTCTGGGCGGACGGCATCAACGGCTTCCTGCCCCATCTCGAGTCGGCAATGGCGGTGGTGCTCCTCTCGAAAGACGACCCCGATACCCAGCGCCGCTTCGCCAACGCCCGCGGCTGGCGTTTCCGGCTCGCCTCCCACGCGGGCGGCACTTATATCCACGACGAGTCGGTGATGCCCGGGCACGACAACGCGCCGGGCGCGGTCGTCTACGAGAAGCGGGACCGCAAGGTCTTCCGCAAGAACGCGGTCGTCTTCGGGCCGGGGGATCGCTTCTGTTCGGCCTGGAACTTCCTCGCCCTCGCCGGCCACGGCGCCGACGACTGGACCCCCCAGTTCGCCTACTGGCGCCGCCCCGACACTCTCGACGACGGCGGCAACAACCTCCTCGAATAGCCGCCCGAGGTCAGGGGCGGGCGGCGAGGAGGTCGTCGACCGCGCGCTCGAGGTGGCGGAGGGTGTTGCACACCCGCGCGACGTGGCAGTAGGGGAGGTAGCGGAGCATCTCGGAGTCTCCCGTGCCCCAGAAGGGGCGGGGCTCGGGGTTGAGCCACACGACGCGCTTCGCCCGCTGGAAGAGCCGGTCGAGGGTCGCCGTCTCGGGGTCGCCCCGATTGTTGCGGGCGTCGCCGAGGACGAGCAGCGTGGTCTTGCGGTCGATTGTGTCGCGATAGCCGTCCTCGAGGTCGCGGAGGGTGCGGCCGTAGTCGGTCGGCCGGAACCCGATCCGCTCCATGATGCCGGCCGCTGCCTCCTCGAACGGGCGCCCCGCGAGGAGGTCGTCCACGTCCTCGAGGTGGCTCGAGAAGGCGAACGCGCGCAGGTCCGACATGACCTCGCGGAGCGAGTAGAGGAGGAGGAGCAGGAACTGGGCGGCAGCCGCGACCGACCCGCTCACGTCGCAGACCGCGACCACCTTCGGGCGCTCGATGCGCGTGTACCGCCACGCGAGCCGGAACGGGACCCCGTCGTGGGCGATGTTCGAGCGGATCGTGCGCCGCGGGTCGAGGCGTCCGTCCTTGCGGTTGAAACGCCGCCTCGCGTGGCGGCTCGCGAGGCGCTTCGCCATTCGCCGCACGATGCGCCGCACCCGGTCGAAGTCGCGGGGCGGGATGTTCGCAAGGCGCATCCGCTCCAGGAACTCCTCGCGGAGCCGCGCCGACGCGGGGTCCGCGAAGAGGGCGATGTTGCGCTCGACGAGGTCGCGGGCCTCTTCGACGAGGCGCTCGCGCGCGCCTTCGAGCCGGTTCGCCCGTTCGGCCGCCCCGGGGTCGCCGGGCGCGGCGCGAAGGTCGCGGATCTCCACCTCCACGTCCCCGATCCCCATCTCGTCGAGGATCCGGCGCATGTAGACGCCGCGCTGGGTGAAGAGGCGGAGCCGCGAGAGGTCGACCGCTCCCGCCGCCGCCCCCATCGCCGCCGCCACCCCGGCCCGGTCGCCCTCGAGGAGCATCCGCGCGAGCTCGCCTGCGGGCAGGCCGTCGTCGGAAGCGACCTCCCGGATGGCCGCCAAGACCGCCTCCTCCTCCCCCGCGAGATTTCCTTCCGCCCCTCCGGCCGCCGCCGCGGCGGAGGCGAAGAAGGCGTCGAAGCACTCGAAGTAGCGCTCCTTCTCCTCCTCGCTCTTGGCCACCGCGACCGCGAGGGCGTCCCGGAGCAGGGTGCGGTCGCTCCACCCCACGAGCGCCGCGGCCCGATGCGCGTCGAGGCTCTCGGCGACCGAGACCGGGACCTCCATCCCCCGGAGGGCCTTCAGGAAGCGTTCGAGGCTTTGCTGCATCGCGGCGCGTCGCGTAGAGGAGAAAAGGGGCCAGAGCGAGACTTCGGGTTCAAGCGGACCCGTCCGGTCCGTTCATCCGCAGCCGAAATCTCGCTCTGGTCCCTTTTCTCCTCTACGCCACCCGGGGTGCCGCGGCGGCCGGACCGCCCTCGCGCCGCGCGTGGGCGAGGAGGGCGGGGAGCTCGCGGTCCGCCCGCTCGACGTCGACCTCGAACTTGAGGAGCACGTTCAGGGTGTCCCGGACCAGCTCGCGCTCGAGCTCGTGCGCGTTGAGGAGCACGAGGGCCCGCGCCCAGTCGATCGTCTCGCTGATCGAGGGGAGCTTGCGAAGCTCCAGGGTCCGGAGCTGCTGCACGAAGTCGACGAGCTGGCGCCGGAGCGCCTCCCCCGCGTCCGGCACCCGGGTCTCGATGATTCGCCGCTCGAGGCGCGCGTCGGGGAGGGGGATGTGCAGGTGGAGGCACCTCCGCTTGAGGGCGTCCCCGAGGTCGCGGGTGTTGTTGCTGGTGAGGAAGGTGACGGGGGGCATGTCGGCCCGCACCGTGCCAAGCTCCGGGATGGTGACCTGGTGGGCGGAGAGGACCTCGAGCAGGAACGCCTCGAACTCCTCGTCCGACTTGTCGACCTCGTCGATGAGGAGGACCGCGCCCCCTTCCTCGCGCAGCGCGCGGAGCAGGGGCCGCGGCTCCAGGAACTCCTCGGAGAAGAAGAGGTCCCCGAACTCGTGGAGGCGCGCCATCGCGCCCTCGAAGCCGGGCGCGTCGCGGAGCACGTCGCTCATGCGGTCCTTGAGGATCTGGGTGTAGAGGAGCTGCTTGCCGTACTTCCACTCGTAGAGGGCCTTCGATTCGTCGAGCCCTTCGTAGCACTGGAGCCGGACGAGGGGCAGGTCGAGCCAGCGGGCCACGGAGAGGGCGAGCTCGGTCTTCCCGACCCCGGCCGACCCCTCGACGAGGATCGGCTTCTCGAGATGGGCGGCCACGTGGACCGCGGTCGCGATCGCCCGGCTCGGGATGTAGTCGACGCTCTCGAGGCCTTCGGCGATGGCGCCGGCCGACCCCAGGCGATTTCGGATGGTGGATACGGGGACCATGACGGGGCGGGCCGGGCCGTGGCCTAGCGGCCCCGGAAGCGCGCGGGGCGCCTCTCGTTGAAGGCCCGCACCCCCTCCTGGCGATCCTCGGTGGGAACGAGCCGGTTGTAGGCCTCGAGGTCGAGGGCGAACGCGCTCCTGAGGTCGATGTCGCTTCCGATGGACATGGTGCGCTTGACGCGCCGGGTCGCGAGCGGGGCGTTCGACGCGATCCGGGCCGCCGTCCCGAGGGCCTCGTCGAGGAGCGCGTCGTCGTCGCAGAGCCGGTTCGCGACCCCCCACGCGAGGGCCTCCTCCGCCCCGAACGGGAGGCCGGTCAGCACCGCCTCCTTGGCCCGCCGCACCCCCGCCGCCCGCGAGAGGGTCTGGGGGCCGAGGGCGCCCGGCATGATGCCGAGGGTGACCTCGGTGAGCGCGAAGCGCGCGCGCTTGCCGGCGTAGATGAAGTCGCAGGCGAGGGCGAGCTCGGTGCCGCCTCCGTACGCCGCGCCGTTGACGGCCGCGATGATCGGAATGGGGCACTCGACGACCGCGAGGGTCATCTGCTCGAAGATCGCGTGCTGGCGCTGCCACGCCGCGTCCGTCATCCCGTTGCGTTCCTTGAGGTCGCCCCCCGCGCAGAACGCCTTCTCCCCGGCGCCGGTCAGCACGATGCATCGCACGTCCCCCGGCTCGACGTAGAACTGCGTGAAGAGGTCCCGCATCTCGAGGCCCATCGCGGTGTTGAGGGCGTTCGCGGAGGTGGGCCGGTTCAGGCGGACGACGAGACGGTGCTCGTCCACCGTCTCGACCGCGATCGTTTCGTAGGCTTCGTTCATGGGCTCCGGGCGCAGGATGATCGGTTGCTTCTTCGGTCGCGATTGGGGTGCAGGGGACCGCCCCGCCCGCACGCAAGGGCGGCGCGAAACGCGGCTACGGCCGGCTGCGGCGGGCCGGATCGGGGGCGAACGATACCATCGCGGGGTCGGGATGCCACCCGGCGACGAGGGCCGCGTCGCCTTCGTTCGGAGGCTCGAAGTCGCGCCGAAGGAACGTCGTCCACTCCGGAATGAGCCGCCGCAGGATGCCGGGCCACCCGAAGAGGTACCACATGCCCCCCGCGAACACCTCCGGCCCGTGGCCGTCGTGGCGGAGCATCGTCCGGACCGCGCGGAAGTTGTCGCGGAGGAAGTTGAAGGTCGTGTACTTCAAGGTCTGCCGCAGCCGCTTCGGGCAACCCCCGGACACCGCGTAGACGTCGAACGCGACCGACTTGTGCTCGGTCTCCTCGACGGCGTGCCACCGCCAGAGCTCCGCGACGCGCGGGTCGGCCCCCGCGAGGGACCCGGCTCGCCCGTCGAGGAGGGCGGCGGCGAGGATCGCGGTCAGGTGCTCGAGGGCGACGGTGGCGGCGAGGCGGGCGAGGGGGGAGAGGTTCTCCTCGCTCCATCGGACGCCCTCCAGGAACGGCGCCTCCAGCTCGTCGAGGTCGTAGCCGCGCCGCCGGCAGAACGTCTCGTTGTAGGCCGCGTGGACCCGGCGATGCACCGCCTCCTGCCCGATGAAGCCGCGCACCGCCCCCCGAAGGACGGGGTTCCGGACCTCCTCCTCGTGCTCGCGCACCGCGTCGATGAAGAAGCGCTCGCCGCTCGGGAAGGAGAGCGACATCGCGTTGAAGAACGCGGTCCGGAACGCGCTCCCGCCGTTCCAGTCGCCGGCGAGCGCCTCCTCGAGGTCGAAGGTCGGATGCCGGGGCCGGATGGGGCCGTTGCGGGGCATCCGGGTGGCGGCTGACATTGCGCCCGTCCCTGCCGTTGCGTGCGGCCCGATTCTACGCCGATCGCCCCCGCGGCGCCTGCCTCGGGACGGTATCCGCGGCTCCGCCGTCCCGGCCGGCCTTGCGCGGAAAATCCGATGACCCGGCGGCATCACGGTTGCGCGGTCGGGGCGGGGTCGTGGCCCGTCGGCGCGGGGTCAGCCCCAGTTCCAGAAGTCCACCCCCTCGCGGAAGAAGAAGCGCGAGAGCACCATCTTGTGGACCTCCGAGGCGCCGTCCACGAGGCGGGCCTGGCGCGCATAGCGGTACATCCACTCGAGCGGGGTGTCCTTCGAGTACCCCTTAGCGCCGAGGAGCTGGATGGCGGTGTCCACCGCCTTGTGGAGGACGTCCGCCACCGCGACCTTGGCCATCGACACCTCCTTGCGGGCGAAGTCGCCCTGGTCGAGCTTCCACGCCGCGTGCATGGTGAGGAGGCGACCGATGTGGATGTCCATCGCTGCCTCGCCCATCATCCACTGCACGCCCTCGTGCTGGGCGAGGGTGAGCCCGAAGCTCTCCCGCTCCTGCACGTACTGCGACGCGATCTCGAGGGCCCGCTTGGAGAGGCCGAGCCAGCGCATGCAGTGGGTGAGGCGGGCCGTCCCAAGGCGGATCTGGGTCGCCTTGAGGCCATCCCCGATCTCCATGAGGACGTCCTCGTCGGGGACTTCCAGCCCCTCGAACTCGATCTCGCAGTGCCCGCCGTGCTCCTCCGGCCCCATGATGGGGACCGTGCGCACGATGCGCCACCCCGGCTGGTCGGCGTGGAAGAGGAACGCGGAGAGACCGCGCCGCGCATCGTCCGAGGTGCGCGCGACGACGATGAAGTGCTTCGCCTCGCGGGCCCCGGTGATGAACCACTTCCGGCCGGTGACGACCCACTTCCCGCCCCGTCGCTCCGCCCGGGTCTGCATCGCCCCCGCCGGGTCCGAGCCCGCCCCCGGCGAGGGCTCGGTCATGACGAAGGAGGAGCGGACCTCGCCGTCGATTATCGGCTGGAGCCAGCGGTCCTTCTGGTCCTCCGTCGCGACCCGGTTCAAGAGGATCATGTTGCCGTCGTCGGGGGCCTGGCAGTTGAACGTCACCGGCCCGAAGATGGAGCGATTCATCTCCTCGTAGCAGGCGGCCATTCCGACCACCGGGAAGCCCGCCCCGCCCCGCTCCTCGGGCATCTGGAGCGCCCAGAGCCCCGCATCGCGCGCCTCGGCGCGGAGCCGGGCGAGGGGCTCGTGCGCGATGTTCTCGTGCTCGTCGTACACCGAGCGGTCGGACTCGATGGGGATGAGGCGGGTGTCGACGAAGCTCCGGATGCGAAGCCGGACCTCTTCGACTTCGGGAGGCAGGTGGTAGTCCATTTCAAGCGGCTCCTCTCGAAAAACGGGTCAGGGTGAGATTTCCGGAAATCGGCGGCAAAGTGGGGTCAGCGTGAGATTTCGGGTTCGGTCGAACGAACCGGATGGTATCCGCCAAGCCCGAAATCCCACTCTGGCCCCGTTTTGCTCCGCGGCGGGTGGCGTCTCGGGCGGGCGCGCGCGGAGAGGCTCAGACCGAGGTGCAGGCGTGGCCGCCGTCCACGGTGACGACGCTCCCGGTCATGAACGAGGAGGCGTCGGAGGCGAGCAGCAGCAAGGCGCCGTCGAGCTCCTCCGGCCGGCCCGGCCGCCGCTGCGGGATCCCGCGCACGAGCCGCGCCCCCTGTTCGGTCTTCAGGAACTCGCGGTTGAAGTCGGTCTCGATGTAGCCGGGGGCGAGCGCGTTGACCCGGACCGCGTGCCGGGCGAGCTCCGCCCCCATCGCCCGGGTGAGCTGCACGAGCCCTCCCTTGGCGGCCATGTACTCGGGGATCTGCATCGCGACCCGCCCGTGGCCGATCACCGATGCGATGTTGATGATGCTCCCGCCGTGGCCCTGCGCGACCATGCGCCGCGCGCACTCGAGGGCCACGAGGTACGCGCCGCGGAGGTTCACCCCGGTCACCGCCTCCCAGTCGGCCTCGTCGTGCTCGAGGAGCGGCTTGTGAATGACGATGCCCGCGTTGTTGACGAGCACGTCGATCCCGCCGAGCGCGGCCGCGGCGCGGTCGACACCGGTGCGAACGGAGGCGCCGTCCGCGACGTCGATGCCGACCGGGACCGCTTCGCCGCCCGCCGCCTCGATCTCGCGGGCGAGCGCCTCCAGCCGGTCCACGCGCCGCGCCGCGAGCGCCACCGTCGCTCCCTCGCCGGCGAGGGTGAGCGCGAACTGCCGCCCGAGGCCCGAGGACGCCCCGGTCACGATCGCGCGTTTGCCGCGGACGCTGAACCTTCCGTTCATGGCCCGCGATCTTAGCGGGAAGGAACACGGGGTCGGAGCCGGGCTTCGGGATCGGGAGCGGAACCTCGTCCCGGCTCCATTTCCTTCGTGCACGCGAGGGGGCGCGCTCCCGGGGAGCGGCGCGCAGTTCCGTTCCCCGGGGGGATAGCTGCTAGACTCGCCGCCTCCATCCATGAGGCCCGGCCGTGATCGACATCGACATCGTTTCCGACACCATCTGCCCATGGTGCTATGTCGGCAAGCGGCGCATCGAGCGGGCGCTCGCCGGGTTCGACGCCGACGAGGTCCGGATCCGCTGGCACCCGTTTCAGCTCAACCCCGGCATGCCCCCCGAGGGCATGGATCGGGCCGAGTACGTCGCCGCGAAGTTCGGCGGGGCGGATGCGGCCCGGGCGGTCTACGACCGGATCCGCGAGGCGGGGGCGGAGGAGGGCATCGCCTTCGCCTTCGAGCGCATGCCGCGCACCCCCAATACCTTCGCATCGCACCGGGTGGTGCACTACGCGGCCGGCGAGGGCGTCCAGAACGAGACCGTCGAGGCCCTCTTCGAGGCCGTGTTCGTCAACGGACGGGACATCGGAGACCGCGAGTCGCTCCTCGACATCGGCGCGGAATGCGGCCTTGAGCCGGTCGCGCTCTCGGAGTACCTCGCGAGCGCCGCGGAGGTCGACGCGCTGCGGGCGGAAGAGGCGCGTTCGCGGCGGATGGGGGTGACGGGCGTGCCGTTCTTCATCATCGGCGGCCGCTACGGGGTCTCCGGGGCGCAGGACCCCGCCGTGCTGCGGAGCGTGATCGACAAGGTCGCGGAGGAGTCGCTGGCATGACGGTCGAAGTGCGCGATCCGCGTTTTCGCGAGGTGGTGGGGGACGACGCTCCGATGGAGCGGCTCGGCACCGGGTTCGCCTTCACCGAGGGCCCGGTCTGGCACCCGGTGGAGCGCCATCTCATCTTCAGCGACATGCCGGGAGACCACATGCGTCGCTGGAGCGAGGCGGACGGGGTCACGACCTTCCGCCAGCCCGCGAACAAGGCGAACGGCAACGCCTACGACCCCGCGGGAAGGCTCGTCACCTGCGAGCACGCCACGAGCCGGGTCACCCGCACGGAGGCCGACGGCACCCTCACCGTGCTCGCCACCCACTGGGAGGGCCGCGAGCTCAACAGCCCGAACGACATCGTCGTCAAGCGCGACGGCGCGATCTACTTCACCGACCCGAACTACGGGCGGCGCGAGTACTTCGGCGTGCCACGGGAGCAGGAGCTCGACTTCCAGGGGGTGTACCGCATCGCACCGGACGGGACCCTCTCCCTGCTCGCGGACGACTTCGCCCAGCCGAACGGCCTCTCCTTCGACGGCCCGGAGGCGCGGCTCTTCGTCAACGACACCGAGGGCGGGCACATCCGGGTGTTCGACGTCGCGGCGGACGGCGGCGTCACCGGGGGCGGGGTCTGGGCGGAGGTGACGGGCGAGGGCGACGGCGCCCCGGACGGCATGAAGACCGACTCCGAGGACAACGTCTACTGCACCGGCCCGGGTGGAGTCCACGTGTTCGCGCCGGACGCGACCTGCCTCGGGGTCGTCCTGGTGCCGGAGGGCGTCGCCAACTTCACGTGGGGCGACGAGGACTTGCGGAGCCTTTTCATCACCGCTTCGACTTCGCTCTACCGAACCCGAGTGCGGGTTCCGGGCCGCCCCGCCTTTTGATCGGAACGCCTCCGGGAACGCGAGAGCGCACCCGAACCCGAACTGCGGACCGCAGGCGGTTCGTCTCCGTTCTCTGACCGCAGGAGCCTTCAGCTTTCCGGGCGCGGGCATTTCGCTTGCATGCAAGACGGGGGCGGTCCCGGCGCGCGGGCGGCCCTCGTTCCCGGACAACCCCTCATCCCGCCCCGATTTCCGGGCGCCATCGCGTTTCTCTTTGTCACCCGCCGCGCCGCGCACTACGATCGGTTCCCTCCGAAACCAACGGGAGGAGGGTGCCGTGCCCCGCCATCTCAAGACCGGGTTGAGCGACGACGCGAAGGCCGATGCGGATGCCAAGGTCCGCCGGACCGTGGAGGAAGTCCTCGCGGATATCGAGGCCCGTGGTGACACGGCGGTCCGCGAATACTCGGAGCGCTTCGACGGCTGGTCCCCGGCCGAGTTCCGCCTGAGCCGCGCCGCCGTCGACGCCTGCTACGGGCGGGTGAGCGCGCGCGAGCGGGCGGACATCGAGTTCGCGCAGGAGCAGATCCGGAACTTCGCCGAGATCCAGAAGGGGGCGCTGCGCGACGTCGAGCACGAGACGATGCCCGGCGTCGTCCTCGGCCACCGGAACATCCCGGTGAACAGCGTTGGCTCCTACGTGCCGGGGGGGAAGTACCCGATGGTCGCCTCCGCCCACATGAGCGTGGTGACCGCGAAGGTCGCGGGGGTGAAGCGGATCGCGACGTGCGCGCCACCCTACGAGGGGGAGCCGAACCCGGCCATCGTGGTCGCCCAGGACCTCGGCGGGGCGGACGAGATCTACTGCCTCGGCGGGGTCCAGGCGGTCGGAGCGATGGCGCTTGGCACCGAGTCCATCGAGCCCGTCGACATGCTGGTCGGGCCCGGGAACATGTTCGTCGCGGAGGCGAAGCGCCAGCTCTTCGGCCGGGTCGGCATCGATCTGTTCGCGGGGCCGACGGAGACCCTGGTCATCGCGGATGAGACGGTGGACGGGGAGCTCTGCGCGGCGGACCTCCTCGGCCAGGCGGAGCACGGTCCGACCTCCCCCGCGACCCTCGTCACCACCTCCGAACGGCTCGCCCGCGACACGATGGCCGAAGTCGAGCGCCAGCTCGAGGTCCTTCCCACGGCCGGGGTCGCGGGCCAGGCGTGGCGCGACTACGGGCAGGTCATCGTCTGCGAGAGCCCGGAGGAGATGGTCGCGGTCGCGGACGGCATCGCCGCCGAGCACGTCTAGGTGATGACCGGGGACCCGCAGTACTTCCTCGACCGGCTCACGAACTACGGCGCCCTCTTTCTCGGCCCGGAGACGAACGTCTCCTACGGCGACAAGGTGATCGGCACCAACCACACCCTGCCGACCCGCCGCGCCGCCCGCTACACGGGGGGCCTGTGGGTCGGGAAGTTCATCAAGACCTGCACCTACCAGCGGATCTCGGAGGAGGCGTCGGTCGCCGTCGGGGAGTACTGCTCGCGCCTGTGCGCCCTGGAGCACTTCGCGGGCCACAAGGAGCAGGCGGACATTCGCCTGCGGCGCTACGGCGGGCAGAACGTGCGCGGCCTCGACGCCCTCCCGGGCACCGCCGAGTGAGCGGATGCGCCCCGATCGCTGCCGGGTGAGCTGACGTGTCCTCGCCCCGACTGGCCCCCTCGGCGCCCGGGGAGACTCGACCGCGACGCGCCCCCGGCCGATCCGCGCGGCCGGACCGCGCCGTCCGGCCGGCTCGGGCGGCGTCTCGCTGAGCCGGCCGCCCCCCGATGTTCGAGTCGCTGGAATTCGAGGCGCTCACCCCGCTCGGGGCCTCGGTCCTCTTCGGCCTCGTGCTCGGCGGTGTCTACGGTGCGCTCGCCCAGCGCAGCGCCTTCTGCCTTCGCCGCGGCCTCGACGGGCGGTGGCGCGACTGCCTGCCGGCGCTCGGCGTCTGGGTGACGGGGCTCGCCTTCGCGGTCGCCGGCACCCGGCTCGCGGTCGCCGCCGGCTTCGTCTCGTTCGAGGGGCACCGCTTTCTCGCCCCGGACCTGCCGCTTGCCTCCGTGCTCGTGGGCGGCGCCCTGTTCGGGGCCGGCATGGTGCTCGCGGGGGGCTGCGTATCGCGGCTCACGGTGCTCGCGGGGGCCGGCAACCTGCGCGCGGGGCTCGTCCTCCTCGTCTTCGCGGTCATCGCCCACGCGGCGATGAAGGGCGCGGTCGCGCCGGTGCGTGAAGCGATCGGCGCCGCGACGGTTCCCGTGGGCGGGGCGGCGGCCCTCGCGTCGCTTCCGGGGGGCGAAGTGTGGCCGATCGCGATTGCGCTCGCGCTCGCGTTCCTCGCGCTTCGCTCCGGTGCGCCGGGATCGCGGCTCGCAATGGCGGCGGGAATCGGGCTGCTGGTGCCGCTCGGCTGGATCGGCACCGGCTTCGTGCTCCAGGACGACTTCGACCCGATTTCCATGCAATCGCTGGGATTCACCGGGCCGGTGGCCGCCACCCTGTTCTGGACGGTTGCCGCGACATCCATTCCGGCGGGCTTCGGTACCGGCCTCGTGGTCGGGGTGGTCGCGGGAAGCCTGGTTGCGGCGCTCGCGGCGGGGGAGTTCCGGTGGGAGAGCCTGGAAGGGCCGCGGCAGACCGGGCGCTACCTCGCCGGCGCGGCGATGATGGGTCTCGGCGGGGTGCTGGCGGGCGGCTGCACGGTGGGGGCGGGGCTTTCCGGCGTCTCGACCGCAAGCCTCGCGGCCCTCATCGCCCTCGCGGCCATGGTCGCGTCGGCGCGGGCGACGGGAGCGCTCCTCGCCCGCCCCTGACCAAGTCGCCGCCAGCCCCGGTCGCGTTGGCGCGGGTTTGCGGGGAGCGTTCGACGACGCATTGACTCGCGGCCGTGGGCCGCCGGCCCCGGGGGCGCCCCCAAAAGCCCCCAAAGGGGGAAACCCCCCCCCAAGGGACAGCCCCCCCGCCGCGCACCCCCCGGGGGGAAACCCGTGGGGG
>JAJDXW010000278.1 GCA_022823045.1 Gammaproteobacteria bacterium
CCCTCGCGTTTGCCGAGAAGCGTTCGCCCCAGTGGAAGGGGCGCTGAAATGGCCGCCCCCACGGCAGCCGGATCGGTGAGCGGCCGAACCGCCCTCATCATCGGGACCGGGCCCGGCCTCAGCGCCTCGCTCGCGCGTCGCTGCTCCGCCGAGGGCATGCGGGTCGCGGTGGCCGCGCGCGACACGGCGAAGCTCGCCGACGTCTGCGCGGGCTCCGGGGCGCGCGCCTACCGATGCGACGCGACGGCGCGGGGCGAGGTGGAGGCGCTCTTCGATTCGGTCGAGGCGGACCTCGGGACGCCCCACTTCGTGGTCTACAACCCGGGCGCAAGGGCGCACGGCCCGATCACCGACATCGATCCCGGAGACGTCGAGCGGGCCCTCATGGTGGGCTGCTTCGGCGGGTTCCTGGTCGGGCAGACGGCCGCGAAGCGGCTCCTCCCGGGGCGCGACGGGGCCATCTTCTTCACCGGGGCCACCGCGAGCGTCAAGGGCTACCCGCATTCGGCCGCCTTCGCGATGGGCAAGTTCGGGCTCCGCGGGCTCGCCCAGAGCATGGCCCGGGAGCTCGCCCCGCAGGGGATCCACGTCGCCCACTTCGTGATCGACGGGCAGATCCGGAGCGATCTCCGCGGGCGGATCGACTCTGGGGACGATGCCTACCTCGATCCGGACGCGATCGCGGACACCTACTGGAACGTCTACCGCCAGCACCGGAGCTCGTGGACCTGGGAGGTCGAGGTCCGGCCCTGGGTCGAGACGTTCTGAGCCCGGCCCGATGAGCCAGGCGTTCGAAGGGATCCGGGTCGTCGACTTCACCCAGGTCGTGGCCGGTCCGGTCGCGACCTACCAGCTCGGACTGCTCGGGGCGGAGGTCATCAAGGTCGAGTCGGCCGCGGGCGGCGACATCGCGCGCGGGATGCTCGACATCGCCGGCTTCGGCCGCGGCGAGATGGCGCCCGCGTTCATCGGCGTCAACCACAACAAGCGCTCGATCGCGGTCGATCTCAAGCGCCCGGAGGGGCGCGCGGCCGTCGAGCGCATCGTCCGCCGGGCGGACGTCGTGGTCGAGAACTTCAAGCCGGGGGTCATCGGACGCCTCGGCTTCGACCACGAGACGGTGCGTGCGTGGCGGCCGTCGATCGTCTACTGCTCGATCTCGGGCTATGGTCAGGAGGGGCCGCGCCGTTCGATGGCCGCGTTCGACGGGGCGATCCAGGCCTCGTCGGGGATGATGGCCGCGAACGGCCACGAGGAGACCGGGCCGACCCGGACGGTGTCCCCGATCATCGACGTCACCACCGGCATGATGGCCGCGTTCGCCATCGCCTCGGCCCTCCATCGCCGGCAGGCGACGGGTGCGGGCCAGTTCCTCGACGTGGCGATGCTCGATTCGGCCGTGTCCCTCCTCAACCCCTTGTACAACAACCATCTCGCGACCGGCGAGGAGCCGGAGCTCCTCGGCAACCAGTCCCTGACGAGGATGCCGACCGCGAACGTGTTCCCGACCGCGGACGGGCATGTACAGGTCACCGCGCTCACCGCCGCGCAGGTCGATCGCCTGCTCGACGCCCTCGGGTGCCCCGAGCTCCGGGAGGACCCCCGCTTCGCGACCGAGCCCGAGCTCATCGCGAACGGCGCGGCGATGCGCGAGGAGCTCTGCGAACGCCTGCGGCGCGAGACCACGCGCGCGTGGCTCGATCGCCTCGAAGCGGCGCGGGTGCCCGCTGCGCCCATCTCGAGCTTCCCCGAGGTCATGGCCGACCCGCAGCTCGAGACCCGCGGCCTCACCGCGACCCTTCCCGCTCCGGCGATGCTCGGGCGGGGGGAGCTGACCAGCGTCGCCACCGGCTACGTCGCGAGCGCGGACGGCCCCGCGGCGCGGACCTTCGCGCCGCGCCTTGGCGAGCACACCCGGCAGATCCTCGCCGAGCACGGCTGCCCGGAGGCGGAGATCGAGGCCCTGCACGCGGCCGGGGTGGTGCGGAGCCCCGCCCCCCCGGATGCTACCCCGGAAGGTTCGCCGGCTCCCGGCCGCGAGCCCCGGGGCGCGGCGGCGGCCGTCTCCGCCGCGGTGGGCGACTGAACCCGCCCGCCGCGGCGCACTTTCCCCCCCGAAGGAGATCTCGCGGATGCCCACCGTTCTCATCACTGGAACCAGTACCGGCATCGGTCTCGCGACGGCGCTCCGGTTCGCCCGTGCGGGCTACCGCACCTGGGCCACGATGCGCGACCTCGGCAAGGCCGGCGCGCTCCGCGAGGCGAAGGCGTCCGAGGGGCTCGACCTCGATCTGCTCCCTCTCGACGTCACCGACCAGGCCTCCGTCGAGGGCGCGATGGCCGAGGTGCTGCCGGGCGGGCTCGACGTGCTCGTCAACAACGCGGGCTGGGCGGGAGGCGCGCCGCTCGAGCTCGTGCCCGAGGAGCAGCACCGGGCGATGTTCGACGCGAACTACTTCGGCGCAATCGCGATGGTGCGGGCGGTGCTCCCCCACATGCGCGAGCGGCGCTCCGGCACCATCGTCAACCTCACCTCCATCGCCGGGCTCGTCGCGATGCCGAACCAGGTCCCTTACACCGCCTCGAAGTGGGCCCTCGAGGGCGCGAGCGAGGCGCTCGCCCACGAGGTGCGGCGCTTCGGGATCCGGGTGAAGATCATCGAGCCCGGGGTCATCATGACCAACATCTTCGAGAACGCGAAGGGCCAGACCATCTTCGACCGCTCGTCCCCCTACGTCGATCTCATGCGCCGCAACGGGAAGTTCTACTCGGCCGGCCACCGGGCGAACCAGCCGCCCGGGATCGTCGCCGACGCGATCCTCGACGCGGTGGAGTCGGAGTCGGACCGCCTCCGTCACGTGGTGGGAGCGGACGCGGAGAGCATCCTCAGCGGCCGGACCGCGATGCGTGACGAGGACTGGGTGGAGATGGGCCGGGAGCTGAGCGACGAGGACTACAACGCCGAGTTCCTCGCCCGGTTCGGAATCGAGCTCCGATGATTCCGGCCGGCTTCGCCGGCATCTTCGCTATACTCGCCACCGCGTCCGGCTCGGAGCGTCGCGAAAGTGGCGGAATCGGTAGACGCGCTGGCCTTAGGAGCCAGTGGGGCAACCCGTGAGAGTTCGAATCTCTCCTTTCGCACCAGCTTCCCCCGGTACGTTCGAGCGAAGGCGCGAAGCGCCGATCTCGCGGGGCGGGGGGACGCGCGCACGCCGGACGGGGACCATGTGCCCCGCCGGTCCGAGGCGAAGCCTCGCCAGGTACTGAGGTGATTGCATGCAGGTCTCCGTAGAGTCCACCAGCGGCCTCGAGCGCCGGCTGACGGTCGAGCTCCCCGAGGAGGGGGTCGAGCAGGAGGTCGGGACGCGGCTCGACAACCTGATGCGAACCGCTCGGATCCCGGGGTTCCGTCCCGGCAAGGCGCCGTTGAAGGTCGTGGCCCGGCGGTTCGGCGCGGCGGTCCGCGACGAGGTCGTGGGCGACCTGCTGCGCACGAGCTTCGCCGACGCGCTCGCGAGCGAGGAGCTCCGGCCCGCCGGCGAACCGCGGATCGATACGGTCGAGAGCGCGCCGGGGACGGGCGTCCGATACACCGCGGTGTTCGAGGTGTTCCCCGAGATCCGGCTCGCGGACCTCGAGTCCGTCGAGGTCCGGCGACCCACCGCGGAGGTGCGCGAGACCGACGTCGACAAGATGATCGAGACCCTTCGAGAGCGCCGGCGGGACTGGCGGGAAGTGACCCGCGGGGCCGGGAAGGGCGACCGGATCACCTTCGATATCGACGGGACGGTGGACGGCAGTCCCATCGACGCGGTGTCCGGTGAGAACCGGGTCATCGAGGTCGGCGCGGGGCACGCCCTGCCGGATCTCGATAGCGGGCTTGCCGGCATGGAGCCCGGCTCGGCGCGGGACATCGAGGTCGGGTACCCGGATGACCACCCCTCGCCCCAGCTTGCGGGCAAGACGGCGACGATGCACGTCGAGGCCCACAAGGTGGAGGAGGGCGTGATGCCGGAGGTGGACGCCGACTTCATCCGCGGCTTCGGGGTGGAGAGCGGGGAGCTCGACGACTTTCGGCGCGACGTCCGCTCGAACCTGGAGCGCGAGCTCGAGACGGCGGTCGCCGCGATGACCCGGAACCGGCTGCTCGAGGCCCTGCTCGAACGGCATCCGGTCGACGTCCCCGAGAGCCTGGTCGCCGGGGAGCTCGGCCGCGCGGGGCTCGCGGGGGCAGCCTCGGAAGCCGCCGGGGACCCGGCCATCGAGGCCGCCGAGGCGAGCGCCCGGCAACGCCTTCGGCAGGGGCTCATGCTCGCCCAGCTCGTCTCCGACCAGGAGCTCTCCCCCGATCCCTCCGCGGTTCGCGCGGAAGTCGAACGGATGGCCGCGACCTACGAGGACCCGGCCCAGGTGATAAGCTGGTTCTACTCCGATCCGAGCCGCCTGCGCCCGGTGGAAACCCGTCTGGTGGAGCAGCAGGCGATCGAGGCGACGCTCGCCCGGGTGAAGGTGGTGGACGAGCCGTCGGAGTTTGACGAGTTGATGAATCCGGGTCAGACTAGCGACGCGTCTTCTTGACAGGGAACCGCGGCATTCCTTCCCAGGAGACAATCCACGCCAGGCGGGGCGCCTGCCCGCGCCCCCGTTCACGGTCCACGTCATTCCCGTGCCGCATTCCGCCGGAGTCGCCGAGCGCGTCCCCGGCGCCGTGAGGTGCGCGCGTCAACCGGAAGAATGAGCCACATGATCGACCGAATTCCGCCGCATGCGTCCGGCGCCCGGGGCCTGAACCTCATCCCGATGGTGGTGGAGCAGTCTTCCCGCGGCGAGCGGGCCTACGACATCTACTCGCGCCTCCTCAAGGAACGGGTCGTCTTTCTGGTCGGCCCGGTCGACGATCCGGTGGCGAACGTGGTCGTGGCGCAGCTCCTGTTCCTCGAGTCCGAGAACCCCGACAAGGACATCAACCTCTACATCAACTCGCCGGGCGGGAACGTTTCGTCGGGCCTCGCCATCTACGACACCGTGCAGTTCATCAAGCCCGACGTGAGCACGATCTGCGTGGGGCTCGCGGCGAGCATGGGCGCCCTGCTCCTCGCCGGGGGGGCGAAGGGCAAGCGCTACTGCCTGCCGCACTCGCGGCTGATGATCCACCAGCCGAGCGGCGGGGCCTACGGTCAGGCCACCGACATCGACATCCACGCCCGCGAGATACTGCGCCTGCGCGAGCGCCTGAACGAGGTTCTCGCCGCGCACACCGGGCAGCCGCTCGAGAAGATTGCGATCGACACCGAGCGCGACAACTTCATGGGGGCCGAGGAGGCGGTCGAGTACGGACTGGTGGACCAGGTGCTGTCCCGCCGGGCGGACGCCGGCGGGGCGGGCAAGGATTGATCGGGGACTGCGTCGAGGAGTGGGGATGAGCAACGACAGGCAAGGCAAGGACGGCAAGGGCGGCAACGGCGACCGGCTGCTCTACTGTTCATTCTGCGGCAAGAGCCAGCACGAGGTGCGCAAGCTCATCGCCGGGCCTTCGGTATTCATTTGCGACGAGTGCGTCGATCTCTGCAACGACATCATCCGCGAGGAGGTGCAGGAAACCTCGGCGGGGGGCAAGGGCAGCAAGCTCCCCACGCCACGCGAGATCAACCGGATCCTCGACGACTACGTGGTCGGGCAGGACCACGCCAAGAAGGTCCTGTCGGTCGCGGTGTACAACCACTACAAGCGGATGGAGAACCCGCAGGGAGTGGACGAGGTGGAGCTCGCGAAGAGCAACGTGCTCCTCATCGGTCCCACCGGCTGCGGCAAGACGCTGCTCGCGGAGACCCTGGCTCGGCTCCTCAACGTGCCGTTCACGATCGCGGACGCGACCACCCTCACGGAGGCCGGCTATGTCGGCGAGGACGTCGAGAACATCATCCAGAAGCTGCTCCAGAAGTGCGACTACGACATCGAGAAGGCGCAGACCGGGATCGTGTACATCGACGAGATCGACAAGATCTCGCGCAAGTCGGACAACCCGTCCATCACCCGGGATGTGTCCGGCGAGGGCGTGCAGCAGGCGCTTCTGAAGCTCATCGAGGGCACCATCGCCTCGGTCCCGCCGCAGGGCGGGCGCAAGCACCCGCAGCAGGAGTTCCTCCAGGTCAACACCGCCAACATCCTCTTCGTGTGCGGGGGGGCCTTCGACGGACTCGACCGGATCATCGAGCGCCGCTCCTCGTCCCGGAGCGGGATCGGCTTCCGGGCCGAAGTGCGCGGCGAGAACGAGAAGAAGAAGATCGGCGAGGTCCTGCTGGACGTGGAGCCGGAGGATCTTGTCGGCTACGGGCTCATCCCGGAGTTCGTGGGCCGGATGCCGATCGTGGCGACCCTTCAGGAGCTGGACGAGACGCAGCTCATCCGGATCCTCACCGAGCCCAAGAATGCGCTGACCAGGCAGTACGAGCGGATGTTCGAGATGGAGAGCACCGCGATCGAGTTCCGGGACGAGGCGCTGCGGGCGGTGGCGCGGCGGGCGATGGAGCGCAAGACCGGCGCGCGCGGGCTGAGATCGATACTTGAAGGCTGTCTCCTCGACACCATGTATGAGCTTCCCTCGATGGAGGACGTCACCAAGGTCGTGGTCGACGAGGGGGTCGTGTCCGGAGACACGAGACCGCTCATGATCTACGAGGGCGACGTGAAGCAGGTCGCGTCGGAATAGACGCCGGGCGGGAGCCCGGCCCCTGGCGCTGAGGCAGGAAACGAAAGTGTCTGACGACGGTTCCTCCGCGGGCGAACGGCTGGTTCTTCCGGTCCTCCCGCTGCGCGACGTGGTGGTGTTCCCCCACGTCGTCATCCCCCTCTTCGTGGGCCGCGAGAAGTCGATTCGCGCCCTCGATCTCGCGATGAAGGTCGACAAGCGGATCATGCTCATCGCCCAGAAGGACGAGGCCGAGGAGGATCCCTCCATCGACAGCCTCTACGAGGTCGGAGGGGTCGCCAACATCCTGCAGCTCCTGCGGTTGCCCGACAACACGGTCAAGGTGCTGGTGGAAGGCGCCGAGCGGGCCCGGGTGACCCGCTATCTCGAGACCGAGTCCCACTTCGAGGCGGAAGTGGACCTGCTCCGGCCGCAGGCCCCGGGCGGAGGCGAGATCGAGGCCCTCAGCCGCTCGCTCGTCTCGCAGTTCGAGCAGTACGTCAAGGTCAACCGGAAGGTACCGTCGGAGATCCTCTCGTCGGTCTCCGGGCTCGACGATCCGTCGCGCCTCGCCGACACGATCGTCGCCCACCTCGGCCTCAAGACGGCCCAGAAGCAGGCCATCCTCGAGGTGGTGGAGACGGACGAACGCATGGAGCGCCTCATCGCCGCGATGCAGGAGGAGATGGAGCTCCTCCAGGTCGAGAAGCGGATCCGCGGCCGGGTCAAGCGCCAGATGGAGAAGAGCCAGCGCGAGTACTACCTGAATGAGCAGATGAAGGCCATTCAGAAGGAGCTCGGCGACATGGAGGAGGCGCCGAACGAGCTCGACGAGCTGGCGAAGAAGATCGAGCGGGTCGGGATGTCGGACGAGGCCAAGCGCAAGGCCACGACGGAGCTCACGAAGCTCAAGATGATGTCACCGATGTCGGCCGAGGCGACGGTGGTGCGCAACTACGTGGACTGGCTCGTCAACGTTCCGTGGAAGAAGCGATCGAGGGTGCGCCACGACATCGCCAAGGCCGAGGCGGTCCTCGAGGCGGACCACTACGGCCTGGAGAAGGTCAAGGAGCGGATCCTCGAGTACCTGGCCGTGCAGCAGCGGGTGCGCAAGCTCAAGGGGCCGATCCTGTGCCTGGTGGGTCCCCCGGGGGTGGGCAAGACCTCGCTCGGGCAGTCCGTCGCGCGGGCGACCGGGCGCAAGTTCGTGCGCATGTCGCTCGGCGGCGTCCGCGACGAGGCCGAGATCCGCGGCCATCGCCGCACGTACATCGGGGCGCTCCCCGGCAAGATCGTCCAGAACCTCGCCAAGGCGGGGGTCCGCAACCCCCTCTTCCTGCTCGACGAGGTGGACAAGATGTCGATGGACTTCCGGGGGGACCCGTCGTCGGCCCTCCTCGAAGTGCTGGACCCCGAGCAGAACCACACCTTCAACGACCACTACCTGGAGGTCGACTACGACCTCTCCGAGGTCATGTTCGTGGCCACCGCCAACACCATGAACATCCCGGACCCGCTCCTCGACCGGATGGAGGTGATCCGTCTCGCGGGCTACACCGAGCCCGAGAAGGTCAACATCGCCAAGCGCTACCTCATCCCGAAGCAGATGAAGAACAACGGCGTCAAGGACGGCGAGCTCAACATCGGGATGGGCGCGGTGCAGGACGTCATCCGGTACTACACGCGCGAGGCGGGGGTGCGCAACATGGAGCGGGAGATCGCGAAGATCTGCCGCAAGGTGGTCAAGGAGCAGGCGCTGAAGCCCCGTTCAAGCCGCATCTCGGTCAACCACCGCAACGTCGAGCGGTTCCTCGGGGTCAAGCGGTTCCGCTACGGGCGGGCCGAGGAAGAGAACCGCATCGGCCAAGTGACGGGCCTCGCGTGGACCGAGGTGGGCGGCGACCTCCTCACCATCGAGGCCGCGGTCACCGCGGGCACCGGCAAGCCGTCCTTCACCGGGAGGCTGGGGGACGTCATGCAGGAGTCCATCAAGGCCGCGATGACGGTGGTGCGAAGCCGCGCCGCCACCCTCGGGGTGGACGACGACTTCTACCAGAAGCACGACGTGCACCTGCACGTGCCGGAGGGCGCGACCCCGAAGGACGGACCGAGCGCGGGGGTCGGGATGCTGATCGCCATCGTGTCCGCGCTGACCCGGACCCCGGTGCGCTCCGACGTCGCGATGACCGGCGAGATCACCCTTCGCGGCGAGGTCCTGCCCGTCGGGGGGCTCAAGGAGAAGCTGCTCGCGGCCCTCAGGGGGGGGATCCGGACCGTCCTCATCCCCGACGAGAACGAGCGCGAACTCGCCGAGATCCCGAAGGACATCAAGCAGGAGCTCGACATTCGGCCGGTCAAGTGGGTGGACGAGGTCCTCACCATCGCGCTCGCGAAGGCGCCGGAGGTGCACGACGAGGCGGCCCCCGGCGCGGATCTCCTTCCCGCTCCTTCGGAAGACCGGGAGGCGGTCACCACCCACTGAGGCGGCTTGGCGCCTCGCCGGAGCGCCCCGGCGCAGTCGGGGGCGGGGCTCCACCGTGCAGGAAGGGGAAGGCTGTGCGACCCCGCCTCCCGGAGTCCGGCGTCCGGTGTCCCCGGCCTCCACGCGTACGGCTGGCGAACCTCCGGTTCCCGCGAGGTGGTGCAGGGTGGGTATGGAAACCGCTCCCCGTATGCCGTATCCTGCGCGCCGCCTGCGGGTGCTTAGCTCAGCCGGGAGAGCGTCGCCCTTACAAGGCGAAGGTCGGGGGTTCGATTCCCTCAGCACCCATGATCCGGCTGACCGCAGGGTCGTTCGCGAGCGATTGGAGTGGTAGTTCAGTTGGTTAGAATACCGGCCTGTCACGCCGGGGGTCGCGGGTTCGAGTCCCGTCCACTCCGCCAACCCTTTCCCAAAGAAATTTGTTTCCAATAGGAGCTTCCGGCTCCCTCGCAATCCCTAACCGGAGCACCGTTCCGGGCTGAAGCTCGCGGCATGTTGGTGAGCCCGGGGCCCGGGTTCGCGAAGTTTTTCGAGATTTTCCGCGGAATCCCCCCAACTGTGGGGGCTCCCGAGCAGACTTCATTCTCGTAGAGTCCGGCCCGGCGTGCGTATCGCGCCGCCCAGGGATGTCGGGCGTCTTCCGCTGGTCAGGAGGGCGAACCGGTGTCCGATAACGATGGATCCTCCCGCCGGTTGCAGCCACTCGGCCGCGGGGACGACAACGAGAAAGGAGAACCGAACATGGCCGTCCCGCTTCGCCACCTCGCCCTCGCCGCCGCCCTCGCTTCGTCGCTCATTGCGAACGCCGCGACCGCGCAGGTTTCCGTCGGCGACACGTACATGTCGATATCCGGGCTCTACGTCGTCCCGACCGACTCCGACTGGAGCTACACCGAAGGTGGGGAAACGTTGAGCACGGAGGTCAAGTGGGACGCGGGTTTCGGGCTTCTCTTCGCCTACGGATTCGGCACTGAAGACGGCCTCCGGGGCGAGCTCGAAGTCGGGTACCGCAAGGCGGATATTGACGAGTTGAAGGGCATTTCGGCGACGGAAGGCGGCGTGACGGTCAGCGTCGAGGACTTCGAGCTCGGCCTTGATGGCGACATGACCACGCTAAGCCTCATGGGGAACGGCATCGTTTCCTTCGGGGCGGGGCAACTGAGGCCCTACGTCGGAGCCGGGATCGGGCTTGCGAGGCACGACGGCACCCTCGACGCACAGACGGTCACGATCGCTGGCAATGAGTTCGCGGTCGAGGAGTCGTCCGGAGATGACATCGTGTTCGCCTACCAGGTCATGGGCGGGGTCGGCTTCGAGATGTCCGAGAGCACGGAGGTCCGGGTCGGCTACCGCTACTTCGCGACCGGCGACGCGGACATCGACGGCGACGAAGTGAGCTACGCCTCGCACAACTTCGAGGCGGGGGTCCTCATCCGCTTCTGACCCCGCGGCCCGCGATCGGCTCGGAACCCGTGCCCTTCCACCGGAACGTGATGGAGGGCTGAGCTCGCGAACGCGGAACCCCTTGGGCCGTTCTCGACAAGGCCCGGGACGACGCGGTTCTCCGGTCTCCCGCGCACGCGGGGACCGTCGCGCGACGCCCCCCAAGGGTGGGGATATGCGGGCGCTTTTGCGCGCCTTATCCTCCCCTCCATAGGGGACCTCCTGGATGACATTCGACCGCATCCTCGCCTCGCTGCACGAGGTGGCGCTCGGCCGCACCCACTGGTCGAGCGCTTCGCTGCTGATCGACGAAGCGCTCGGCACGCACGGCAGCTCGATGGTCTTCGCCGACGGAGACACCGACGCGACCATCCGGGTCCATTTCTCATGGCTGCTCTATCGCGGACAGCCGTACCCCGAGCTCGAGCGGTGGTATTACGAGAATTTCTATGCGATCGACGAGCGGGCCCCCCGCGTGCGCAAGGCCCCCGACAGCCAGCTACTGCACATGAGCGAGGTCTATACCGCGGAGGAGCTGAAGACCTCCCCCGCGTACCACGCCCTCCGGACCCGCGGACGCGGCGGCGACGGCATCAACGTTCGCCTCGACGGGCCCGGCCGCTCGCGTATCACCTGGCTCATCCACGACCCGCTGGACGGGGCAGGGTGGTCCTCCGCGCAACTCGACTCCATCCGCCGCCTCCTGCCCCATGTCCGTCAAACCGTGCGCGTCCGGCAGACGCTGGCCGGGACCGGTGCCCTGGGCGCGACGATGACGGACCTGCTCGACAGCACCGGACTCGGCATCCTCCAGCTTGACGCGCGCGGGCGGATTCTCGCCGCGAACGATCGCGCGAGAGACGTGCTTCGCACCGGTGACGCGCTATTCGACGAGAAAGGCTTTCTGCGCGCCCCCAACTCGCAAGAAAACGATGACCTCCAGAGATTGGCGAGTCGCGCCCTGCCGGCGCCCGGGCCCTGGGAGGAGGGGGGCTCGAGGGAGGGAGGCTCCTTGATCCTGAAGCGTAGGGGTCTCCTCCCTCCGCTCATGCTGCACGTGATCCCGCTCGGCCAAGGTGAGGAGCACCTCGGACACTGGCCGGTCGCGGCGCTCGTGCTCCTCGTCGATCCGGCGCGCGCGACTGCCGTCGACCCGACCGTCGCCGCGGCTGCTCTCGGTCTCACCCCAATGGAGAGCAAGGTCGCGGTGCTGATGGCCGACGGCGTGAGCGTGCCCCGGATCGCGGCGGAGATGAACCGGAAGATCAGCACGATCCGCTTCCACGTCAAGAACACTTACGCCAAGCTCGGAATCACGCGGCAGGTAGAACTCGTGCGCCTCGTGCAGTCTCTGGCCGGCTCTTCGGACGCTCGACTGATCTCGAACCTCTCACAGCCGAGGAACATGCCGTGAAGGAGAACCGGCTGCCCGCGATGATTGCCGTCGGACAGCTCCTCTAGGAGCCTGCGCCGTAGAAAGGTTGTTCGATATGGGCGAGCGGATGGACGGCACGGATTCGACTCGAGGATGGGCAAGACCATCGGGACCGAGGAGTTTGCAACGCTGCGCAGGGTACGAGAGAGGGTC
>JAJDXW010000065.1 GCA_022823045.1 Gammaproteobacteria bacterium
TCGACAAGGTCCTGCGCGACGTCGGCATGCGCCCGGAGCAGGCTCGCAACTTCCCGCACGAGTTCTCGGGCGGGCAACGCCAGAGAATCGCCATTGCCAGCGCCCTGATCTCGAATCCCGCGCTGATCATCCTCGACGAGCCGGTGTCCGCCCTCGACGTCTCCATTCGGGCGCAGATCATGAACCTGTTCAAGGATCTGCAAAGTGAGTACGAAGTGAGCTACTTGCTCGTTGCGCACGACCTTGGCACCACCCGCTACATGGCCGACGACATTGCGGTGATGTACCTGGGTCAGATTGTCGAGTACGCACCGAGCGAGGATCTGTTCGAACATCCCAGGCACCCGTATACACGAGCACTCCTTTCCGCAACCCTGCCCGCGCATCCCAAGGACACGAAGGAAGAGATCGTGCTGTCGGGCGAGATCCCGTCACCCCTGAATCCGCCGTCCGGCTGCCGGTTCAATCCTCGCTGTCCCGAGAAGCTGGGTCCGATTTGCGAACGGGAACCGCCCGAGCTGCGAAACGAAGGTGCTCCATGCCAATCCGTTGCCTGCCACCTCTACGTCTCGTAGCCCAGGGCGATGGTCCGGTGGAGGGTTATGGAGACGAGGCCTTCGGAATTCGCTCGTTCATGACAGGCTCTTCCAGTCGTAGTGAGATCAAATGACGGGGAACTGGGTAGTGTGCTCTCACCCGGCAGGCTGCCTTCGGGGTTGGTACGCGGTCGGCCCCGGTTTCCGCTGGCACGACCCCGGGCGCGTCGCGCGGTCTTCGCTGCTCCGACGATGCTGCCGCTCGGCACGAACTGGGCGCACGCGGGTCGCGAGGCTCCTCAGCCCTTCACCGCGCCCGCGGTCATTCCGCTCACGATGTAGCGGTTCGCCGCGAGCGCGAACACGACGACCGGCGATACGACCAGGACCGAATAGGCGGCGATGACGCCGTAGTCCGCCCCCGCCTCCGCTCCGCCGAGGAACCGCGTGATCCCCACCGTCAGGGGCTGCGCATTGGAACCCGCGAGGAACAGCGCGAAGAGGTACTCGTTCCACGACATCACGAAGACGAGGATCGCGAGCGCGATGACGCCGGAGCGCACCACCGGCAGGGTCACGTCCCAGAACAGGTTCCAGGGCGTGCATCCGTCGATGATCCCGGCCTGCTCGAGCTCTTCGGGGACGGATTCGAAGTACCCGATCAGCATCCAGGTGGCGAACGGGATGTGGATCGCGAGGTGCGCGAGCAGAAGTCCCGCCCGCGATCCCGCGAAGCCCAGATTCACGTAGAGCAGGAACAGCGGGAGGGCCAGCACCACGTAGGGGATGAATCGCATCGCGAGCACCCCGAACGATACCGCCGACCTTGCGCGCCCCGATATCTTGGAAAGGCCGTAGGCCATCGGCACGCAGACCACGAGGGTGATAACCACCGCCGCAGCCGAGATGATGACCGAGTTCTGGAAGAAGAACCAGAAGGCGCCCCGCGTGAACGCCTGGCCGAAGTTGGCGGTGGAGAAATCCCGCAGCAGCAGCAGGTCCAGCGGGGAGCGGAAGAGCGCCGTCGAGTTGAACGAGGCTGCGAGCAGCATCACCGGCGGCAGGATCGAGTAGACGAGCCACACGCCGAGCGCTCCGTGCAGGGCCACCACCAGCAGCCGGCGCCTGGTCCGGGGGGAGATCATTCCTCGTGTTCCAGGACCCGGCGGTAGACGGTGATGTAGATCCAGGCCGCGACGGCCATGATGATGAACATCGAGAACGCGATGGAGTTGCCCATCCCCATGTCCTGATTGGCGATGCCGCGGTCGTAGGCGAATATGGACAGCACCGTCGTGGCCCGTCCCGGGCCGCCCCCGGTGAGCGACCAGATCATGTCGAACTCCCGGAACGCCGAGGTGATGATGATGATCGACACGAAGAGCATGTGCGGCCTCAGCATCGGGAGCACGATGTACCACAGCGACTGCATGGGGCCTGCCCCGTCGGTCTTGCCCGCGTCGAAGAGCTCGTCGGGAATGGTCGTCAGCGCGGCGTAGAACACGATGATCGCGAGCGGTGTCAGGTGCCACGAATTGCTGATGATCGCCGCGATGAGGGCCGTCTCGCGCTCGAGCAGCCAGTACGGGTCCGGACCGCCCAGCGCGCCCAGCACCTCGTTGATGACCCCGAACTCCTGCTGCCACATGAAGAAGCGCCACGCGATCCCCGCGACGACGGGGGTCACCACGAACGGGATGAGGAACAGCGCGAGCCAGGTCGGGCGCATGCGCACGTGGCGCGAGCTCAGCATGAACGCGACGAGAAGGCCGAGCACGACGGAGACGACGAGACAGCCGAGCGTGAAGTACGTGGTGATCTTGAGGGCGTTGACGTAGAGCGGGTCGCGGAACGCCCGGAGGTAGTTCGCGAGGCCGACGAAGGTCTGCTCGTCGAACCGGTAGAGGAACACCCGGTGCACGCTGTAGCGGAACGCCATGAAGAGCGGCACGCTCACGATGAGGGTCATCAGGAGGAGCCCCGGCGCGAGGAACCACCAGCCCCGCGTGAAGCGTGAGCGCATGTCCGCCATGGTCGCCGCTCGCCTCGATCGTCGACCCGGGAGAGGTCCCTTCCCCCCGTTCTCCGGGGGGAAGGGGTTGAGGGCGGCCTACTTGAGGTAGCCCGCGGCCTTGAACGCCTCGGTCATGTTCGCGACCCAGCGCTCCTGAGCCTGCTCGGGCGTCAGGTCACCCGAATAGACGTCGGTGATGTAGTCGGTCGCGCCGCCCCACATGACCGCGCCGTACTCGGGGATCCCCTGGCGGATGAAGACCGACTGGAGCACCTGCTCGAAGGTGGGCAGGTAATCCTTGTAGAAGGGTCTCAGGTTGCGAAGCTCCTCGCTCTGGAAGTGGGCCTTCCGCGAGAACTGGAGGCTTCGCTTGCCCCATTCGACCTCGTTGTCCTGCAGCATCCACTTCAAGAACTTGAACGCCTCGTCGGCATTCGGGGTGTCGAAGATGAAGACGCCCCCGCCGCCGAGGAACGGCGTGCCCTGGGTGAAGCCCGCGAGGTTGCCTTCCCAGACCGGCAAGGTCGAGTAGCCGACGTTGCCCGCGGCGTCCCCGCCCTCGGTCTCGACGATGCCCACCCCCTGGGGCCACATCGTCGCCATTGCGAGGCGACCGTCGCGGAACATCTCGAGCCCTTCCAGGAACCCCCAGTTCTGGGCCTCGCGGGGGGCCGTGTTCTTCGCGAGGTCGACGAAGTACTCCGCGGCCTCGTTCACGATGGGATGGCCGACGTCGGGCTGGAAGTTGTCGTCCCAGCCGCTGACTCCGGTGGAGTAGAGGACGACGATGAAGCTGCGGGTGATCCCGACGCCCGCGCCAAGCGCGTCGGTCCAGCCGTAGAGGTCCCGCTCGAGCTCCTTGCCGGCGAGCATCTCTCCCGCGTCGCGGGTGAAGAACCCCGCCACCTCCCTCAGCTCCTTGAAGGTCTTCGGTACCGCGAGCGCACGCCCGAACTCCTTCTCGAACGCCGCCTGCTCGTCCGGGTGCGAGAACCAGTCCGCGCGATGGATGAGCATCGGCGCGGCGGGGGTCGTCGGCAGGGCGATGTACTCGCCCTCGCGAGCGCTCGAGGTCATGTGGCTGTTGATGACGAGGTCGGGGTAGGCGCTCACGTCGAAGCCGTGCTTCTCGATGAACGGAGTCAGATCAAGGACGTGCGGCGCGAAGGTCCCGAACCATCCGGGGCTGTGGTAACCCATGTCCCAGCGGTCGGTGTCGCCGATCGCCTCGATGGCCATCTGATCGCGAAGCTGGGCGGCGGGAAGGATCTCGCCGATCACCTTGATGCCGGTTTCCTCCTCGTACTTCGGAGCGAAGTAGTCGACGACGGCATCGGCCTCGGCGCCGGGATGCAGGGCCCATCGCAAGGTGATGTCCTGGGCGGCGGCCTGGGCCGCGAATGTGGCCGCGGCGGCGAGGGCGGTCAATCTCAGTGCATTCAATTTCATGCTTCTTCTCCCTTGAAAACTGAATCGATTCTCGTTCCCGTGGGCAGGTGCGTCAAATCGAGCCGCGCCGTGTTGAATCTGCCGGGGATGACGATCGCCCGGAGCGTTCCGTCCGGCGGGAGCCGGGGCGGGGCCCCGGCCGGTCAGGAGGCGGAGGGCCTCCGGAACAAGTCGTCGGTCCATGCGCGTCGGAGCGTCGCGAGCGCTTCCTCTTCGAGGGGGCCGAGGCCGGGGGCGGCGAGCGCCTCGTTCACCTGCGACACGTCGGCGACGCCGAAGACGATGGTCGAGACGGCGGGATGTGCGAGGCCGAAGCGGATCGCGGTCTGCGCCCGGGTCTCGGCGCCGCGGTCGCCGAGGGTCGCCCAGATCGACCGGGCGCGCGCCTCCTCGGTCTCCATCTCCGCGTTGGCCGTGATCGGGGCCTCGCGCCCGTGGCGGACGTCCGTCGCGAGGACTCCCGCGGCGAGGATGCGGATGTTCATCACCCCCACGTTGTGGGCGGCGCACGCGGCGAGGAGACCGCCGAAGTCGGTGCTCGACCACGAGGATGAGTCCGGTCCGCCGTCGTCGAGATCGATCCCCGCCGTGGGGTTCAGCAGGTTGTAGTAGACCTGCGCCACGTCGAAACGGTCCGATTCCACCGCGGCGCGGACGGTGGGGCCGTCGCCGAGGGCGGTGAAGCCGACGTGGTCGAAGAGGCCCTCCCCGTGAAGGCGCTCGAGGTGGTCCGCGACGGCGAGCGCCTCGTCGAGCGACAGCGTCCCCGAACCCGGTGCGGGCGCGAGCGGATTGTGAAGGGTGAGGAGGTCGACCCGGTCCAGCCCCAGGCGGGCGAGGCTCGCTTCGAGCGACGCGCGGATCTGGTCGCCGAAGTCGTCGCGCCGTTCGGTGTCGAGCCGGAACTTGGTGCTGAGGTAGGGACGCTCGTCCGCCGGCAGCTCCGCGAGCAGCCAGTTGAGGGCCTTCTCCGACGCGCCGTCCCCGTAGGCGGCGGCGGTGTCAATCCAGTTGACCCCCGCCTCGAGGCACGCCCTGATGCACGCCCGCTTCTCGTCGTCCGTCGCGTGGATGAGCAGGCCGCCGACGAAGCCGGCGCCGAGGGTAAGCTCCGAGATCTCGATGCCGGTGCGGCCGAAACGGCGGGTGTTCATGGGGCTCGTCTCCGGTTGTCGGCGGGAACTTCGACGCCGGCGGGCATGGCCTCGGGCCGGTGCGGCAGGTCGGGCACCCTCCCCGCGAGGCGGGGGGATCCCGGCCGCGTCGACCTTCGATCCTCTATCTTCGACGGTGGACCGCGTTCGGTCCCGCCGGGGCCCAGCATTGCCGATCATAGAAGCTCGGGCCGGCGGGCGGAATCGGACCCCCCCGACCCGAGGCCGGACCCGCCGGTTGCCCGCCCCGGCGGGCTATGCGATTGTTCGTGCGAGGAATCGACGAGGGAGTGACCATGGCGGTCTACGATCGGGTGATTCGCGGCGGCACCATCTTCGACGGGACCCGCGTGCCGCGCTATCGCGCGGACATCGCCGTCAAGGACGGGGTCATTGCCGAGATCGGCCGCATCCCGCCCGGCGACGCGCGCGAGGTCCTCGACGCGGACGGCCTCCACGTCGCCCCCGGCTTCATCGACCTCCATACCCACTACGACGCCCAGGTCTTCTGGGACCCGTACTGCACCCTCTCCGGCTGGCACGGCATCACCTCCGCGGTCATCGGCAACTGCGGCTTCGGCTTCGCCCCGGTGCGCCCCGAGGAGCGCGAGCGCGCAATGCTGTCGATGACCCGGGTCGAGGCGATCCCCCTCGCTTCGATGAAGGCGGGGATGCCGTGGGACTGGGTGACCTTCCCCGAGTTCCTCGACTCGGTGGAGCGCACGCCGAAGGCGATCAACCTCCTCCCCTACGTGCCGGTCGGGCCGCTCCTCATCTGGGTCCTCGGCTTCGAGGGCGCGAAGGAGGGGCGCCGCCCCACCGACGCCGAGCACGCGGAGCTCTGCCGTCTCCTCCACGAGGCGATGGACGCGGGCGGCTGCGGCTGGTCCGCGCAGCGCATGCTCCCGACCGGGCCGGCCGCCGTCCAGCGCGACTTCGACGGCACCCCGATGGCGACCGACGTCATGCACGACGACACCTGCCGCGCCTTCGCCCGCGTGCTCGCGGATCGCAACGAGGGCTTCATGCAGATGCTCCTCGTGTCGGGCGACAACCAGGCGGACCGCGCCTTCTACGAGGAGATGGCGGAGCTGAGCGGGCGCCCCATGCTCATGAACGTCGTCCAGGCCTTCGACCATCGCCCCGACATCCACCGCCGGGTCCTCGCGTGGCTCGAGAGCTGCCGCGAGCGCGGCGTCCGGGTCATCGGCCAGGGCCTCACGACGGACGCGGGCTTCAACTTCACCTTCGAGGACTGGAACCTCTTCGACGACTCCGAGCCCTGGTGCGAGGCGACGACCGGCTCGCGCGAGGAGCGAAAGAAAAAGCTCGCGGACCCCGCCCGGCGCCAGGCCCTGAAGGACAACATGCCGATTACCGCGACCGGGCCGCTCCCGGACATCGTCATCGTGGGGCCGAAGCTCGAGAAGAACGCGCGCTTCGAGGACTACACCCTCGCAATCGCGGGCGAGGCGATGGGCAAGCACCCGGTGGACGTCATGCTCGACATGGCCGTCGAGGAGGACCTCGCGACCGAGTTCTTCGCCGCCCCGCCGAACGGTGACATCGGGCACCTGCGCGAGATCGTGGACAACCCGTACGTCCTCTTCGGGGTGTCGGACGGGGGCGCCCACACCAAGTTCCTGACCGCCGGGCGCTACCCGACCGAGACGCTGTGCAAGATCGTGCGTGAGCACGAGATGATCTCGCCGGAGGAGGCGCACTGGCGGCTCTCCGCGCTCCCCGCGATGGTCGCGGGGTTCGAGGGCCGCGGGGTGCTCCGGAAGGGCGCTCCGGCCGACATCGTCGCCTACGACTTCGAGCGACTCAGGGTCCTGCCGGCCGAGGTGACCCACGACCTCCCGGGCGACGAGTGGCGCCGCGTCCAGCGCGCCGAGGGCTATCGCTACGTGCTCGTCAACGGCGAGGTCACGATCCGTGACGACGAGGAGACGGGGGCCTGCCCGGGCCGGCTCCTTCGCCACGGGGACGGCGCCGCGAGCGAGGACCGGGTCTCCGCGCTCGCGGCCGGCTAGGGCGTGTTCACGCCATCGCACCCCATCCACGACGAGTGCGAGAAGCCGGTAGTTCGGATTAGTGAAGCGTAATCCGACACTTGTGGGCCAAGGGCTACCCCTTTCATGTGATGTCGGATTACGCTCCGCTAATCCGACCTACGGCCTTCCCGGGCGCGGCCATCCTTGCCCGCGCGCGCTTCGGACGAGCAGGGCTCCAATCCGGCCAGGCACTTGGCGCGGCCGTGCTGGGACAAGGGTGCGCCGCAGGACGGGTTCGCGCGCGGGCAAGACGCCCGCGCTTCCGGAGGAGGGCGTCCCCACGCTCCCGTGAACGCACCACCTGCCTCGTGGGTCCGGGGTGGGGCCGGACCAGTATTGATCGATTGACATAGGGTTCGGCACAGGCATAACGTGCCGATCCGATATCTACGGAATGGGAGGCGACATGAACCGACTGACCACATTGGCGGCGGCGGCGCTGTTCGCTGCCGCATCGACGACCGGAGCGTGGGCGGACTCCGACGAGACGATCCAGCTCCCGATGAACGAGTGGACCGGGCAGCACATCTCGGCCCGGATCCTCGGAACCCTCCTCCAGAAGCTCGGCTACACCGTCGAGTACCCCACCGCCGGGGCCGTGCCGCAGTTCAAGGCCATTGCCGACGGCGACCTCGACATGCAGCCCGAGGTCTGGACCAACAACGTCGGTGACGTCTACCCCAAGGCGGTCGAGAGCGGCGACATCGTGGTCCTGGGCCAGCTCGGCCTCAAGCCCCAGGAGGGCTGGATCTATCCTCCCTACATGGCGGACAAGTGCCCGGGGCTCCCGAGCTACGACGCGCTCTACGAGTGCGCGCAGGCGTTCGCGGCCGCGGACACCTTCCCCAAGGGCCGTCTCATCACCTATCCGGCGGACTGGGGCACCCGCTCCAAGGACGTGGTGGCGATGATCGAGCTCCCGTTCGAGCCGGTCGCGGGCGGCTCGGAGGGCGCGATGATCGCGGAGCTCAAGAGCGCGGCCGCGGCCGGGGACCCCATCCTCATGATGTTCTGGCAGCCGCACTGGATCTTCGCCGAGCTCGACTTCGACTGGGTCGCGTGGGATCCGGCCGAGGGCGAGTGCGTCGAGGAAGAGGGGCAGATGCGGGGCTCCGCGTGCGGCTTCCAGCAGGCCTCGGTCGACAAGATCGCGAACAAGGACGTCGCCACCAAGTGGCCGGGCGCTTACAAGCTGCTCGAGGTCATGTCGATCGACAACACCGCCCAGAACGCCCTCATGCTCGAGATCGACAACAAGAAGCGTGACCTCGACGAGGTGATCGCGGAGTGGATCGAGGCGAACGAGGCGACCTGGTCGCCGTGGCTCGACGCCGCGAAGGCGGCCATGAACTGACCCCCGGACCGGGGGCCGCTATCGGAGCCCGCCGGCGCGCCCCGCGCCGGCGGGCTCCTTCGTTTTCCGGTCCGGAAAATCGTGGGAAATGGTGTCAGAGTGGGTTTTCCCGGGCTTGGAGATTGAGGTCAGCGTGGAGCTTCGGGAAGAACCCACTCTGACACCATTTCCCACCGCGGCCGGTGCGAAGGCGGTCAGACCGCCTCGGCCCGCAGCCCGAACCGTTCCTGGTAAGTGCGGCTCATCGCCTGGGTCATCCGGTCCGCGATCATGGCGATGAACGCCATGCCGATCCCGGCCACGATGCCGACCCCGAAGTCGCCGTCGGAGAGGCCGATGTACACCTGCTGGCCGAGGCCGTTGGTGCCGACCAGGGCCGCGATGACGAGCATCGCGATGCCGAACATGATGGTCTGGTTGAGGCCCAGCATCATGACCGGCATCGCGATCGGCAGCTTCACCCGCCACAGGAGCTGCCGGCGCGTGCACCCGAAGCAGGTCGCGGCCTCCACGACGCCGGCGGGGACGTTCCGCAGCCCGTGCTCGGCATACCGGATCGCGGGCACGATCGCGTAGGCCATGATCGCGAGGAGGGCGGTGAACTCGCCGATCTTGAAGATCATCACGAACGGGATGAGGAGGACGAAGAGCGGCATGGTCTGGAGGGTGTCGTTGATCGGCCGGAGGAAGGCGGAGACCCCGTCGAACTCCGAGGCGAGGATCCCGAGCCCGGTCCCGAGCGCGAACGAGAGGAGGACCGCGAGCCCGCAGAGGTAGAACGAGAGCATCGTCTGCGGCCAGACCCCGGCGACGATGAGGAACCCGAACGCGGCCGCGGTCCCGAGGGCGAGCCGCCGCCCCCCGAGCTGCCAGCCGAGAAGGGCGGCCATCGCGAGCATCGCGGGCCA
>JAJDXW010000138.1 GCA_022823045.1 Gammaproteobacteria bacterium
GTCATCTACGACAACATCATCCTCGTGCTGAAGGGGGTCTACCTGCACGTGCCGGAGGGCCGGATCGTGACCCTCCTCGGGTCCAACGGCGCCGGCAAGTCCACGACCCTCAAGGCCATTTCGGGACTCCTCAAGTCGGAGCGGGGCGAAGTGACGCGGGGCTCCATCGACTTCCAGGGGACCCGCATCGACCGTCGCGACCCGTCGGACATCGTCAAGCTCGGGCTCGCCCAGGTATTCGAGGGGCGGCGCGTGTTCGAGCACCTGAACGCGCGCGAGAACCTCATCGCAGGGGCGCACACCAACCGCGACTGGCGCCAGGTGCGGGACGACGTCGACCGGGTCCTCACGTACTTCCCGCGGCTCGGTGAACGGATCACGGTGCAGTCCGGGTATCTCTCCGGGGGCGAGCAGCAGATGCTCGCGATCGGCCGCGGACTCATGAGCCGGCCGAAACTCCTCATGCTCGACGAGCCGTCCCTGGGGCTTGCTCCGATGCTCGTCGAGGAGATCTTCGGGATCCTGACCCGGCTCCGCGACGAGGAGAACGTGACGATCCTGCTCGTCGAGCAGAACGCTTCGCTCGCGCTCTCGATCGCGGACGAGGGCTACGTCCTCGAGAACGGCAAAATCGTGCTCCAGGGAGGGGCCGCCGATCTCGGAGAGAACGCGGACATCAAGGAGTTCTATCTGGGGCTCTCCGAGGCGGGGGCGCGCAAGAGCTTTCGCGACGTGAAGCACTACCGCCGGCGCAAGCGCTGGCTTTCGTGACCGGCGCGATTCGCGCCATCGGCTGAGACCAAGCGGTTCTTCGCCGCCAGGAGGAAAGAACGAAATGCTGACCAGAAACGAGCACGAGCTGGCCCTGGTGGAGAAGGCGCGGCAGTTCATGCCGGCGGGCGGGCTCGGGAACACGGGCGCCGAGATCATCCTCCGTTCCGGGAAGGGCAGCCGGGTCCGGGACGAGAGCGGGAACGAGTACATCGACTACCTCATCGGCTCGGGGCCGATGTTCGCCGGGCACGCTCATCCCCGGGTGACCGCCGCGGTGCGCGAGCAGGTCGAGCTCGGCTCGACCTTCTTCGCGAACAACCGGTACGCCATCGAGCTCGCGGAGGCGATCGTCGACGCGGTGCCCTGCGCCGAGCAGGTGCGCTTCGTGAGCACGGGCACCGAGGCGGATTCCTACGCGATGCGGCTCGCCCGGAGCTACCGGGGCCGCGACAAGATCCTCAAGTTCGAAGGCGGCTACCACGGGATGAGCGACACCGGCCTCCAGAGCCTCGCGCCGAAACGACCCGGCAACTTCCCCCGCCCGGTGTCCGACTCGGCGGGGATCCCGGACGGGGTGGGCGACGAGGTCCTCGTGGCGCCCTACAACGACCTCGATGCGGTGGCGGACCTCATCCGGGAGCACGGCGACGAGATCGCGGGGCTCATCGTCGAGCCCGTCCAGCGCATCATCCCGCCCCTCCCGGGTTTCCTCGAGGGGCTTCGCGAGCTCACCGAAAAGCACGACATCGTGCTCATCTTCGACGAGGTGGTGACGGGCTTCCGCATGGCCTACGGCGGAGCGCAGGAGCATTACGGCGTCACCCCGGATCTCTGCACCCTCGGCAAGGCGTGCGGAGGCGGCTATCCCCTCGCGGCCATCGCGGGCCGGGAGGAGATCATGTCCCTCTTCGACGCGAGCCGGGCCGGCGAGGATCGCTTCCTGTTCCAGATCGGCACCCTCTCGGGGAATCCCATCGCGGCGGTGGCCGGCCTCGCCACCCTGGAGGTGCTGCGCGAGCCCGGCACGTACGAACGGGTGAACGCGATGGGCAACCGGCTGATGGAGGGGCTCGGGGAACGGCTTCGCGAGCACGGGTTCACCGCCACCGTCCTCGGCATCCCCGCCTGCTTCGAGGCGATGTTCGCGCCCGGTCCGATCACCGATTACCGGGGGACCCTGCGCAACGACATGAGCCTCACCCGCCGCCTGAACGAGCTCCTCCTCGAGCGGGGGATCATCAAGGGCGAGACCAAGTACTACCTCTCCATCGCCCATACGGAAGAGGACGCGCGACAGACGTTCGACATCTGGTCCAACGCGATCGAAGTGCTCGCCTCGGAGCGCGCCCGCCAGAGCTAGGAGGACGGACGAGGCCGGCAGAGCCTCATCGGACAGATGGCCGGGGAGGGCTGCACGGCATGAGCTGGATCGTCGGGGTGGACGTCGGGGGGACGTTCACGGACTTCTACGCGGTGAGCGCGGAGAACCGGGAGATCCGGGTCGCGAAGCGGCCCTCGACCCGCGACAACCCCGGGCGGGCGGTCATCGAGGGGCTCGGCGAGCTCGCGGAGGCGGGGGTCCCGCTCGGAGAGGTCCGGCGCCTCGCGCACGGGACCACGGTGGCGACCAACGCCATCATCCAGCGCCGGGGCGGCCGGGTGGTCCTCATCACGACCGCCGGCTTCCGTGACCTCCTCGAGATCGGGCGCCAGATCCGGCCCCACATGTACGACCTCTACCGCGACCAGCCCCCTCCCCTCGTGCCGCGCGAGCGGCGCCTCGAGGTGGAGGAGCGGATCACCTCGGGCGGACGGGTGGTCCGCCCCCTCGGGGACGCCGCAGTCCGGGAGGCAGTCGACCGTCTCGGCGATATCGAGGCGGACGCCGCCGCGGTGTGCCTCCTCTTCTCGTTCCAGAACCCGGAGCACGAAGCGCGCCTCGGGGACGCGATCCGCGCCGCCCGGCCGGGGCTCCGGGTGTCGCTCTCGTCGGAGGTCCAGCCCGAGTTCCGGGAGTTCGAGCGCTGCTCCACCACCGTCCTCAACGCATGGCTCCAACCGGTCATGGACGAGTACATGGCGAGCCTCGAGGCGGGACTCGCGGAACGCGTTCCACATGCCCGCATCGGCATCAACCAGTCGAACGGGGGTCTCATGTCGCCGGCCCGCGCCCGCACCCTTCCCGTGCGGACCGCCCTCTCCGGCCCGGCCGCCGGGGTGGTGGGCGCGATCGACGCCGGAGACCGCTCGGGCCCCCGCGACCTCATCACCCTCGACATGGGGGGCACGAGCGCGGACGTCTCCCTGGTCCGGGACCTCAAGGCGGACGTTGCCCTCGAGCGCGCCGTCGCGGGCCTTCCGATCCGGCTCCCCAGCATCGACGTCCAGACGGTGGGCGCCGGGGGCGGCTCGATCGCCTGGTTCGACCGCGACGGCCTCCTCAAGGTCGGACCGCAGAGCGCGGGGGCCGATCCCGGTCCTGCCTGCTACGGCCGGGGCGGGACCGCCCCGACCGTCACCGACGCGAACCTGCTGCTCGGGCGGCTGTCGGCGCGCGGGCTCCTCGGCGGTCGCATGGCGCTGGACCGGGAGCGGGCGGCGGAAGCGTTCGCGGATGTCGCGGGCGAGCTCGGCTACGGGGCGGAGCGGGCCGCGCACGGGGTCATCGGGGTCGTCGTCGCCAACATGGTGCGCGCGATCCGCACCATCTCGGTGGAGCGCGGCCACGACCCTCGCGACTTCACCCTCGTCGCCTTCGGGGGGGCGGGGCCGCTCCACGCCCGCGACGTCGCCGCCGCGCTCGGGATCCGGACCGTCCTCGTGCCGGAGGTCCCGGGCATCGTCTGCGCCCAGGGCCTCGTCATCGCCGATCTCAAGGAGGACTTCGTGCTCGGCCGGCGCGTCGGGCTCACGGCGGAAACGGCCGGGGAGCTCGCCGCCACGGTGGCGGAGCTTGCGGGGAGGGCCGAGGACTGGTTCGGCGAGGAAGCCGTCCCCGACGCGGACCGCGAGGTGGAGCTCGTCTTCGATGCCCGCTACGTCGGCCAGAACTTCGAGCTCCGGGTGCCGGTGGCGGCCGGCCCGCCCAGGGTTCTCGACGGTCTGCCCGGCTCCGGCTCGATCGCGGGGATCACGGCCCGCTTCTTCGAGGTCCACGACGTCGCCTACGGCTACCACAACCCCGACGACCCGGTGGAGGTGGTGAACATCCGCCTCACCGCGTTCGGCCGTACCCGCCGCGATGCGGCGGTGGGTGGCGCGGCCGGGCCCGCCGCACCCCCCGTGCCGGACGAAGTGCGGCCGGTCTGGTTCGACCCGCACGCCCCCGTGGACACCCCCGTATTCGATCGGAGCCGGCTCCGGCCGGGGACCGAGATCACGGGCCCGGCCGTCGTGGAGCAGCTCGACGCGACCACCGTGGTGCATCCGGGCGACCGCGCCCGGGTGGACGCCCACGCGAACCTCGACCTCACCCTCGACGGAGGATGAAGAAGATGAGCGAGACCGCAACCGGGAGCCGGACCCCGACTTCTTCGACCAGCGTCACCCCGGCGAACCTCGAGCTCGACGCGGTCGGCCTCGAGATCCTGTCGAACGCCCTTCGCTCGATCACCGACGAGTGCTTCTTCGCCCTCATGAAGAGCGCCTACTCGACGAACATCAAGGAGCGGCGTGACCACTCGGCCTCCATCATGGACGTCAAGGGCCGGCTCGTCGCCCAGTCCGAGCAGTCCCTGCCGCTCCACATCGCGTCGATGAGCGGGCTCATGGAGAGCGTGCTCGAGAAGTTCGGGGACGATCTCCACGACGGGGACCTCTTCGTCGCCAACGACCCCTACGTGGCGGGGGGGACCCATTTACCCGACGTGAACCTCGCCCTCCCCGTCTTCAGCGAAGGCACCCTCGTCGGGTTCATCTGCAACATCGCCCACCACGCCGACATCGGCGGCATGGCCCCGGGGAGCATGGCGGGCGGGATGACCGAGATCTACCAGGAGGGGCTCCGGATCCCGGTCGTGCGCCTGTTCCGGCGGGGCGAGCTCCAGCGCGACCTCCTCGACCTCCTCCTCCTCAACGTGCGGGTCCCCCATGAACGCCGCGGCGACTACTACGCCCAGATCGCGGCCTGCCGCCTCGGCGCGCGGCGCCTGCTGGAGCTGGTCGAGCTGCGCGGGGCCGGCACCGTGATGCGCGGGTTCGAGCTCATGATGGAGCGCTCCGAGCGCCGCCTCCGGAGCGCCATCGCGACCGTCCCGGACGGAACCTACGAGTTCGAGGACCAGCTCGACAGCGATGGGACCGACCACTTCGACCTCCCCATCCGGGTCCGCATCGAGGTGACCGGCGACCGCATCCGTTTCGACTTCGCGGGCACCTCCGAGCAAGTGCCGGGGAACATGAACACCACCGTCAACGCGACCCACGCGAGCGCCTGCTACGCCCTCAAGTCCCTCCTCGACCCCGACATTCCGAACAGCCAGGGGGTGCTCGACACGGCCGAGGTGAGCGCGCCGCCGGGGACCGTCGTGAACGCCGTCTTCCCCGCCTCGGTGGCGGCCCGGGCGAACACCTGCCAGCGGATCGTGGACGTTATCTTCGGCGCCCTCGCCGGGGCCCTCCCCGACCGGGTGCCAGCGGCCGCGAACGGAGCGAACACGACGGCGGTGTTCGCGGGCACGGACCCGGATACCGGCGTCCCCTACGTCTACCTCGAGACCCTCGGCGGGGGCATGGGCGCCCGCCCGGACCGCGACGGCAAGGACGCGGTGCAGATCCACATGACCAATACCTCGAACCTCCCGGTGGAGGCCATCGAGATGGAGTACCCCCTCCTCGTCGAGGAGTACGGCCTCGTCCCCGATTCCGGCGGGGCGGGGCGCTGGAGGGGCGGGCTCGGGCTTCGCCGCGTCGTCCGCCCCCTCGGGCACGACTGCACCTTCAACGGGCTCGGGGAGCGATTCCGCCACGAGCCGTGGGGGCTCGCGGGCGGCAAGGCGGGCGGGCGCGGGCGGTTCGCGATCCTCGGCGACAACGGCGCGGAGCGCACCCTCGGCGACAAGTCCGGCGACATCCCCATCCGCGCCGACGAGCGCGTCGTCATCGAGACCCCCGGCGCGGGCGGCCTCGGCCCGCCCGCCGAGCGCGCCCCGGACGAGGTCGAGACGGACCGCCGAAGCGGCAAGTTCAGCCCCGACTACCTCGCCCGCCACTACCCCTGACCGCCATCCGGCGCCCTCACCGGTGCAGGGGCCGTCCGTCCGCGGGCGCTTCCAGGTAAGTCCATGCTCGCCCGCCGCCTGAACGTCGCCGGAGAAGGCGCCGAGCCGGCGAGACGATGCGGCGGTCAGGGCGGCTTGCGGGCGCGGAGGTGGCCGGGGCGGAGCTCGCCGCCGTCGACGACCGCCTTCTTCTTCGTCGAGCTTTCGAGTCGCTGCGCGGCCGCGTCGGCGCCCAGGCGCTCGACGAGGCGCGGGTAGTTCTCCCCCGAGAGGGTCGCGATCTCCTCGGCCATGGCCTCCGCGTACCAGGCGTTGCGGTCACACCATTCGACGCCGGTGAATCCGCACGCCTCTACGAGTCCGGCCGATGCCTCGATGCTCTCGAGGGTGAACGTGAGGCCGACCGCGTCGAGCCACTCGCGCATCGCCGGTGTCGGCTCGAGGCCGTTTCCGAACCAGTCTCCGACGACCATCCACCCTCCGGGGACCAGCACGCGGTGAACCTCGGCGTAGAGGGCGGGCTTGTCCGGGATGTGGATCATCGAGTCCTTGCTGAACACGATGTCGAAGGCGCCGTCTTCGAACGGAAACGGGCCGGGCGAGACCTTGTGGACCGAGATCCGGTCCTCGAGCCCCGCCGCCTCGACGCGCGCCGCGGCCCGCGCGACGAGCGGCGCCTCGACGTCGACCCCGGTGACGTGGGCGGCGCCGAAGCGCTCGACGAGGAGGAGGTCGATCGCGCCGAGCCCGCACCCGACGTCGAGCACCCGCGCGCCCGCGAGCGGCGCCCCGGCCACGATCCGAGCGACCTCCTCCGCCCCGCCCGGGGAGAGGAACCCCTCCCCCCACATCCATTCGAGCCCGGCGACGAATGCGTCGCCGTACTCGTCATGGCAGTTTCCGTCCGTCATTCGCGCACCGCTTCCCGCTCTTTCGTTCCGCGTCGAGGATAACGACCGCCCCGCTTCGCGGCTGCGGCGAAGTGCTGTACCCGCCTCACCCCGCCCGTACCCGGAGGCTCGCACGCGGCAATGCGCACCCCGGTCATGTCCTACGCCGTCCAGGGATCGACGGTCTTCAATCCGGCCGCCTGGAATGGTGACGTATCCCGTGTGGCTACCATCATGGCGTTGGCCGCTGCCGTCGCCGCGATGTAACCGTCGGACACCGAAATTGCCCGCCCGGAAGAGCGCGCCTTCGTCATCAGGTCCGCGTAGGACTGTGAAGCCGCCAGATCGAATGCCAGCACGCGGCCGGCGAACATCGGCAGCACCTGCCGCTCCAGATCCTCGTTCAATCGGTCACGGCGACGGCCCGCCGGCAGCGAGCGAACTCCGAAACGCAGCTCCGCGACGGTAATGGCGGACAGATACAGCGTTTCCAACGCCTGTGCGTCGAGCCATTCGGCGACTCGTGGTTCCGGAACCCTGCGCAACGGCTCCGAGATCACATTGGTGTCCACCAGGATCATTCGAGATCGACCGGGTGGCCCGGAGTCGTTTCACGGTGCGCAAAGCCTGCGAGCTCCTCCTCCGTCAGACCGGCGCGCTGGCCGGCGGCGGTCAGCAGCGACCCCAACCCGACCCGCCCTTCCGGCAGGACCGCTTCCGCCAGGATGGCACGCACCTCGGCCTCGGTGCTGCGGCCACGAAGGGCTGCCCGCACACGCAAGGCGCGATGCACCTCGTCGGGCAGATTGCGCACGGTCAACACGGCCATCGTCGACAACCTACTTTGCTTTCGATGCATGCGTTATATCCAAATGAAGGCAATCGGGCAAGACCAGCGTGCCGACGCGCCGGGAATCAAGCTCGCCGAATGGCGAGGGTCGGTGCTTGCCGTCAACGACTTTCTCACCGGACACGGGGCGGGGCCGGATGAGGCTGGGCTGGGCGGGACGGGACGGGGCCGATGCCGCTCGGGGGCACTCAGCCCTGCCGGGTCCGGAAGCTTGCGATCGCGCGGCTCGCGACGGAGGCGAGGACGAGGGCGCCGCCGACGAGGGTCGCGACACTCGGCCGCTCGTCGATGGCGAGCCACACCCACATCGGGGAGAGGATGAACTCGATGAGGATGAGGAGGGTGAGCTCCGCCCCCGGAACGTGCCGCGAGCCCCAGGTGAAGATCACGTGGACGGTGCCGGAGAGGAGCGCGCCCCACACGAAGAGCAGCACCGCGTCCCGCACCGGGATGGCGAACCCTCCATCGCACATGAGCGCTCCGTTCAATCCGCCGAGCACCGCCCCGAAGACGACGATGGGCAGCATGTTGACCCCGCGCCCCTTGCGAAGGACCACCGCGAAGGCCCCGAAGCACAACGCGGCGAGGAGCGCGAGCGAGTTCCCGTACAGGGTCCCCGCCTCCAGCCCGTCCCACAGCATCACCGCCATCCCGGCAAGGGCGACGCTCATCGCGATCCACACCCCGCGCGCGACCGTCTCGCCGAGCACGAGCCGTCCGAGCAGGGCGGCAAAGAACGGCGCCCCACTCAGCAGGAACATGGTATTCGCGACCGTCGTATGGGTGATGGAGAGGATGAAGAGGGTGTTGACGGCCGCGATGAACACGCTTCCGAGCACCATCCACGGGCGCAGGTCGCGGAGCGCCGCCGCGAGCCGCCCCGCGCTTTGCACCGCGAAGACGACGGCGAGCGCGCCGGCGAGGAACCAGGACCGGTAGAAGACGATCTGCCAGTCGTCCGCCGCCTCCATGGAGCGCACGATTAGCCCGTTCGCGGAGTTTACGAACGCGCTCGCGATGACGAGGAGCAGCGCCGTCCGGTAGTAGCTCGTCCGAAGCACCCCTTGCCCTCACCCGCCGCCCGGCCGGAGGAACCCCGTGCCGCCCCGGCCGGGGAGGCGACGGGGTGCGGCGAACGGACCGTCCGGGGCGGCTCAGCCGCCGCCCGCGGCCAACGCCTCGGGATGGGGGAGGTCATCAAGACGCATTCCGGCCGCGAGCAGGTCCTCGACGACCCCGTCCTCCATCTCGATCCCGAGCGCCTCGTTGAAGCGGTTGAAGAAGCCGCAGAGAGTGGTGCGCAGGGTGAGTTCCACGACCTGCTCCTCGGTGAAGTGGGCCTTGAGCCGCTCCACCATCGCGGCCGGCATCCGCCGCGCGTCCCCCGTGACAGCGACCGCGTAGTCGCGCACGAGGGTGTCCACCTCGTCGAATCCGGGAACTTCCGGCGCCAGGATGGCGGCCACGCTCGCCGGATCGAGCCCCTGCTCGACGAGCCGGGGGGCGTGGTGGGCGACGCAGTAGGTGCACTCGTTCGCCCGGGAGACCGCCACCAGGGCGATCTCGAGGTAGCGCTTCGGGAGGACCGCCTCGTCGGCGAGCTCGAGCAGCATCCCCATCACGTGCCGCAGGGCCGGCGCCCGGTGGGCGAAGACCTTCACCTGGTTGAGAAAGGGTCCGTAGGACTCCGCGTACCGCCGGTAGACGGGCTGGAGGTCCGCGGGAACCTCGTGGATCTCGATGTCGCGCACTCGGGCCATGGCCGCTCCCTCTTCGTCGCCGGGGCAGAGTCTATCTCCGGCCGGGCCCCGGAAGAACGGCGGGGGGCGGAATTCGAGCCGTTCCGGGGCGCGCAGGTCCCCTCGGGGAGCGCGATGCGCTATCGTTCGCGGATCGACGGAAACTTGAGGAGAGGTCCATGACCGCCACCATCGATCATTTCGTGGGCGGCGAGCGGGCAGGCCCGAGCGGAAACCGCTTCGGCGACGTCTTCGATCCTTCCACCGGCGCGGTCCAGGCGCGGGTCCCCCTCGCCTCGGAGAGCGAGGTCGATGCCGCGGTGGCGGCGGCCCGGTCCGCCTTCCCCGAATGGGCGGCGACCGCTCCGCCCGCCCGGGCCCGGGTCCTGTTCCGGTTCCAGATGCTCCTGCGCGACCACCTGGACGAGCTCGCCCGCATCGTGTCGTCCGAGCACGGCAAGACCCTCGACGATGCGCGGGGCTCGGTCACCCGGGGAATCGAGGTCGTGGAGTTCGCCTGCGGCATTCCCCAGCTCCTCAAGGGGGAGCACAACGAAGGGGTCGCCTCGGGGATCGACAGCTACTCGTTCCGCCAGCCCCTCGGGGTGTGCGTCGGCATCACCCCCTTCAACTTCCCCGCGATGGTCCCGATGTGGATGTTCCCGGTCGCGATCGCTTGCGGCAACACGTTCGTCCTCAAGCCGTCGGAGCGCGATCCGTCGGCCGCGGTGCGGATCGCGGAGCTCGCGGTGGAGGCGGGCCTGCCGCCGGGGGTGCTCAACGTCGTGCACGGCGACCGGGAGGCGGTGGATGCGCTCATCGCGCACCCGGACGTCGCCGCGGTGAGCTTCGTCGGCTCGACCCCCATCGCCGAGCGGGTGTACCGGGCGGCGGCCCGCGCCGGGAAGCGGGTGCAAGCCCTCGGGGGGGCCAAGAACCACCTCGTGGTGATGCCCGACGCGGACCTCGACCAGACGGTGGAGGCCCTCATGGGCTCCGCATACGGCTCCGCCGGGGAGCGGTGCATGGCGGTATCGGTCGCGGTGGCGGTCGGTGACGAGGTGGCGGACGCCCTCGTCGATCGCCTCGCCCCCCGGGTGCGCGATCTCCGCATCGGCAGCTTCCGGGAGCCGGAGGCGGAGATGGGCCCCCTCGTCACCGGCGCCCACCGCGACCGCGTGCAGGGCTACGTGGACACCGGGGTGGAGGAAGGCGCGAATCTCGTGGTGGACGGGCGGGGGGTCGGCCCCTCGGACGGCGGCGACGGTGCTGGTGAGGGGAGCGACGGCAACGGCAACGGCAACGGAGGCTTCTTCGTCGGCGGCAGCCTCTTCGACCGGGTTCGCCCGGAGATGTCGATCTACACCGACGAGATCTTCGGCCCGGTGCTCTCGCTCGTGCGCGCGGAGAGCTACGAGGAGGCGCTCACCCTCGTCAACGACCACGAGTACGGCAACGGGGCCGCGATCTTCACCCGCGACGGCGACACCGCGCGCGACTTCACGACCCGGGCGAAAATCGGGATGATCGGGGTCAACGTCCCGATCCCGGTCCCGTCCGCCTTCCACAGCTTCGGCGGGTGGAAGCGTTCACTGTTCGGGGACCACTACATGCACGGCCCGGAAGGGGTGCGGTTCTACACCCGGCTGAAGACGATCACCCAGCGCTGGCCGACGGGGATGCGCGAGCAGGCCGACTTCAGCATTCCGACCCATCGCTGACGCTCACGCGCCCGACCTGAGAAGCGCCGCGCTCGGTGACGACCCAGTCCATCACCGCGTCGTGCGGGCCGGCCGGGACCTCGGGGAACACCTGGGCATCGAAGCAGAGCCCGGCCCGGACCGCGGGGGAACGCGCAAGCAGGCGATCGTAGTACCCCTTGCCGTGGCCGAGCCGGCGGCCGCGCCGGTCGAAGGCGAGCCCGGGCACGACCACGAGGTCGATCGCCTCGGGGGCGATCCGCCGCGCCGGCTCGCCGCGTCGGGCCGGCGGCGGTTCCGGTATGCCCCAGGTGCCGGGCTCGAGCTCCCCCACCGCTTCGAGCCGCCAGAGCCCGAGGTCGTCTCCGTCGCACCACGGCACGGCGACCCGCTTCCCGTCCGCGAGGGCGGCCTCGATCCCCGGGACAGTGGCGAGCTCCGAGGGCATGCTCACGTACCACAGCACGGTCGCCGCCGACCGGTAGGGCGCGAGTGCGATAAGATGGCCGCGCGCCGCCGCGGCCGCCT
>JAJDXW010000354.1 GCA_022823045.1 Gammaproteobacteria bacterium
CGGGCTGCTCGCGCTCCCCGCCGAGCTTCCGCCCGAGACACGCTCGTCGTCGGAGCCGAATGCGCAGCTCGGAGCGCGCACGATCCGCGAACGCCTCGGGACGACCTGGGGGCTCGCGGAGACCGGAGCGGCCGGACCGACCGGCAACCGCTACGGAGACGCGGCGGGGCACACCTGCCTCGCGGTCGCCGGATCGGTCGAGCGGGTCGTCACCCTCGAGACCGGCCACGGCGACCGCGAAGCCAACATGTGGGAGTTCACGCGAGCCGCCCTCGATCTCCTCCACGAGGCCGTGACCGCGGCTTGACCCGCGCCGGCGCGCCAAGCGAGGCGCGGGGCGGACCGGACACCGAGGCGACCCCCGAGTCGGTCCTCGATCAGGTGGTGCGTGCGTCCTCGCGGATGAAGTCCGCCGCCTTCTCGGCAATCATGATGACGGGAGCGTTGGTGTTGCCGGAGACGAGGGTGGGCATGATGGAGGCGTCGACGACCCGGAGCCCGTCGAGCCCGTGGACGCGCAGACGATCGTCCACCACCGCCATCGGGTCGCTCCCCATCTTGCAGGTTCCCACCGGGTGGTACACGGTGGTTCCGGTGTCCCGGGCGTAGTCGAGGAGCTCGTCGTCGGTCTGCGCATCCGCGCCGGGCTGGAGCTCCGCCCCCCGGTAGGGATCCAGCGGGGACGCCTCCGCGATCCGGCGCGCGATGCGAGTCCCTTCGACCACCGCGTCGCAGTCGACCTTCGAGTCGAGGAAGTTCGGCCGGATCGCGGGTGGGGCGAAGGGATCGGGGGACTTCGCGTGGAGCGTGCCGATGGACTCGGGCCGGAGGACGCACAACCCGACCGACATCCCGGGCTCCCGTTCGAGGGCCCGATCCTGCGAGTCGGGGAAGCTCGCCGGAGTCATGAAGTACTGCACGTCCGGCGTCTCCACCCCTTCGCGGGTCCGGACATAGCCGGTGATGTTCGCCGCGCTGAGGGCAAGGACCCCGGTCCGGTTCCAGAGATACTTGAGGCCTTCGACGATCAGTCCGAGCCCCCGGGTCCTCTCGTTGTAGGTGATGCGGCGGGTCACCCGCCAGGACATCCGGGTCGCGAAGTGGTCCTGGAGGTTCTCGCCGACCCCCGGGAGGTGGTGGGCGGTCTCGATGCCGAGCTCGCGGAGCCGCTCGCCGTCCCCGACCCCGGAGAGCTCGAGGACCTGGGGCGAGTTGATCGCGCCCCCGCTGAGGATCACCTCCCGGCTCGCGCGCACCGTCTTCCGCTCGCCGTGCTGGGAGAACTCGACCCCCGTTGCCCGCTTGCCCTCGATGAGGACCCGGGTGGCGAGGGCGTGGGTCAGCACGGTGAGGTTCGGGCGAGAGCGCACCGGGGCGAGGAACGCCTGCGCGACGCTCGCGCGCCGGCCGTTCCGGATCGTCGCCTGGCAATAGCCGAAGCCGTCCTGGGAGGCGCCGTTCACGTCCGGGTTGTGGGGGTAGCCGCACTCCTTGGCCGCCTCGATGAACGCGTCGCAGAGGAGATGGGTCTGCACCTGCTCGGAGACGGTGAGGGGACCGCCGACCCCGTGATACTCATTCGCGCCCCCCTCATGGTTCTCCGAACGCTTGAAGTAGGGGAGCACGTCGTCGTAGGACCAGCCCCGGTTTCCGAGCTGGGCCCACGTGTCGTAGTCGCGGGGATGCCCCCGCACGTAGAGCATCCCGTTGATGGAGCTCGACCCCCCGAGGACCTTGCCGCGCGGGATCGGGATGGGGCGATCCCGGGTCTTCTCGTCGGGCTCGGTGTAGAAGAGCCAGTTCACGGTCGGGTCGTTCAGGGTCTTCGCGAACCCGACCGGGATGTGGATCCACATGTTCTTGTCGCGCCCTCCTGCCTCGAGGAGGGCCACGCGGTTGCGCGGGTCCTCCGACAGCCGGTGGGCCAGCACGCAGCCGGCCGAGCCGGCTCCCACGATCACGTAGTCGAACTCCATCGCCTTCAAACCCCCATCGCGAGCGGCTATCCTCGCGGACCGTTGACCCGTACTCGGGATGGTACTTCATGAATCAGCTCGTCATCCGTGGTGCGACCGTCGTCGACGGTCTCGGCAACGAACCGGTCCGGGCGGACGTCGCGGTCCGCGACGGACGCGTCAGCGCCGTTGGAGAGATCCGTGACCGCGGAGAGCGCGAGATCGACGCGGACGGCCTTGCCCTCGCCCCCGGCTTCATCGATCTGCATACCCACTACGACGCACAGATTACCTGGGACCGCACCCTCTCGCCGTCGCCGTCGCTCGGGGTGACTACGGTGGTGATGGGGAACTGCGGGTTCGGGATAGTGCCCGCCGCGCCGCCCGTGCGCGATCTCATCCTGCGCAACCTCTCGGTCGTCGAGGGCATGGACCTCGATGCGCTCCGCGCGGGGGTGCGCTGGGAGTTCGAGACGTTCGGCGAGTACATGGCGGCGCTGCGGGAGGCCGCGCCGTGCGCGAACGTCGCAGTGCTCGCCGGGCACTCGGTGATCCGCACCTCGGTCATGGGCGAGGCGGCGTCCGAACGGGCCGAGGCGACCGCGGAAGAGCTCGCGGCGATGCAGGCCCTCGTCGCCGAGGCGATGGAGGGCGGCGCGATCGGGCTCGGCGCTTCGTACTCCCTCAACCACTCCGGTTACGGGGGGGTACCGATGCCATCGACGATCACGGACCTCGCGGAATTCGACGCGCTGGTCGGCGCCATGGGGACGCGCCCCGAGGGGATCGTGCAGCTCGCCTCGGGGGCGAAGACCGTCGAGGAGCTCGAGACCATCGCGGGGCGCCACGGGCGGGCCGTGTTCAAGGCGACGGGGGCGGCGATGTACAACGAGCAGGCGCCGGAGCGCTCCGTCGAGATGTTCGAGGCGTGCCGGGCGGCGCACGCCCGCGGCAACCCGGTGTACATCCAGATCCCGTGCCAGCCGCTGTCGTTCGACTTCACCCTCGCCAACGCCTATCCCTTCTTCAGCCACGACGCGTTCTCCGAGGCGAAGGCCTACGGCCCCGAACGGCTCATCCCCCTGTTCCGGACCCGCGAGTTCCGCGACCGGTTCCGCGCGAGCCTCGCGAACCCCCGCCCCGGCCTCATCTTCCAGGGCAATTGGAACCGGGTCGTCGTCGCGGTGCCCGCGCTCGCGAAGAACGAACCACTCACCGACCGGACCATTGCCGACATCGCGGCCGAGCGCGGGGCGGACCCCCTCGACGTCATGCTCGACCTCGGCCTCGAGGAGAACCTCGAGACGATGTTCATCGGGCAGTTCCTCAACGTGGGGGACGAGGGCGTCGCGCGCCTCCTCCGGCACGAAGCGGGGGTGGTCGCGCTCTCCGATGCGGGGGCGCACCTCACCTTCATGTGCGAGGCGGGCTACGGCCTGCACTTCCTCGCCCACTGGGTGCGCGAGCTCGGCGAGTTCGATCTCGCGGACGGGGTGCGGCGGCTCACGAGCCACCCCGCGGACCTCTATGGGATCCCGGACCGCGGCCGGATCGCGGCCGGCGCCTGGGCGGACCTCCTCCTCTTCGACCCGGATACCGTGGGGGTCACGGCCAGCGAACGGGTCGCGGACCTCCCGGGAGGCGGGAAGCGCACGATCCGCCGGCCGATCGGCGTCCACGGGGTGTTCTGCAACGGCGTCGAGGTCTTCGACGGCACCGACTACGTCACGAACGGGCGGGGGCCGGGCCAGGTCCTCGACCGCTTCGCCCCGTCGAGCGCCCTCCACCGCGGTAACGGCAGCGCCGCCGAGAGCTGATCCGGCCGGCCTCAGCCTCCCCCAAAACGGCGGCGGAGCACCTCGATGCTCCGCACGCCGCCCGGTCCCGTTCGCATTCGGGAGCGATGTCGGGCGACGTGCCGACATCGAGGAGCCAGCGCCAACGAAGCACTTGGCCGTCTCACGAGAGGAGATCGAGCGGGCTACAATCTCTCGACGTTGAGAATCCTCACGCCGAGGGGGCCATGGCGATCCCGAGACGTTCATTCAGGCATCGAGCGCCACTGCGAGAGAAGCGCCATCGGGGCGCAGCCGGCTGAAGAGGACTCGGGCGGAGGCGCTGTTTCGATGCGGTCGAACGAGGATTTCCATTGTCGCGGTAACGGGAGGCTCTGCCATGCATGCCGCCATCGCTGACAAGAGGGAAGAGCTGGTCGAACTCTGCCGGCGCTGTGGCGTGGCGCGGCTCGAAGTCTTCGGTTCGGCAGCGCGCGGCACTGATTTCGATCCACATACCAGCGACGCGGACTTCCTGGTCGAATTCAAGCTCCAAAACGGCCGGGCGCCACTCCGACAGTACTTCGACCTTGCCGAGGCATTGCGCCAGACGCTTGGCCGTTCCGTCGATCTGGTGGAGTCAGGCGCGGTCCGGAACCCGTATCTGCGCGCGGCCATCGACAAGTCGCGCGAGCTCGTATATGCGTCCTGACCCCCGCGTTCTGCTGGCGGATGTCGACCGGGCGGCCTCGGATATCACGCACTTCACAGAGGGCATGGACTGCGAGACCTACGTTGGCGATGCGCGGACGCAAGCCGCGGTCGAGCGCAAATTCGAAATCATCGGCGAGGCGCTGAACCGCCTGCATCAGACCCACCCCGAAGTTGCCGCTCACATTTCCTCGTTGCGCGAGATTGTCGACTTCCGCAACCTCTTGATCCATGGCTATGCGACCGTGATCCCCGAACGCGTCTGGGATTATGCCGAGAACGACCTGCCGAACCTGCACAAGGTGGTACAGACGTTGCTCGCCGAAATGGGACCGCTGGAGGAATGACCGCCGACCGCCGGGTTAACGACAATTGGATCTACGGGTCCCGTTGCCTCAACGGAAATTGTTACCGAATTTCCGGCACCGGATGACGCGCCAAGATTCGCTCCCAACGCCACCGCCGGACTTATCCACGCCTTCTCCACAGCGCCGCGCGCCTCATACACTGACGAAGCGGTGGGGAAGGGGTGGATAAGTCCGGTCCCACTGGCGGTCGGTGAGGACAGACCATGATTCGGACTCGTTGATTGGCGATGCATGACGCCCGCCGCGACGCGCGGGTTGCGAACCGGGCTCACCGTTCAACCGTTACGGGTAGTCAATACCGTGTATTGACAAAGTGCTGCCGCCCGGTATGGTGACAGCATGAACAAGACCCACCAGCTTCAGATCCGCATCAGCGCGGAGGACAAGGCCCGTATCCGGGATCGGGCGGCGGCCGCCGGCCTGGACGTGTCCAAGTGGGTGCTGCAACAAGTACTTCCTCCCGCCGAGCAGCGATTCCAGGCGATGTGCCGGGAGCTTGTCGAACGGCCCGACGAGAGGTCATATGCATTCGCAGAGCTTCACGATCTGTTTCAAGGTCTGAGGGGGCAGGAGTTCGAACGCGCGGTTCGATACCCGCCGGAGGTTCTTCTTCCGCCGTTCGAAGCGAACTATCTGGCGGCGATGGTCGAATACGCCTCCAAGTCGAAGGGAGTATGTCCGCCCTCCTGGACAAGCGTGGTAGCGGCGCTGGACGAGCCCTGGTTCGCTTCGTCTCTGACGAGCTTGCGCCTCTACCTCCTGACCCAGTCACCCCCACCATTCCGGCGTCGAAATCTCTTCATCGACGCCAGCGTGGGACAGCGTGTCTGATGGCGTACTCCAAGCAGGAGATCGAGGCCCTCTTCGAACGATTGAACGAAGAGCTCGCTCGCATCGGGATCACCGGGGAGGTCTACCTCGCGGGCGGTGCGGTCATGTGCCTCGTGTTCGACGCACGCCGGTCGACGAAGGACGTCGACGCCTTCTTCCGGCCCGCGAAGGAAGTGCGCGCGGCGGCACAGCGCGTCGCCCTCGCCGCCGGGATGCCCGGCGACTGGCTCAACGACGCGGTCAAGGGATACTTGAGTGATCGTGGCGACTTCCACCCGTACCTCGATCTGTCCAACCTGCGGGTGCTCACCGCGAGTCCGGAATACCTCCTGGCAATGAAGTGCCTCGCGATGCGCCTCGGCGAAGAATTCCACGATGAGGAGGACGTGCGCTTTCTCTTGCGCTATCTCAACCTCACGGACTACCGCAAGGCACTCGAAATCGTGACTCGGTACTACCCGGCGGAACGACTTCCGCAGAAGACCCTCTACGCCCTGGAAGAGATGCTCGCGCCGCGGAGTTAGCCCGCCGGTTCGGCAGGCAACCGTGGATCGCCGGCGTCAGCCCCCCGCGAGGTGGCGGCGGATGGCCTCGACGCCGCGCATGGTGAGCGCGATGAGGCGCTCGTCGAGGGGCGGCGCCTGCGACGACATCTTGGCGATCACGATCCCGTTCTCCGGATCCGCGAACACGTTCTGACCGTACACCCCCACCCCGAAGGCGAGCGGGGCATCGCCGCGCCGCACGTACCACTTGCTGCGGTAGTGGGCTTCCATGCCCGGAAAGTACGGAGCGAAGTCGCCCGCGTCCCAGGCCGCCGGGTCGCCTCCGGTCAGGATATCGTCGATCCAGTCGGCGGGAACGATCTGCCTCCCGTCGCGCCGGCCGCGGTTCGCGACGAGCTGCCCGACGAGGGCGAGGTCGCGGAGCGTCGCGCACATTCCGCCGGCGGCCCGGGGGGCGCCGAGGCGGTCAACCGTGATGTACGCATCGGCGGTGGCTCCCATCGGCCGCCACAGGAGCTCGCTCACCAGATCCGTGTAGCGCCGCCCGGCCGCCCGCTCGATCACCCATCCGAGGAGGTCGGTGTTGGGCGAGACGTAGTGAAAGGCGCCGCCGTGGGGGCCGTCCGGCTCGGTGAGGCTCCGGAACCAGGTTCGAAGGTCCGAGGGCTCCTCCCCCGGCGCAAGCGGGTCCCAGCCCTGCGCCTTCCGGTACGCGATGATGGCGCCCGAGGTGGCGAGATAGTCCTCGTCGAAGAGGATGCCGGCCCGCATGTCGAGGAGGTCGCGGAGGGTGGCGCCGGCCCAGGCGGTCTCCGCGACCTCGGGGATCCAGTCGGTCACCGGTGCCCCGACGTCAAGCGCCCCCCGCCCCGCGAGAACGCCCGCGACGAGCCCGAGCACCGACTTCGTGACGGACGCGAAGAAGTGCGGGGTCGCCGCGTCCATGCCCGGCCCGTAGTGCTCGTGGACGATGCCGCCCTCCCGGAGGACGAGCATTCCGTCCGTCTCCGTCTCGGCGAGAAAGCGCTCGATGTCGTGGCGCAAACCGTCGAACTCAAACTCCACCCCGCCGAGGTCCACCGGAGCGGCCGGCAGCGCCGCGACATCGTCCGGGTCGTTCGCGATCGCGGCGCTCGGAATGAGCTCGCGAAGATGCGTGAACGACCACTTGTTGAACGGCGGCGTGCGCCAGTTCGCGAGCGTGACCTGACCCGCCGCGCTCGGCGGGAACCCCGCCATCAACTCACTTGTCTTCAATGTACGGTCCCCCTGACTTTGGCAGCCCAAGCGCGCAGAACATGGGCCACACCTTCGCACAATTCAAGAAGCCAGGATCCTGGCCGTCGTGGTAGCCGCGATGGCGTTTCGCCGTCATGTTGCTTCTTGTCCGACTTGTCCAGGTCCCGAATTCGAACTGCACCAGGATGCGCCTGATGAAACCGTAGGCCGACACCCGCTCGGCGAGTGTGAAATTCACCGGCTCGTTGCCCGCGGTGGGTGGGTGAGCCCGATTCGCGGTCTCGTCGAGCGAATGTCCTACGTAGGACGGGACCGCCGGCCCTTTCGGGGGCGTCGCCGGACGCCGATGATGGGCAGGACCCGCTCCGCCCCCCGCCGCCGAGGACCCGCCGTACCGCATGCCGCCGCCGCCACCACGTCGCTCCCCGCGCGTTCCGGACCCATCCCGGCGGATGGAGGTCCGGGCCGCGCCCGTCCCGTCGTCGCGACGGGCGCGTGGTGTCGAGGGCTTGCACC
>JAJDXW010000023.1 GCA_022823045.1 Gammaproteobacteria bacterium
ATGGACTTCGCGGGACCCATCTGGCCCGTGCATCCGGCGCGGCGCGCGATGGCGGGCCTCCCCTGCTTCCCATCGGTCGCGGAGCTGCCCGAGGCGCCGGACGCCGCCTTCGTCGCGGTGCGGCGCGACCGTACCGTCGAGGTGGTGCGGGCGCTCGCCGCCCGGGGGGCGGGAGGGGCGGTCTGCTACGCCTCGGGCTTTGCCGAGTCGGGGGCGAGGGGAGCGGCCCTCCAGGCGGCGCTCGTCACGGCGGCGGGCGCCATGCCGATCCTCGGCCCCAACTGCTACGGCTTCGTCAACTACCTCGACGGCGCGCCGCTCTGGCCCGACCAGCACGGGGGCCTGCGCCGCGACCGGGGGGTCGCCATCGTGTCGCAGAGCAGCAACCTCGCGATGACCCTCACCATGAACCTCCGGGCGGTGCCGATCGCCGCCGTCGTCACCCTCGGGAACCGCGCCCGCGTCGGCACCGCGGACGTGCTGGACGCCCTCCTCGCCGACGAGCGCATCACCGCCATCGGGCTCGTCGTCGAGACCCTGGAGGACGCGCCGGCCCTCGCCGCCGCGGCCCGGAAAGCCCGCGAGCGGCGCATCCCCCTCGTCGCCTTGAAGCTCGGGAGGAGCAAGGCGGGGGCGAGCCTCACCGTGTCGCACACCGCCTCGCTCGCCGGCTCGGAACGAAGCGCGGCGGCCTTCTTCCGGCGGACCGGCATCGGGCGGGTGCATTCGCTGCCCGCCCTCCTCGAGGCCCTGAAGCTGCTGCACGCGGGCGGGCCGCTCGGCGGCCGGGACATCGCGTCGCTCTCCTGCTCGGGCGGCGAGGCGGCACTCATGGCGGATGCGCTCGAGGGGCGCCGGCTCCGGGCCCGCCCCCTCACCGGGGCGGAGCGCGAACGGGTGGGTGCGACCCTGAACGACGTCGTCACCGTCTCGAACCCCCTCGACTACCACACCTTCATCTGGGGGGACGCGGACCGCCTCGCCTCCACCTTCACCGCCATGCTCGGGTGCGGGTTCGACCTCGCGCTCCTCGTCATCGACCCGCCGCGCACGGACCGCTGCGACGACGCCGAGTGGCACGTCACCTTCGACGCCTTCGAGGCCGCGCTTCGCCGGATCGGCGCGCGCGGGGGCGTGCTCGCGACCCTTCCCGAGTCGTTTCCGGAGGCGCTCTCGCAAGACCTCCTCGCGCGGGGGATCGCCCCCCTCGCCGGGGTCGAGGAGGGGCTTGCGGCCGTCGAAGCGGCGGCCGACATCGGCGAGGCATGGGCGGCCGGCCGGCTCGCGGCCGAGATCGAAATGGGAGGGCCGCACCCGCTCCCGGGTGGCGGAGGCCGGGGAACGGTCCTCTCCGAGCGGGAGGCGAAGGAGCGTCTCGCGCGAGCCGGTGTCCCGGTCCCGCCCGGGGAGGTCGTCCGAAGCCCGGGCGAGGCGATGGCGGCCGCCGTCCGGGTCGGCGCCCCGGTGGCGGTCAAGGCGGTCGGACGCGGGCTCGCCCACAAGTCGGAGAAGGGAGCGGTCCGGCTCGGTCTCGAAGCGCCGGCCGAGATCGAGGCGGCGGCCCGCGCGCTGCTTCCACTCGGCGACTACCTCCTCGTCGAGAGCATGGTCGGCGACGGGGTCGCGGAGGTGATCGTCGGCGTCAGCCGCGACCCGCAGGTGGGCCTCGTCCTCGTCGTCGGCTCGGGCGGCCTGCTCGCCGAGCTCGCCGGGGACCGGGTCGTGCTCCTCGTGCCCGCATCCCGCGAGGAGATCGAGGCCGCCCTCGCCGGGCTCAAGGCAGCGGCCCTCGTCGACGGCTTCCGGGGCCGGCCGGCGGGCGACCGGGCGGCCCTCGTCGACGCGGTGCTCGCCGTCCAGCGCTTCGCGCTCGATCGCGCCGACCGCCTGATCGAGCTCGACGTGAACCCTCTCATCGTGCGGCCGGCGGGGTGCGGCGTGTGCGCGGTGGACGCGGTCCTGCGCCTCGCCCCGAAGGACCCGTCGGAATACCCGACCGGAGATTCGACAGGAGACCCGACATGACCGACTCCCCCGCTCCCCTGCACGTCACCCGCCGCGGCGCGGTCCTCGAGGTGGTCCTCGACCGGCCGAAGGCGAACGCCATCGACGGAGCGACGAGCCGGCGGATGGGCGACCTCTTCGCCGAATTCCGCGACGACCCCGAGCTTCGGGTCGCGGTCGTCACCGGCGCGGGCGAGCGCTTCTTCTCCGCCGGCTGGGACTTGAAGGGCGCGGCCGAGGGCGAGCCCCCCGACACCGACTACGGGGTGGGGGGATTCGGCGGCCTCCAGGAGCTGCCCGGCCTCAACAAGCCGGTGATCGCGGCCGTCAACGGCATGGCGGTCGGCGGGGGGCTCGAGATCGCCATCTCCTGCGACCTCATCCTCGCCGCCGACCACGCCCGCTTCGCCCTCCCCGAGATCAACGTCGGGGTGCTCGCGGACGCGGCGAGCATCAAGCTCCACCGCCGGATCCCGTTTCACGTCGCGATGGACCTCCTCCTCACCGGGCGTTGGATGGAGGCGGAGGAGGCGGCGCGCTGGGGCCTCGTCAACGAGGTCGTGCCGGCCGGAAGCCTGATGGGCCGCGCCCGCGAGCTCGCGGACCTCCTCGCGGCCGGGCCGCCACTCGTCTTCGCCGCCATCAAGGAGACCATCCGCATGACGGAGCGCCTCACCGTCGCGGATGCGTTCGGGCTCATGCACGGCAAGGGGATCCCCGCCGTCAACACCCTTTACGCGAGCGAAGACCTCCTGGAGGGCACCCGCGCCTTCGCCGAGAAGCGCGCCCCCGTCTGGCGCGGACGCTGAACGGGAGTGGGGCCACGGTGGAATTTGTGGGCGCGGTAGAGCTTGGCGGAGGACGAATGGAAGATCTCACTCTGACCTCAATTTCGCGCGGCGGCGGAGGGGTCGGCCCGGCACGATTTGTGAAATACTCCGCGCCGCAAACAGAAATCCAACCCGTCCGCGTCCCGGACGCGGCATCTCACCTTCAGGAGGAACATCCATGCGTTCGATGAAGCAGGCATTCCGATACACGGCGCTCGCGGTGCTCGCGCTCGGCGCATCCGCGGTGTCCGCCGAGGAGCCGACGCGCGGCGGAACCCTCATCTGGTCGATGGGCGGCACCCCGCGGCACCTCAACCCGGCCGTGCAATCCGGGATCTGGACCGGCCAGCCGGGCGCCCAGCTCTTCGCCACCCCTCTTCGCTTCGACGAGAACTGGAATCCGCACCCCTATCTCGCGCGCGAGTGGGACATCTCCGACGACGGTCTCACCGTCACCCTCAAGCTGGTCGAAGGCGCGACCTTCCACGACGGCCACCCCATCACCTCGAGCGACGTCGCGTTCTCCATCATGACGGTGAAGGCGAACCATCCGTTCAAGACGATGATGGCCCCCGTCGAGAGCGTGGAGACCCCGGACGACCTGACCGCCGTCATCAAGCTCTCCAAACCCCACCCGGCCCTGCTCCTCGCGATGTCCTCGCAGCTCCTTTCCATCATCCCGGAGCACATCTACGGCGACGGCCAGGACCCGAAGAGCCATCCGCGCAACTCCGAGGATGTGGTCGGGTCCGGCCCGTTCAAGTTCGTCGAGTTCAAGCGCGACCAGCACATCATCCTCGAGCGGAACGAGAACTTCTTCATCGAGGGGCGGCCCTACGTCGACCGGATCATCATGCGGATCATCAAGGACCCGTCCTCGCGCACCATCGCGGTGGAGAAGGGGGAGACCCTGCTCGCGACCTTCGAGGCGAATCCCCGCGAGCTCGCCCGCATGAAGGAGAACGACCACCTGGTGGTGACCGACCAGGGGTACGCGGCCATCGGACCGCTCGTGTGGCTCGCCTTCAACCACCAGCGTGAGCCGACCAGCGACCCGGCCGTGCGCAAGGCGATCGCCTACGCCGTCGACCGGAACTTCATCATCAACGCGCTGCTTCTCGGCGCCCCCACCGAGGCGCGGACCGGTTTCCACCCCGGGAGCATCTTCTACGAGTCGGACGTCGAGCCCTACGACCTCGACATCGACAAGGCGAACCAGCTCCTCGACGAGGCGGGCTACGAGCGCGGAGCCGACGGCATGCGCTTCCCGCTCACGGTCGACTTCGGGAGCGCGTTCACCCGGCCGCACGCGGAGTACCTGAAGCCCCAGCTCAAGAAGATCGGCATCGACATGACGGTGCGGGCCTCCCCGGACTTCCCGTCCTGGGCGAAGCGGGTCTCCAACCACGAGTTCGACCTCACTTGGGACGTGGTGTTCAACTGGGGCGACCCGGTGATCGGGGTGCATCGCACGTACTTGAGCACCAACATCAAGAAGGGGGTCATCTGGTCGAACACCCAGGGCTACGCCAACCCCAAGGTCGACGAGATGCTGGACATGGGCGGCCGGGAGCTCGACGCCGAGAAGCGAAGGGCGATCTACTCCGACGTCCAGAAGCTGCTCGCGGACGAGCTGCCCGTCTACTGGGTGCACACGCTGCCCTACCACACCATCTACAACAAGCGCATCGGCAACCCGCCGCAGACGATCTGGGGCACGTCCTCGCCGCTTGACGAGATCTACGTCCGGCCCGAGTGATTCGATCGCGGCACGGCCGCCCGCCCGCCGCCTCGCGCGGCGGGCGGGCGCGGCGACGCTCCCGTCCGGGGGCGCCGACGCATGACCCGGAATTCCGCGAGCGCGCGGCATGAGCATCCTTGCCCTCCTCGTCCGGCGCGGGGGCAACGGGCTCGCCCTCCTGCTCGCCGTCCTCATCCTCAACTTCACCCTCATCCACATCGCGCCGGGCGACGTCGCGGACACCATCGCGGGCGACATGGGGGGCGCCGACGCGGAGGTGATGGCCCAGATCCGGCGCGACTACGGCCTCGACCTCCCCTTCCACGAGCAACTCTTCGCCTACGTCGCGAGGCTCGCGCGGGGCGACCTCGGTTACTCGTTCTTCTTCAACCAGCCGGTGACGGAGCTGCTCCTCGAACGGCTCCCCGCCACCCTGCTCCTCGTCCTGAGCGCGCAGGTGCTCGCGATCATGCTGGGGACGGTCCTCGGGGTCATCGCCGCCCGCCGTCCGAACGGCCTGCTGAGCCACGGGGTCACCATATTCGCCCTCCTCGGGTTCTCGGCGCCGGTCTTCTGGACCGGCATCATGCTCATCATCCTCTTCTGCTCGATCTTCCCCATCTTCCCGGTGGCCGGGATGGTCGACGTCACCGTCGAGGGCGGGTGGTTCGTGAAGACCCTCGACGTCCTCTACCACCTGTTCCTCCCGATGGTGACCCTCTCGTCGATCTTCCTCGCCCTCTACAGCCGGCTCGCCCGGGCGAGCATGCTGGACGTCCTCGGCACGGACTACGTGCGTACCGCCCAGGCGAAGGGGCTCTCGGAGTTCCAGGTCGTCTACAAGCATGCGCTCCGGAACGCTCTCGGCCCGGTGGTGACCCTCGCGGGGCTCCAATTCTCCGGGATCGTCTCCGGCGCGGTCCTCGTGGAGACGGTGTTCAGTTGGCCGGGGCTCGGCACGCTCGCGTTCCAGGCGATCACCGCCCGCGACGCCCCGATGGTGCTCGGCATCCTGTTCTTCTCGTCGCTCGTCGTGATCGTCGCGAACCTCGTGACCGACCTCGTCTACAGCCTCATCGATCCCCGCATCCGGATCGGGCACCGGGGATAGGGCGGTGGCCAACGACACGACCGCCGCGGTGCTCCACGCCGACCGCCTCGAGGTCGCGAAGGCCCGGCACCCCCTCGCCGAAGCGGCGGGCATGTTCTTCCGCAACCACGCGGCGGTGGCGGGGCTCGTCACCCTCACGATCATCGTGGTGGCTTCCCTCGTCGGCCCGTTCCTCTACACCGTCGATCCCTACGAGATGGTGTGGGCGCCGTTCTCCGAGCCGGGAGCGGAAGGCTTCCTCTTCGGCACCGACTACCTCGGGCGCGACCTCTTCGCGGGGGTCGTAAACGGCGGGCGGGTGACCCTCGCGGTCGGGCTCTCCGCCGCCCTCCTCTCGGTCTTCATCGGGGTCTCCATCGGAGCCCTCTCCGGGTACTACCGGGGGTGGGTGGAAGAGGTCTTGATGCGGATCACCGAGTTCTTCCAGGTGCTCCCGACCCTGCTCTTCTCGATGGTGCTGGTGGCCCTGTTCGGCGCGTCGCTCGCGATGGTCACCTTCGCGATCGGGATCGTGAGCTGGACCGCCGTCGCCCGCGTGACGCGCTCGGAGTTCCTGCGCCTTCGCGAGATGGAGTACGTCACCTCCTCGCGCTCGTCGGGCGCCCGGGACCTCGGCCTCATGCTGATCGTCATCCTCCCGAACGCCCTCCCCCCCATCGTGGTCCAGGCCGCCCTCATGGTGGGGAGCGCGATCCTCTTCGAGGCGGGGCTCTCGTTCCTGGGGCTGAGCGACCCCAATGTGGTGAGCTGGGGCCAGATCATCGGCTCGAACCGGCCCTACATCCTGGATGCGGGCTGGACGGTCGCGATCCCCGGTTTCTTCATCTTCATCACCGTGCTCGCGATCAGCCTGGTGGGCGATGGCCTCAACGACGCCCTCAACCCGAAGCTCCGGGAACGATGATCGAGCCCCGCTCCGGTCCGCTCCTCAGCCTCCGCGACCTCACGGTGGAGTTCGCCACCCGCGACGGCACGGTGCCGGTGCTCGACCGCCTCTCGATCGACCTCGACGCGGGCGCCACCCTCGGGCTCGTCGGGGAGTCCGGGTGCGGCAAGTCGATGACCGCGCTCGCCATCATGGGGCTTATCCCCTCGCCCCCCGGCCGGATCGCGGGCGGCTCCATCCATTTCGCGGACGAGGACCTGACCCGGGCCACGGACTCGCACCTCCGCGACATCCGGGGCAACGCGATCTCGATGATCTTCCAGGAGCCGATGACCTCCCTCAACCCGGTCTACACCATTGGGGAGCAGATCGCGGAGGTGCTGCGGCGACACCAGGACCTCGCGCGCCGCGCCGCCTGGGACCGGGCCGTCGAGCTTCTCGACTCGGTGAGCATCCCCCTCCCGGGCCGGCGGGCGCACGACTACCCGCACCAGCTCTCGGGCGGCATGCGCCAGCGGGTGATGATCGCCATCGCGCTCGCCTGCCGGCCGCGGATCCTCATCGCGGACGAGCCGACCACCGCCCTCGACGTCACCGTGCAGGCCCAGATCTTCGATCTCCTGCAGGCGCTTCGCGAGGAGACGGGGACCGCGATCATCCTTATCACCCACGACATGGGGGTGGTGGCGGAGATGGCCGAGCGGGTGGTCGTGATGTACGCGGGCCGCATGGTCGAGGAAGGCCCGGTGCGCGACATCCTGAGCGAGCCGCACCACCCCTATACCCAGGGGCTCATCGCGAGCGTGCCGCACCTGCAAACGGAGGTCTCCGACGAGCCGGAGGACCTCATGGAGATCCCCGGCATCGTGCCCTCCCTCGCGGAGTTCGGACGGGCGCGCTGCCTCTTCGCCCCCCGCTGCCCCCGGGCGAGCGACCGGTGCCGGCGCGAGCAACCCCTCCTCGCCGCGAGCGGAGGGCAGCACAAGGCGGCCTGCTGGCATTCCGGAGCCGCCCCCGCATGAACGCGACCCCGGCGGCCGGACCGCCCGTCCTCGAGGTCCGGGACCTCGAGGTCCGGTTCTCGGTCAAGCGGGAGGGCCTCCTCGCCAAGCCGGCCCAGCTCTACGCCGTCGACGGCGTCTCCTTCGACATCGCCCCCGGGCGGACCCTCGGCCTCGTCGGCGAGTCCGGATCGGGCAAGTCCACCACCGCGCTCGCCGCCGCGCGCCTGATCCCCGCCCGAGGCGGACGGGTGGAGCTCGATGGCATCGAGCTCCTCTCCCTCGAGGGCGAGTCCCTCCGCCAGCAGCGGCGCAACGTGCAGTTCATCTTCCAGGACCCGTACTCGTCGCTCAATCCACGCCTCCGGGCCCGCGACGTCGTGCGCGAGCCCCTTGACCGGCTCGGCATCGGTTCGCCGGCCGAGCGGGCGAGCCGGGTCTCGGAGCTCTTCCGCGACGTGGGCTTGCGCCCCGAGCAGGAGCGCCTCTTTCCCCACCAGTTCTCGGGGGGCCAGCGCCAGCGCCTCGGCATCGCCCGGGCGCTCGCCTCGCGGCCGAAGCTCGTCATTTGCGACGAGCCGGTCTCGGCCCTCGACGTCGCGGTGCAGGCCCAGATCCTGAACCTCCTCCGCCGCCTCCAGCGCGAGCACGGCCTCACCTACCTCTTCATCTCCCACGACCTCGGGGTCATCCAGCACATGTGCAACGAGGTGGCGGTGATGTACACCGGGCGCATCGTGGAGCAGGCGTCGCGGGTGCGGCTCTTCACCCGGCCGCTCCACCCCTACACGAAGGCGCTCCTCTCCTCGGTACCGTCCGCGGACCCGAGCCGGGACTCGCGCGCGGAGAGGATCCTCATCACCGGCGACCCCCCAAGCCCGATCGACCCGCCGGCGGGCTGCCGCTTCGCCTCGCGCTGCCCGATCGCGGTGGAGCGATGCCGGAGCGAGACCCCGCTCCTCGCCGACCACGAGCCCGGCCACCGGGTCGCCTGCCACCGGGCGGGCGACCCGATCGCCGTCGCGACTTCCCCGCCCCACTGACCGACATGCGCGCCATGCTGGTCCCGGCCTGTCGATTCGCCTGACCACATCCATTCCCGACTGACGGAACTGCCCATGATCACCATCTACCCCGCCCGCAAGGTCATCACCATGAACATTCGCCAGCCGGAAGCGAGCCACGTCGCGGTCCGCGACGGTTGGATCCTCGGCGCCGGCACCCTCGAGGAGCTCGCGGGCTGGGGGCGGCACGAGGTCGACGACCGCTTCCGGGACAAGGTCATCATGCCGGGCCTCGTCGAGGGCCACTGCCACAGCCGCGAGGGGACCGGGTGGGACGAGACCTACGTCGGCTTCTACGACCGGACGGACCCGGACCGGGTCGTCCATCCCGGGCTCAAGTCCATCGACGAGGTGGTGGGGCGGCTTCAGGAGGCGGAGCGGGCGCTCCCCGATGCGGACGAGCCGCTTCTCGCCTGGGGTCTCGACCCTCTCTTCTTCGGGGGGCGACGGATGGTCGCGGCCGACCTCGACCGGGTGTCGACAACCCGCCCGGTGCTCGTCCTGCACCAGAGCGGCCACATCATCAACGCGAACCACGAGCTCATGCGCCGGGCCGGCATCAGCCGGGACACGAACGTCATGGGCGTCATGAAGGATGCGGCCGGCGAGCCGACCGGCGAGCTGCAGGGCCCGGTCCTCCGTTCGATGCTCTATCGGGCGGCCGGTCGCGACCGGGGCATCGCCTTCGGCGACACGCGGGGGCTCTGGCGGTTCGCGCGCTCGGCGCAGATCGCCGGAGTGACCACCGCGACGGACCTCGCCAACGACCTCGCCGAGGAGACGGTGGCGGGGCAGGTCGCGGCCACCTCCGACGAGGGGTATCCGCTTCGCATCGTGCCCGCGTTCATCGGCATGTCACGGCCTGCGCCCGAGGGAGTCGAGTGGGTCAAGTCCCTGATCCCGCGCGGAAACGAGCGGCTCCGGTACGGGCTCGTCAAGCTCGTTCTCGACGGCTCGATCCAGGGATTCACGGCCCGGCTCAAGTGGCCCGGCTACTACAACGGGGCGGAGAACGGCCTCTGGTACATCGACCCCGACGTGCTGCCGAACATGCTCGGGACCTACCACCGGGAGGGGCTCCAGGTACACATCCACACGAACGGGGACCAGGCGACGGAGGCGGCGATCGATGCGATCGAGAAGGTGCTGAAGGAGAACCCCGACCCGGACGCCCGCTTCACCCTCCAGCACTGCCAGATGGCCCACGACGCCCACTTCCGCCGCATGGCGCGGCTCGGGATCTGCGCGAACCTCTTCGCGAACCACCTCTACTACTGGGGCGACCAGCACTACGCGCTCACGATGGGCCCGGAGCGGGCGGAGCGGATGGACGCGGCGGGGAGCGCGCAGCGGCTCGGGGTCGCGTACTCCATCCACTCCGACGCCCCGGTGACCCACCTCGCGCCCCTCTTCACCGCGTGGTGCGCGGTGAACCGGAGGACGTCGACGGGGCGGGTGCTGGGAACGCAGGAGCGGGTGAGCGTGGCGGACGCGCTCCACGCGGTCACCATCGGAGCCGCGTTCACCTTGAAGCTCGATACGGAGATCGGCTCGATCGAGTGCGGCAAGCGGGCCGACTTCACGATCCTCGAGGACGATCCGCTCGCGGTGGACCCGGCCGAGCTCCGCGACGTTCCGGTGTGGGGCACCGTCGTCGGCGGGCGCATCTTCCCCAACTCGGAGATCGGCGCCGGCTGACGCGGCGCGAGGGGGCCGCAGCCGGCGGGTGAGAGGTCAGGCGCGGTAGCCGGGGGCCGGCGGCGAGTTCGTTTCGGGCGACGCCCCGCGCAGGGCGGCGCGGAGCTCGTCCGCGGGGGGAAGGTCGTCGAGGCCGATGAAGACGATGCCCGGGGCCGGATCGGGCTGATCCGCCCGCGGTGACCAAGCCTCGATCCCGACCGCCCTCCCGCTCGCCTGGACGACCAGCCACCCTGGCCCGATTTCAGGGTCCGGCTCCCCTTCCTCCGGACCGGCGGCCGACCGTACGAACCCCTTGGCCCGGAGCACCCGCGGCGACAGGTCCCGAAGCGCGGCGCGGAGCCGGTCGGGGTCGACCGGGTCCGGGGACGGCACGAACTGGGAACGAAACTGGTGATAGTGGTCGGGGGCGCCGTCCGCCACCGCCGAGGGCGCACCGTCGGCGCGATCCGCGGCCAGCAGCTCCATCGGGATGTCGGCGCCGAACGCGCGGACGACCGGGGCGCGACTCCGGTCACGGAGCCAGGACTCGGCCGCCGCGCACCGCTCGTCCGCGACCCGATCGCACTTGTTCAGCACGATGAGATCGGCGGAGGCGAGCTGGCGGTCGACGGTGTCCCGGAGCCGCTCGTCGTCGTGCCTGGCCCGAACCGTCTCCGCATCGGCGAGGACCACCACCAAGTCCCGTGCGAGCCCCGGGTGCAGGGTGGCGACGTCCGCGATGGCGGACGGGTCCGCGACCCCGCTCGCCTCCACCAGGATCTGCTCCGGGGGCCGATTGCCGTCCAGCAGGCGGTCGAGCGCGCCCACGAGATCGCCCCCCATGGTGCAGCAGACGCACCCGTTCGCGAACGTGATCGTGTCCCCGCCGTGGGCGGCGACGAGGTCGCCATCCACGTTGAGCTCGCCGAAGTCGTTGACGAGGACCGCGTAGCGCACCCCGTGGCGGCCGGCGAGCACGCGGTTGAGGAGCGTCGTCTTGCCCGCCCCGAGGAACCCCCCGATGACGCTCATCGGCACCCGGCCGGTCACGGCTCCCCTCCCGGCGGATCCTCGGCTATCGACGCCACATCCTGTCCGAGATCTCGCAAGGCTCGAACGCTGGCCAGCGGTACGTTCTCGTTTGCGAGCAGCTTCAACCCGTTGCTCGACGGCTGACGGGACGAACGAACTCGTCACGGGTGCATTCGGCGGCGAAAGCGAACAACGCTCTCAGTGCATCCGGGGAGAGTTGCGGATAGTTGTCGAGGATCTGCCGTCCGGTCCATCCCTCGGACAGCAGGTCCAGCAGAAACTCCACGGACAGCCGAGTACCCCGGATCACCGGCTTCCCGGCGAGGACGGACGGATCGCTATGGATGTACTCGTGCCAGCTCATGGATTCCAGTGTCACGCGGCGGTGGGGGTGAGCTTCGCGACGATCTCCTTCATCGCCTCGTCGGCGATGGCGAGGAGCTCCTCGTCGGTGCGGTTCTGGATCGGGTGGGGGACCCACACGATCGCGGGCTCGTAGCCGAGGGACTCCGACTGCGCCGCGGCCGCCTCCCGGAAGGCGGTGGTCGCGATCATGACGCCGGGGATGCCGCGTTCGTCGAGATCGAGCATGTCATGCAAACTGCACGACGTGCACGAGCCTCAATCGGACAGGGCGTCGACGACGACATCGACCTCCTCGGCAATGGTCTGCGCGAGGTCGACCGGCGCAGTGCGGGCGTTGGTGGGCTTCGCGTACCGCTTGACGGTGATCCCGCGGTCCGAGAAGTGCGACTCGATCCGGTCGAGGAACGTGCTGCCGCGCGCCTTGCCGATGTCGAGCAGCCCCATGGTGAGGCCGTCGAGGGACGGTGGCGGCGGACGCCGCTCGCGCCGCGCCGGCGACGTCTCCGCCGTCGGATCGAGTAGCCGGATTCCTTCGTTCATCAGGTTCTTGCCTCCATGGGTGCTGTCCCGGTTCGTTTCGTGAAAATTCCGGTGCCGGAGCCCGTGCCACGAGTTGCGCAGGGGCTCAGGTCCCTACCTCCTTCGTGACGGGGATGGTCCCGCGGGCGCCGCTCGCCGCCCATCCCCCGATGATCGCGCTCATGAGCCCGGCCTCGCCGCCGGCCCGTACGACGTTGAGCCCGCCCTCGCGGAACTTGGTCATCGATTCCTCGACCAGCTCCGGCCGCACGCCCGCGTCGACCCCGTTCGCCCCGCGGACCAGCTCCGACCCCGGGCGGGCCGTCGCGGCCTCGAGCCCGGCCTTGATCTGGGCCCGGTCCCAGCCGCCCTCCCTGAAGATGGCCCAGTGCTCGGGCGAGAGGACGAGGAACGCGTCGAAGCTCTTCACGAGCTTGGGGT
>JAJDXW010000217.1 GCA_022823045.1 Gammaproteobacteria bacterium
CGGCGGCCGCGAGCCCGGCAATTCGGCCCGACCGGAGCGCGGCGGCCGCGCCGTGCACCCCGGCCCCGTCGCCCGCGACATAGCAGCCGGGAAGGCTCGTTCTCCCCCAATCGTCGGCGACCGGGCGCCACCCTCCCTCGGGCCGCGAGAACCGGTGCCGGAGGCGGAGCAGGCGCGCGAGCTCCGTCGCCGGAGCGAGTCCGTGACCGACGGCGAGCGCGTCGGCGGCGAGCCGCCGCTCGCCGCGGCCTTCGGGTGGCGAGCACCAGCGCCCGGTGGCATCGACCGGCGCGACGGTCACCGCCGCGATCTCGCGTTCGCCGGTGGCCGAACGGATGGAGTGCCGGAAGAGGACGGGGACCCGCGCCCCCGCGATGCGCGCGACCCACCCGCCGCCGCGGGCGAGGAGGCGCGGCATCGCGCCGAGCCGGGGGAGCGCACGGAGCCAGTCCGCGGGGCCGGCGAGGTCGACGACGGCGACGACGGTGCCGCCCGCCTTGACGATCGCGGCCGCGACGGCCGGTACGAGGGGGCCGGCTCCCGCCACCACCACCCGGCGCCCGGGGAGGAGGCGCTGCGACTTGAGGAGGACGGTGGCGGCCGCGAGGCCGATGACACCGGGGAGCGTCCATCCCGGGAACGGCACCACCCGCTCGACGGCGCCCGGGGCGAGCACGAGCGCAGCCGCGTAGACGGGGCGGAGTCCCTCCGCCCCCACCGTGTCGAGGCGAAAGCGGGCCGCGCTTCTGGCGAGGAATCCGGCCTCCGCTTCCATCGGCGGAGAGTCGGGGGCGGCGAGGGCGGAGCGGTCGAGCGCCGACCAGACGCGCGAGCTCGCCCACGCCTCGACCGGGCTCGCGGCGAGCCGATCCCGGAGGGCGTCGCCGGCCGCCTCGTCGGGACCGCCGCCCCCCGCCGGGAAGGGGGCGGGTGGGGCCCGGTAGACCTGTCCGCCCGCGGCGGGTAGCTCGTCCAGCAGCACCACGTCGAGGCCGTGGCCGGCCGCCGTCACCGCCGCCTCGACCCCGGCCGGCCCGGCTCCGACCACCGCGAGGTCCGCGAACCGGGGGGCGCCGCTCACCGGGCGGGCACCGTCACCCGGCCGGCTCCGAGGCTCCACGGCATTCCACCGCGAGGCCGTCGCGAACCTCGACCAGGCAGGCCGGCTGGATGCGGCCGTCGATCCGGATCGCGCACTCCTGGCAGGTGCCCATGAGGCAGAACGCGCCGCGCGGTTCGCCCGCGCCGGGGCTCTTCCGGAGCCGGCGCCGCCCGGCCGCGAAGAGGGCGGCGGCCACCGACTCGCCGGCGAAGCACGGAACGGGCTCACCGTCGACGCGGATGACGACGGGCGGGCCGCGGCGCCCGATGCGAAGGGATGCGCTCACGTTCCGTGCACGGCCGCCGGCGCGAGGGCGGGTGACGACACCGGCAGGCGGTTCAGTGCCCGCCTCTCCCGTCGTGGCGCACGTGTCCCTGCGCAATCTCGTCGCGGCCGGCGACCCGGATGTCGACGATCTCCACGTCGGCGTGGACGGTGACGCCGGCGAGAGGATGGTTCGTGTCGATGTCCACCACGCTCGATCCGACCTTGAGGACGATTGCCGGCCGCGGCCCGTTGCGGGTTCTCACGTACACCGCCATGCCCGGGGTGAGGCGCTTCGGCCCGAGGACGTGCTTCTTCGAGATGCGCCGCGCCGAGTTCTGCACGCGCATCCCGAACGCCTCCTCGGGCTGGAGCACGACCTGGAACCGGTCGCCGGCGGGGCGCCCCGCGAGGGCCCGTTCGATTCCCGGGAGCACGGCTCCGTGCCCGAAGAGGATCGCGAGCGGCTCGCCCTCGCGGGTGGAGCCGAGGCGGGACCCGGACGGGTCCGTCAACTCGAAGTGAAGACGGACCACGTGGTCGCGTTCGACGATCATCTCCGGGAGGCCCCTCGGGTGGATGCGCCGCGCATGATGCCGATTGCCCGCTCCGCGCGCCAGCGTGGCGCGGGGGCACGGAGGTCCGGCAGGGCCGCCCGACCCGATTGCGCCGCGACCGGAGCGCCGCCGCTGGCCGGGAGCACGCGCGAAGGCGTGCTTCTACGCGCCGCGGGCTGCTACCCTCCGCATTCGAACGAAGTGCGTTCCGGGCGAAAACCGGCCGGACCGGCCGGTCCCGGGGTCCGCGCACCGGCGGGGCCCGGCCCGAACGTACGCGGGAGGCAGGCGTGAGCAAGTCGAAGAAGTCGAACCGGTCCGGGGCCGGCGCCGGGAATGGAAACCGGGAGGCGTCCGGCCGGCCGGCGAAGATCTCCAATCGGGACTACGAGGACGAGCTGTTCCGTCTCCAGATCGAGCTCGTGAAGATGGTCGAGTGGATCAAGCACGAGGGTCTGAAGGTGGTCGTCATCTTCGAGGGTCGCGACGCGGCCGGGAAGGGCGGGGTCATCAAGCGCATCACCCAGCACCTGAGCCCCCGCATCTGCCGGGTGGTCGCGCTGCCTGCTCCGACCGAGCGCGAGCAGACCCAGTGGTACTTCCAGCGCTACGTGGCGCATCTCCCCGCCGCCGGGGAGATGGTCCTCTTCGACCGGAGCTGGTACAACCGGGCCGGCGTCGAGCGCGTGATGGGCTTCTGCACCGAGGAGGAGCACCGCGAGTTCCTGCGCTCGTGTCCGGAGTTCGAGCGCATGCTCGTTCGCTCCGGCATCCGGCTCGTCAAGTACTGGTTCTCGGTCTCCGACGAGGAGCAGGAGCGCCGCTTCCAGAGCCGCATCGACGCACCGCACAAGCGCTGGAAGCTGAGCCCGATGGATCTGGAGTCGCGGCGCCGCTGGGTCGACTACTCGAAGGCCAAGGACGAGATGTTCGCCCACACCGACATCAAGCAGGCGCCTTGGTACGTGGTCGACGCGGACCTGAAGAAGCACGCGCGCCTGAACTGCATCCGCCATCTCATCGGCCTCTTCCCCTACGCGGACCTCACCCCGGAGCCGATCGAGCTTCCGCGCCGGGCCGAGGCCGGGGCGTACGTGCGCCCGCCGATGTCCGACCAGACCTTCGTCCCCGACGAGTACCCCTAGCCCGCCTCTCGCGGCGGCGCCCGCCGACAAGGAAGCGGAACCTTCGCTCGGCACACGGGTGACGGAGGCGTGCCTCGCCGTCGCCGAGGGGGGGGCAGGTCGCCGATTCAGTGTGCCGGGGCCGGGGAGAGGAGGTCGGCGAGGACGGCGAGGAGGCGGTCGTTCTCCTCCGGGGTGCCGACGGTGATGCGGAGCCGGTCGGCGAGGCGCGTCTCACCGAACCAGCGGACGTGGACGTCGCGGGCCTTGAGGGCGAGGTAGAGGGCGTTCGCCGCGGTGCCGACGCCGCGGTCGTCCGGACACCTGGCGAGGGCGTCCGGCGGCACGGTGGCGAGCACGAAGTTGGTCTCGCTCGGGAGGGTAGGGAGTCCGAGCCGCGCGAGCCCCGCGCGCAGCCGCTCCCGCTCGGTCCGTACCGTCGCCCAATTGTCCGCCGCCCAGGTGCGGCTCTCGATGGCGGCGCGGGCGATCTCCGCCGCGAGGGCGTCGACGTTGTAGCTGTCCTTGGTCTTGGTCTGCATGGGCTCGAGGAGCGGCGCGGACCCGATTCCGTAGCCGAAGCGAAGCCCGGCGAGGGAGTAGCCCTTGCTCAGGGTGCGAAGGACGAGGAGGTTCGGGTGCTCGCGGATCGCGGGCACGAGATCGTATCCGTGCGCGGGATCGACGAAGTCGACGTACGCCTCGTCCACGAGGAGCACGCCGTCGAACCCGGCCGCGATCGCCTCGACGGCGCCCCGCTCGAAGAGTCGGCCGGATGGGGCGTGAGGGTTCACGAAGAAGGCGAGCCGGGCTCCGCTCCGGTCGAGCGCATCCACGAAACCGTCGGGCGTCTCCCATCCTTCGGTGAGCGGCAGCTCGACCGGGCGAGCGCCGTGGAGCCGGATGAGGACCTTGTACAGGCTGTAGGTCGGCGGCGCGATCGCGACCGCCTCGCCGGGATCGACGTAGGTGGCGAGGGCGAGACGGAGCAGCTCGTCGCCCCCGTTGGTGGCGACGATCTCGTTCGGATCGACGCCGTGCAGGTGCGCCGCCGCGGTCCGGAAGGGGTCGCCGGCGGCGGGCGGATAGCGGCGCAGGCGCTCGACCGGAAACCGCGCGAGGGTCTCGGCGACGGCCGGCGGCGGCGGGTAGGGGTTCTCGTTGGTGTTGAGCTTCACCCCGCCCGCGGGCTGCTCACCCGGAACGTAGCCGGCGATGTCCCGCAGGCCGGGTCGCTCGAAGGAGCGGGTGTCTGGCATCCGATTGATTCGCGCTTCTCGTCGCCGGCACGGGGCCGGTTACGCCGCAGGGTCCCTCGGCCCTGCGCTTCGATGGCCGCGGCCCGGTCGGTGCCGGCGCTCCGGCCGTCCGCCGCGGGGGTTCTTCGAGACGCGGAGGAAGGGCGGGGTCCGGGCACCGGGGAAACCACCGCGCCCTCTGCTCGTCTGCGTCCTGTTGAAGTTCATGGATTACAGGGACTCGCGTCCGGTACGGCGATTCCCGGCCGGCGGACCGGCTCAGCCGACGAACTCGGCGAGGGCGTCGAGCACCTGGTTCGGCCGCTCCGACATGAGCTGGTGGCCGCCGTGCCGAACCACCAGCCTCCGGGCGGCGGGGAGGGCCGCCTCGAGGTCGCGGGCGGCCCGCGCGGGGGTCATCGAGTCGCGCTCCCCGAGCACGAGCAGCACCGGACAACGGACCTCGCGGGCGCGGTCGACTCCTTCCGCGTAGTCGTTGCAGGCGGCAAGGTCCGCGAACAGCACCCCGGGTGCGGCCCGCTCGACGAGGCGCAGCCCCCCGCCCGTCATCCACATTCCGGGGACGCTGAAGCCGCCGACGTGGGCCCGCGGGCTGTGCCCCCAGAGGGTCACGAGGTCGAGGGCGAGGTGCTCGTTCGCCCGGGCCGGATCGAGGAGGGCGTCCGTCACCGGCATCGGCGCGGAGGTGCCGACGAGGACTGCGCCCCGCGCGCGCTCCGGATGGCGGGCGGCCGCGTCGAGGACCGCGAGCGAGCCCATGCTGTGCCCGACGAGGAAGGCGGAGCCGAGGCCGGCGGAGTCGAGCAGGGCGGCGAGCCAGTCCGCCATCGCCGGGATGGAGGCCAGCGGCGGCCCCTCCGACCGTCCGTGCCCCGGCAGGTCCACCGCGATCGCGTTGTGTCCGTGGCGCGTGAAGTAGCGCCCGAAGAGGGTCCACACGGTGCGGTCCATGGCCGCCCCGTGCACGAAGAGGACGGTGGGGAGGGACGGGTCCGGCTCCCGGCCGTAGGTGGCGGCGAACGCGCGCCGGCCGTCGATGCGAAGCTCCATGGGGACGCGCCGCTCCGTGCCGCCCGGTCCGTCAGCGCTGCGACGCGCGGAGCGCGCGCCCCAGGTCCGTGGTGAGATCGGCCGGGTCCTCGATCCCGACCGAGAGCCGGATGAGCCCCTCGGAGATCCCGGCCGCGGCGAGCGCCTTCGCGTCCATCCGGTGGTGGGTGGTGCTCGCGGGGTGGATGACGAGGGACTTCGCGTCGCCGACGTTGGCGAGATGGGAGAAGACCTCGAGGCGCTCGATGAAGCGCTGTCCGGCCGCCCGTCCGCCCCGGATCCCGAAGCTGAAGACGGCCCCCGCCCCCTTCGGGAGGAGGCGCGCCGCAAGCGCGCGGTCGGGGTGACCCTCGGCCTCGGGGTAGCTCACCCACTCGACCGCCTCGTGCCCGGCGAGGAAGGCGACCACCTCGCGCGTGTTCGCGACGTGGCGATCCATCCGGATGGAGAGGGTCTCGAGGCCCTGCATCACGTAAAAGGCGGTGGTCGGCGCCATGCACGCCCCGAAGTCCCGCAGGCCCTCGCGCCGCGCCCGGGTGATGAACGCGGCGGGGCCGAACTCCTCGGTGTAGGCGAGGCCGTGGAAGCCGTCGTGGGGCTCGCAGAGGGTCGGGAACCGCCCCGAGGCGTCCCAGTCGAACTTGCCGCCGTCCACGAGCACCCCGCCGATGACCACCCCGTGTCCGCTCAGGAACTTGGTCGCGCTGTGGTAGACGAGGTCCGCGCCGAGCTCGATGGGGCGGCAGAGCCAGGGCGTCGCGAAGGTGTTGTCGACGAGGAGGGGGAGCCCCGCCTCGTGGGCGGCCTCGGCGACGGCCGGGATGTCGAGCACCTCGCAGCCCGGGTTGCCGACCGTCTCGCCGAAGAGGAGCTTCGTCGCGGGCCGGATCGCGGCCCGGAACGCGTCGACGTCGCGCGGGTCCACGAACGTGGTCTCGATCCCGAAGCGGGGCAGGGTGTACTCGAGGAGGTTGTGGCTCCCGCCGTAGAGGGAGCGGGAGGCGACGATGTGGTCGCCCGCCCCCGCGATGGTCGCGACCGCGAGATGGAGCGCGGCCTGGCCGCTCGCGACCGCGAGGGCCCCGAGCCCGCCCTCGAGGGCCGCGACCCGTTCCTCGAGCATCGCGTTGGTCGGGTTGGAGAGCCGCGAGTAGACGTGGCCGGAGCGCTCGAGGTTGAAGAGCCCCGCCGCGTGGTCGGCGTCCGGGAAAACGAACGAGGCGCTCTGGTAGATGGGCGCCGCCCGCGCTCCGGTCGCGGGGTCGGGAGGCTGGCCGGCGTGCAGGCTCAGCGTGTCGAATCCGAGGTAGCGGGGGCCGGGCATGGGTATCGTTGCGCGCGCGGGGCGCCGGGGCGGCGCGGAGGGCGCAAGGGTATCCTCCTCGCCGGCCGGCCTGCAACGCGCGCCGGGGCCGCGTCTTCTCCATGCCCGCCGCACGGCCGGCCGCTGATGATCCCGAATGCGCACGGTGTCGGGTCAGGAGCGCGGGCATCATGCCCGCGTGGACAAAGGGGTGCCTTGGACGCCTCGGGGACGGAAGCCATCGCTTCCGGGAAGCCGGGACCATGAGAACCCGTGCGCCCGGAACGACTCGAGACGAACCCGAGTCTTGAGCGCGATCAGATCGCCGGCGGCCGTGACCGGAGTTTTGGCCGGCGCGAGCCGGCAAGCGGGTTGCCATGCGAGTGGTTCTCGACCAAAATCGTTCGGCCGAGAATGCAGGCACGGGTGAAATCGCGAACTCTGGAAAATTGATTCATGAAGTTCAAGTTTCTTGCCCTTGCTACGAAGGCGTTCCGGATCGGGGTCCAGGTCCCGGCGGAAGTTCGAATGCCGGAACGACCGGAAGAGGCCAAGGTGACCGCCTCTCGGCCGGCCGGAGAACGACCTCAGTCATCCACCATGAAAGGAGTGCAAACGGTATGAAGGCAACCATCCACAGTGCGCTGGCCGTGGCGCTGATGCTGGCTGTCGCCAGCACCGCTCGAGCCGGCACCCTCGAAGACGTGCAGGCCCGCGGCGTGTTGAACTGCGTCGTCAGCACGGGCATTGCCGGCTTCGCGTACCCGGACGACGCGGGTGAATGGCACGGCTTCGATATCGACTTCTGCCGGGCCACCGCGGCGGCCGTCCTCGGCGACCCGAAGGCGATCAAGGCCGTGACCTCGACCGGCAAGACCCGCTTCACCAAGCTGAACGCCGGCGAGGGCGACGTGCTCTGGCGCAACACCACCATCACCTTCTCTCGGGACGTGGGCGTCAAGCTTCGCTTCCACGGCGTCAACTACTACGACGGGCAGGGCTTCATGGTGCGCAAGGACCTCGGCGTGTCCAGCGCGACGGAGCTCAATGGGGCCTCCATCTGCATCCAGACCGGGACCACCACCGAGCTCAACCTCGCCGACTACTTCCACTCGAACGACATGGAGTACGAGGCGGTGACCATCGAGACCAACGACGAGGCGCGTCAGAACTACACCGCCGGCCGTTGCGACGTGTACACCACCGACGCATCCGGTCTTGCCGCGACCCGTTCCACCTTCACCGACCCGGACAACCACGTGATCCTTCCCGAGATCATCTCGAAGGAGCCGCTCGGGCCGGCGACACGCCACGGCGACGACCAGTGGTCGGACATCGTGACGTGGGTGCTGAACGCGACGGTGACGGCGGAGGAGAAGGGCGTCACCTCCGAGAACGTCGACGCGATGAAAGAATCCAAGGACCCGGAGATTCTTCGCCTCCTCGGCGTCGAGGGCAACCAGGGCGAGGAGCTCGGCCTCAGCGCCGACTGGGCCTACAACATCATCAAGGCGGTCGGGAACTACGGCGAGATCTTCGAGCGCAACATCGGCGTCAACACGCCGATCGGGCTTGCGCGGGGCCTCAACGCCCTGTGGACCGACGGGGGTCTCCAGTACTCCCCGCCGTTCCGTTGATACCCGCCTTCGGATAGCCTGAGTCCGGCGCCGGCGTACCCCCTCGGGTGCGCCGGCCCGGCTCTCCCGGGCAACCTTCGATGGCGGCCGTGTCCATCGGGAACCGAGGCCTGATCGCCCGGCTCTGGGGCCACCAGGAGACGCGATCGGTCATCGTCCAGATCGTCACCGTGGCGGTCGTGTTCGCGCTCATCGCGCTCGTCCTGCGCAACGTCGCGATCAACCTCGAGGCGATCGGAAAGGAATTCAGCTTCGACTTCCTGACCGCACCCGCCGCCTACGACATCACCTTCTCTCCCTTCATCGAGTACTCGTCCCGGCATACCCACCTCCGCGCGGCGGCGGTCGGCATTCTCAACACCCTGCTCGTCGCGGTGTGCGGCATTGTGGCCGCCTCCCTGCTCGGGGTGACGATGGGGATCCTGCGCCTGTCCCGAAACTGGCTCGTCAACCGCATCGTGTACGTGTTTCTCGAGTTCACCCGCAACGTCCCGGTGCTGCTCCACATCCTGCTCGTGCACGGGATCGTGGTGACCACCCTGCCGGCGGCGCGCAAGGCGATTGGCATCGGCGACACGATTTTCCTCTCCAACCGCGGCTTCTACGTTCCGTCGCCGGTGCTGGAGGCCGGATCCGGCATCGTGATCGCGGTCCTCGTCGTCTCGATCGTTGCGGCCTTCCTCTTCCGCCGCTGGGCGCGGCGGGTACAGGCGGAGACGGGGAAGATCTATCCCGTCTTCTGGATCTGCCTGGGCGTCGTCGTCGGAGCCACCGGAATCGCGTTCCTCGCCATGGGAGCGCCCCTCACGTGGGACGTCCCGGCCCTCAAGGGCTTCAACTTCCGCGGCGGCATGGCGCTGAAGCCCGAGTTCCTGGCCCTGTGGCTCGCGCTCACCTACTACACCGCGTGCTTCATCGCGGAGATCGTGCGCGCCGGTATCCTCGCGGTGAGCCACGGCCAGACCGAGGCCGCGTACGCTCTCGGCCTCCGGCCGAACCGGAACCTCCAGCTCGTGGTCCTGCCCCAGGCCCTGCGGATCATCGTGCCGCCCCTGGTGAGCCAGTACCTCAACTTGACCAAGAACTCGTCGCTCGCCATCGCGATCGGCTACATGGACATCACCGCCACCATCGGCGGCATCTCCCTCATGCAGACCGGAAAGGAGATGGAGACGATGATCATCGTGATGGGGGTCTATCTCGTCATCTCGCTCGTCATCTCGTTCTTCATGAACTGGTTCAACCGCAGCATCCGCTACAAGGAACGGTAGGATGAAGACGCGACGAACGTCACGACACGTCCACCCGGGCGACGGCTAGTCATGGCGGCCCGCGGCACTGCTTCCGGCTACGCTCCCGGGACCCATCCGGACCTGCCGCCTCCGGTGCGGACCACCGGGGTCATCGGCTGGGCACGCCAGAACCTCTTCTCCTCTCCCTTCAACGTCGTCCTTACCCTGCTCGGAGCGTGGTTCCTGGTCTCCGTCATCCCTCCGTTCGTGGACTGGGCGTTCGTGAAGTCGGTCTGGGTGGCCGATTCGCGCAACGAGTGCTGGGGCAAGATGGAGGTGCCGGAGGGGGCGGCGTGCTGGGCGTTCATCAAGGGCCGGGTGAACCTCTTCATCTACGGGTTCTATCCCGTGGAGGAACGCTGGCGGGTCAACGTGTCGTTCGTGCTGCTCGTCCTTGCGATCCTCCCGGTGCTCTACGATCGGCTACCGGGGCGCAAGCACTGGATGTGGTACGTGGCTGCGTTCCCGTTCATCGTCGCCTGGCTGCTCGTCGGCGGGTTCGGCCTTCCTCTCGTGGAAACCGACCAGTTCGGCGGCTTCATGCTGACCCTCGTCATCGGGGTCACCGGCATCTCGTTCTCCCTCCCCATCGGCATCGCCCTCGCCCTCGGGCGAACGTCCGGGATGCCCGCGGTGCGCATGCTGTGCGTGCTCTTCATCGAGTTCATCCGCGGGGTGCCGCTCATCACCCTGCTCTTCGTCGCATCGACGATGCTCACTTACTTCCTGCCGCCCGGCACGACCTTCGACCTCCTGATGCGGGTGCTCATCATGGTCACCCTCTTCTCCTCCGCGTACATCGCGGAGGTCGTGCGGGGGGCGCTCCAGGGGATCCCCCGGGGACAGGTGGAGGCGGCGGACTCGCTCGGGCTCTCGTACTGGAAGGCGCAGCGTCTCATCGTCCTCCCCCAGGCGCTCAAGATCTCGATCCCCGGCATCGTCAACACCTTCATCGGGCTCTACAAGGACACCACCCTGGTGCTCATCATCGGCATGCTCGACCCCCTCGGCATCGGCCGCGCCTCGCTCGCCGATGCGGAGTGGGCGGGGCTCGCGCGCGAGATGTACCTCTTCATCGCGGTGTTCTTCTTCCTCTGCTGTTTCGGGATGTCGCGCTACTCGCTCTACCTTGAGCGCAAGCTCGACACGAGCCGCGAGCGACAGGTGGCCGCCCGGGCCATGGAAATGCAGCAGGCGGCCGGAACCGCGGGAACCATGATGGGCGGTGCCGCGCTTGAAGCCGATGCGAGCCGAGACTAGAACGATGCCCAGGTTCACGCCGGCGAACCTGCCTTCGCCGCTTCGCGCCGAGGCGGTGAGCTTGCCGGAATCACGCAATCAACGGGAATGCACGAGTCATGGCAACGGTTAGCGGGACGTCAGACGGGCAGCCGGTCGGACCGACGGCGGATACCTCCGAGGTCATCATCGCCATCGATGGGATGCACAAGTGGTTCGGTCAGTTCCACGTGCTCAAGGACATCAATCTCGAGGTCAAGCGGGGGGAGCGGATCGTCATCTGCGGCCCGTCGGGATCGGGAAAGTCGACCCTCATCCGCTGCATCAATCGCCTCGAAGAGCACCAGGAGGGCTCGATCGTGGTCGACGGCACGGAGCTCACCAGCGATCTCAAGAACATCGAGATCATCCGCTCCGAAGTCGGCATGGTGTTCCAGAGCTTCAACCTCTTCCCCCACCTGACGGTGCTCGAGAACTGCACCCTCGCCCCGATCTGGGTCCGCAAGATGCCGAGGGCGGAGGCGCAGGAGGTCGCGATGGGCTATCTCGAACGGGTGCAGATCCCCGAGCAGGCGGAGAAGTTCCCGGGGCAGCTCTCCGGCGGCCAGCAGCAGCGGGTCGCTATCGCCCGGTCGCTCTGCATGAACCCGCGCATCATGCTCTTCGACGAGCCCACGTCGGCCCTCGACCCGGAGATGATCAAGGAGGTGCTCGACGTCATGGTCGAGCTCGCGGAGAGCGGGATGACGATGCTCGTCGTGACCCACGAGATGGGGTTCGCGACCGCCGTCGCCCACCGCGTCATCTTCATGGACGCGGGCGAGATTATCGAGCAGAACGAGCCGAGCGAGTTCTTCAACAACCCCCGGCACGAGCGCACGAAGCTCTTCCTCAGCCAGATCCTCAGCCACTGAACGGAAAACGGGGTCGGAGTGCGGATTTCCGGGAAGTTGCACTCCCACCACCGTCTTCCTTCATCCGAGAAGCGCACTCCGATCCAGTTTTCCGGATTGTCGGTGCGGTCCATCCGGCGTATCCTTCCCGTCCCGTCCGGAGAGGTACCGAAGCGGTCACAACGGCACCGACTCGAAATCGGTTGGGGTCATTAAGATCCACGTGGGTTCGAATCCCACCCTCTCCGCCACCTGACCGCGAGACCGTTCGTTCCGCGCGCGAAACCGTCCCACATCCGGGACGCCATGGCGGTATAATTCGGATTGTGCGGCGCAAGACCGGTACCCGGGCGACCACGAGTCCATCATGGCTTCGACTACCTTCGACACCCTGCAGGCGGCTCGCGACCTGGAGTCGGCCGGCGTCAAGCGGGCCGAAGCAGAAGCCATAGCCCTGGCGATCCACAAGGGGCAGGGAGAGTTGGCGACGAAGGGGGATATCTCCTCTCTGAAAGGGGATAGCTCCTCTCTCCGGTGGATTGTCGGCATCCAGAGCGCGATTACCCTGGCCACGTTCGCCGCCGTGCTGTGGCTCGCCGCCAGGCTGCTCTGACGGCGACTCACCCCACCGAGTGAATCGCCTCGCGTCGAGGAGAGGGTGAGGTGCCGAAGAACGGCACCGACCACCGGTTGAGCCTCCGGGACGGTCGCGCGGTCTTCCTGGACGGCGCCCGCGTCGACGACGTCACCGTTCACCCCGCCTATCGGAACGCGGTCGCCACCGCCTGCTCGCTCTACGACTTCCAGGCGGCACCGGAGAACCTCGGTCTCATGACCTTCGAGTCGCCGACGAGCTGCGACCGCGTCAACCGTTGCTGGCAGCTCCCCGCCAACTACCGGGACCTCGTCGAGCGCCGGGAGGCGATCGCCGCGTGGGCGGCGATCTCCGGCGGCTGGCTCGGACGTTCCCCGGACCACGTCGCGTCCTGCATGGCGGGGCAGGTGATGGGAGTGCACCTCTTTCGTGCGCACGGCGAGGCGCGCGCGAAGGCGCTCCTCGACTACTTCGCGTGGGCGCGTGACAACGATCTCTACCTCACCTACGTCATCATCAACCCGCAGGCCGACCGTTCGAAATCGACCGGCGATCAGGCCGAGGAGTACCTCGCCTGTGGCGTGGTGGACGAGGACTCCACCGGGATCACGGTGCGCGGCGCGAAGATGCTGGGCACGGGATCGATCATGGCCAACGAGGTTCTCGTCGCGAACATCCAGCCCCTGCAACCGGGGGAGGAGAAGTACGCGATCTCCTTCGCGGTCCCGATGGGCCACCCGGGGGTCAAGATGATGTCGCGCCGCTCCTACGAGGCGGCGGTCACCACCGAGTACGACTATCCCCTCTCCGCCCACCTCGACGAGAACGACGCGCTCCTCTACTTCGACGAGGTGCACGTGCCCTGGGAGCGGGTCTTCATCTACCGGGACACGGACCTCTGCCGGGCCCAGTTCTCCGACACCTATGCCCACTACCTCCAGAACTACCAGGCCCAGATCCGGCTGATGGTGAAGATGCAGTTCCTGGTCGGGGTGGCCCACAAGGTGGCGGAGACCATCGGAACGGTGAACATCCCGCACGTCCGCGAGCAGCTCGGGAACCTCGCGGCCCAGGCGGCGATGGTGAAGGGCCTCGTCTACGGGATGGAGGCGGGCGGGGGGGAGTACCACGGCTACTTCGTTCCCGACCGGCACCTCATGTACACCGCCCAGGTCCTAACGCAGGACCTTTATCCGAAGTTCATCAACTCGATCCGCGAGCTCGCGGGCGGCGCGCTCATCATGCTCCCGTCCTCCGCCCGGGACTTCTCGAACCCCGTGCTCGCCGACTGGATCGGCCGTACCCAGAAGTCGCCGGCGACCGATTCCGAGGGGCGCGTCAAGTTCCTCCGCCTCGCCTGGGATGCGGTGGGCTCGGAGTTCGCGGGCCGGCACACCCAGTACGAGATGTTCTACGCCGGCGCCCAGTTCGTGACCCGCGGACACTCGTACCGGACCTACGACTGGAGCGCGGCGACCGGTCTCGTCGACGAGATGCTCGCCCGTTACGACCTCGCGGCCTCGATGGGCGGCGCGAAGGGCGCCGCGGCCCCCGGCCGCTCCGGGCGATGAAGTCCCCGCCGCTGCCGCGAATCGTCCTCGTCCAGATGGAGGTCGCGCCCGGCCGTCCGGACCGCAACGTCGCTCGCATGCTCGAGCGCATCGAGCGCCACCGTGACGCCGAGGTGGTCGTGTTCTCGGAGATGTGCGTTCCGGGCTATCTCATCGGGGACGCATGGGAGATCGACGCCCTCGTCACCGACTTCGCGGACTGGAGCGAGACGGTGCGCGAGGCGAGTGCGGGGCTCACGGTGCTCTTCGGCAACGTCGCGGTCGATCCCGCCCGCCTGAGCGAGGACGGACGGCTTCGCAAGTTCAACGCGGTCTGGGTCTGCCACGACGGTGAATACGTTCGGCGTTCCGGCTTGCCGGGGGAGCTTCCGTGCGGCGTTCACCCGAAGACCCTGCACCCGAACTACCGGTTCTTCGACGACGACCGGCACTTCCACTCCGTGCGCAAGCTCGCGGGGGAGCACGGCCGGCCCGTCGCCGACTGGACGGTGCCCTACGAGGTGCCCCGTCGCGACGGCGGCGCGTTCCGCTTCGGGGTGCAGGTCTGCGAGGACGTCTGGTGCCAGGACTATGCAGGCGAGGACGGGGTGCTCGACACGGTGGCGATGTGGCGGCGGAACGGGGCCGAGGCGGTGTTCAACCTCTCCGCGTCGCCGTGGACCTGGGAGAAGAACGAGAAGCGCCATCGCACGGTACGCGAGGTCCTCGCCCGCTCCCCGCTTCCGTTCTTCTACGTGAACCAGGTGGGCGCCCAGAACAATGGCAAGAACGTGCTCGTCTTCGACGGCGACACGACCGCCTACGCGCCGGACGGTCGGGTGGTCGGCACGCTCCCCGCGTGGAAGGAAGGCGAGCTGCGGGTGGGGGGAACGCCGGACGCGGCTCCGGCCGCGTCACGACGCGAGACCGACGTTCGGCCCGTGCCCGGCGTCGCGCTCGCGGCGCGGCCGGGGCGGGCTCGTGAGCTCGACGCCATCTTGAACGCGCTGGCCACCGGCCTCCGCCACCTCGACAGCTTGCGGGGCGGCGACGCGCGGTTCCTGGTGGGGGTGAGCGGCGGGGTCGACTCGAGCCTCGTGACCGCCCTTCTCGCCCGCGTCCTCGGTCCGGAGCGGGTGCTCGCGGTGAACATGCCGACCCGCTTCAACTCCGATCTCACCCGCAACAACGCGCACGAGCTCTGCGCGCGCCTAGGGGTGGACTACCTCGTGTGCCCGATCGAGGATCTGTACGAACGCGTGGCGGGGATCGTGCGTGGCGCCCGGTTCGCCGCCTGCGACGGGGACTACACGACCCTGGTGGACGAGAACGTGCAGGCCCGCATCCGGGGCGCGGACGTCCTCGCCGGCCTTGCGGCGAAGTTCGGGGCCGTCTTCACCAACAACGGCAACAAGACGGAGACCGCTCTCGGGTACGCCACCCTGTACGGCGACGTGAACGGCGCGATCGCGCCGATCGCCGACCTCTACAAGACCGACGTGTTCGCGCTCGCCCGACACCTCAACGAGACCGTGTTCGAGGGCGAGGTGATCCCCGCCAACCTCTACGACGGCTCCACCGTGCCGAGCGCGGAGCTCTCCGGTGCGCAGGACGTGACAAAGGGGCTCGGCGACCCCATCCGCTACGGATACCACGACGCGGTGCTGCGGCAGATGATCGAATATCGTCATCATCTGGTTGAATTCCTTGAATGGATGCTGGAAGGTAGCTTCTTCGAGCGTATCGGATGGGACGGCTCGGACGGTTCCCTCGACGACTTCGCGGGAGCGGAGGAGTGGATCGCGGACCTCGAGTGGATCGACCGGCAGCTCCGGGTGAACTATTTCAAGCGCATCCAGGCCCCCCCGATCATCGTGGTGAGCAAGCGGGCGTTCGGCTTCGATCTGCGCGAGTCGCAGGGGACGGAGTACCGGCCGCGCCGCTACGCGGCCCTGCGCGCGGAGGCGACCCGGATCGACTTCACGACGGCGCTCCGGCGGGCCGCCGCCTGAGCATCCGGAGACCTCGCCCTCACCCCATTTTCGCGCCGCCGGCCCCCGAAGCGCCGGGCGGTCAATTGCCCGACGGTCAATTGATAGACTGGCGTTCCATCGCGCCTCGCACCGGAACGCACGCAATGGCACGCCCCGACCACCCACGCCCGCCCGCCGCCCCCGATCGATCCCGCCCGTCCGCTCCGGATCGATCCCCCCCACCCGCCCTGGAGGGGGGCCGCAACGAGCCTCGTGTCGACGCCGACGAGATCCTGGAGGCGATCCTCGACTGGGTCCGGATCGAGTCGCCCTCCCACGATGGGGCGGCGGTCAACCGGATGGTCGACCACGTCGAGTCGGCCATGCGGCCCCTCACCTCCCGCGTCGAGCGTACCCCGGGCCGGGACGGTTTCGGCGACATCCTCGCCGCGCGCAGCGAGTGGGGCGGGGAGGGCCCCGGGATCCTCGTGCTGAGCCACCTCGATACCGTCCATCCCAACGGAACCATCGAGGAGGTCCTCCCCGTCCGCCGCGAGGGAGACCGGGTCTACGGCCCCGGGATCTACGACATGAAGGGCGGGGCCTGCCTCGCCTGGTACGCGTTCCGCCACCTCGTGCGGAGCGGCCGCGCGACCCCGCTCCCCGTCACCTTCCTGTTCGTGCCGGAGGAGGAGGTGGGGAGCCCCACGTCGCGTGCGGTCATCGAGGAGGCGGCGCGGGCCAACCGCTACGTCCTCGTCACCGAGCCGGCCCGCGACGGCGGGCGCATCGTCACCGCCCGCAAGGGCGTCGCGATCTTCGAGATGAGGACAGTCGGGCGTCCGTCCCACGCGGGCGTACGGCACCAGGACGGCCGGAGCGCGATCCGCGAGATGGCCCGGCAGATCCTGCGCCTCGAGGAGATGACCGACTACGACCGCGGGGTGACCCTGAACGTGGGGGTCGTCGGGGGGGGGACGGGCTCGAACGTGGTGCCGGCCGAGTGTCGGGCGGAGATCGACATGCGGGTCCCGAACGCGGAGGTCGGGGAGGAGATGTGCGCCCGGATCCTCGGTCTCGCCGCGTTCGATCCGGACGTCGCACTGGAGGTGACCGGCGGCATGAACCGCCCTCCCTACGAGAAGAGCCCGGAGATCGAGGCCCTCTTCGAGCACGCGAAGGATCTGGCGGCGGAGATCGGCTTCGACCTCGGAGACGTCAAGACCGGCGGCGGGAGCGACGGCAACTTCACCGCCGCCCTCGGGGTGCCGACCCTCGACGGGCTCGGAGTGGACGGGCACGGGGCGCACAGCCACGACGAGCACCTGCTCTTCTCGTCTCTCGAGCCCCGGGCCCGGCTCATGCTGCGGCTCCTCGAAACTCTCGAGTGATGGCGGCCGAGGCGCGCTACACGCTCCGCACCGTCAACGACATCGCGGAGGTTCCGGCCGCCGACTGGAACGCGTGTGCGCAACCGCCCGGCGTCCCCCTCAATCCCTTCATCGGCCACGCCTTCCTGCACGCGCTGGAGGCGAGCGGATCGGTCCACCCGAGGACCGGCTGGCTTCCCTGCCACGCGGTCCTCGAGGACCGGGACGATGCGGTGGTGGGCCTCGCTCCCCTTTACGTCAAGGGGCACTCCCAGGGCGAGTACGTCTTCGATCACGGGTGGGCGGAGGCCTTCGAGCACGCCGGCGGGCGCTACTACCCGAAGCTCCTCGGAGCGGTCCCGTTCACCCCCGCCGCCGGACGGCGGCTGCTGGTGCGGCCGGAGGCCGAGCGGGCAGATCACGAGGTCGAGACCCACCTCGTCGCGGGGTGTGTCGAGATCGCTCGCCAGTTCGAGGTCTCCTCGCTGCACTTCAACTTCCTCGAGACGGACCAGTGGGAGCGGCTCGCCGCGCTCGGCTTTCTCCGGCGCACCGACCAGCAGTTCCACTGGGAGAACGACGGATACGCGAGCTTCGACGACTTCCTCGGACGGCTGAGCTCCAAGAAGCGCAAGAACTTGAGGCGCGAGCGGCGCATCGCGCTCGAGAACGGCATCGAGGTGGAGTGGGTGACCGGCTCGGACCTGCGTGAGCACCACTTCGACGCGTTCCACGAGTTCTATCTCGACACGGGGAGCCGGAAGTGGGGTCGGCCATACCTCAACCGCCGCTTCTTCGGGCTAGTCGGAGAGACCCTCGCGGACCGGACCCTGCTCGTGATGTGCCGGCGCGCCGGCCGCTACATCGCCGGCGCCCTCAACTTCATCGGCGGCGACACCCTGTACGGCCGCAACTGGGGGTGCATCGAGGACCACCCCATGCTGCATTTCGAGGCGTGCTACTACCAGGCCATCGAGTTCGCGATCGCGCGCGGGCTTCGCTACGTCGAGGCCGGTGCGCAGGGCCCGCACAAGAT
>JAJDXW010000300.1 GCA_022823045.1 Gammaproteobacteria bacterium
GACCCCCGCATCCTTTGCGCGTTCGGGCACCAGCACCTGGGAATGACTCTCGGCGGAATCACCGGCAAGCTCATCGCGGAGCTGGTGGACGGCACCGCGCCGCCGAGCGTGGACCTCGCTCCCTTCCGTCCCGACCGCTTCGCCTGACTACTCTCCCCGGCTAGCCTCCGTTGCGCTGGAGCCGGTTCGCCGCGCTCGTCACCGCCCGGAGGGACGCCATCACGATATTGGGGTCCATCCCCACCCCGTACAGGTAGTCGCCGCCCGGCCGCGCGACCTCGACGTAGGCGACGGCGGTCGCGTTCGCCCCGTGCCCCGTCGCGTGCTCCTTGTAGTCGAGCACGTTCACCTCGATGCCGAGGTCCCGCGCGAGCGCGCTCGTGTAGGCGTCGATAGGGCCGTTGCCGTTCCCGGTCACGATGCGGGTCTCCCCGTCCACGAGGAGCGTCCCGGTCACCACCACCCGGTCCGAGGCATGCGTGTCGGGTGCCATGCGGTGCTCCACGAGATCGAAGCGCCCGTTGCAGCCGAGGTACTCCTTCTCGAAGAGATCCCAGATCTCCTGTGACGAGATCTCGAGCCCGCTCTCGTCCGTCACCGACTGCACGATCCGGCTGAACTCGATCTGGAGGGGACGCGGGAGGTCCAGGTGGTACTCCTCCTGCATGATGTAGGCGACGCCGCCCTTGCCGGACTGGCTGTTGATGCGGATGACCGCCTCGTAGGTGCGCCCGATGTCCTCCGGGTCGATGGGAAGGTAGGGCACCTCCCAAACCGGCGAGTTGGACGCGGTGTTCGCGGTCATGCCCTTCTTGATCGCGTCCTGGTGGGAGCCGGAGAACGCGGTATGGACGAGTTCGCCCGCATAGGGGTGGCGCGGGTGGACGGGGAGCTGGTTGCAATGCTCCGCGACCCCCCGCAGGTGGTCGATGTCGGAGAGATCGAGCTCGGGGTCCACCCCTTGCGTGAACATGTTGAGCGCGAGGGTCACCACGTCCACGTTGCCGGTGCGCTCCCCGTTTCCGAACAGGGTCCCTTCGATCCGCTCCGCCCCGGCCATGAACGCGAGCTCCGCCGCCGCCACCCCCGTGCCCCGGTCGTTGTGCGGGTGGAGGCTCAGGATGATGCTCTCGCGGTTGCGGAGGTTGCGGCCGAACCACTCGATCTGGTCGGCGTAGATGTTGGGGGTCGCCATCTCGACGGTGGCCGGCAGGTTGATGATCATGCGCTTCGACGGGGTCGGTTCGTACACGTCCATCACCGCCTCGCAGATCTCGACCGCGTAGTCGAGCTCGGTGCCGGTAAAGCTCTCCGGGGAGTACTCGTAGATCCACTCCGTCTCGGGGCGGGCCTCGGCCAGCTCGCGGACGAGCTTCGCGCCGTTCACCGCGATCTCGGTGATGCCGGCCCGGTCGAGCCCGAATACCACCCGCCGCTGCAGGGTCGAGGTCGAGTTGTAGAGGTGGACGATCCCCCGCTTCGCGCCCGCGAGGCTCTCGAACGTGCGGGTGATGAGCTCGGGCCGAGATTGGGTGAGGACCTGCACGGTCACGTCGTCGGGGATCGCGTCGTTCTCGATGAGGTAGCGGCAGAAGTCGAAGTCGGTCTCCGATGCGGAGGGGAAGCCGACCTCGATCTCCTTGAACCCCATCTTGACGAGGGTCTCGAACATGCGCTTCTTGCGCTCGTGGTCCATCGGGTTGATGAGGGCCTGGTTGCCGTCGCGAAGGTCGACGCTGCACCAGATGGGCGCGTGGGTGATGACCCGGCCCGGCCACTTGCGGTCCGGCAGGTCGATGGGCGCGAAGGTCCGGTACTTCTCGATGGGCATCCGCCCGGGAGCCTGCGGGGCCGGCCAGGCTACCGGCGCGGGAGCCTCGCGGGCCGGGGTCGATTCGCTCATTGTCTCGTCCCTCCAGAAAAGAAAAAGCCCGCCCTCGTTTCCGGGGGCGGGCTTCGTAACGGTTCGCTCAGCGCAGCACTACGTTCCGGCCGACCCCCTCCGGGTCCCGGTAAGAGCGAGGAGCGCAAGCAGTGCGTTCATGGCGCGCATCCTAGGCCCGCCGCCACGGCGCGTCAACCGCCGTCAGCGAGTCGGCCGGCACCAAGGATGCAGCACGCGGGCTGGAAGCCCGCGCTCCCAGGCCTCCTCCCTGACGCCATCGAATCGACCGGCGCCTGGGCATGGCGGGACGTCAGCGTGGCGGCAGGAGCTCGCGGGCGAGCTCCACCCAGTAGGTGGCGCCGATGGGGAGGATCTCGTCGTTGAAGTCGTAGTGGGGGTTGTGGACCATGCAGCCTCCGTGCTCGCCCTCGCCGTTGCCGATCATGATGTAGTTGCCGGGGTGCTTCTGCAGCATGAAGGCGAAGTCCTCCGAGCCCATGATGCGGCCCGCCCCCGCGTCGACGTTCTCCGGCCCCACGACCTTGGCCGCAACCCGGGCCGCGACCGCGGTCTCCTCCTCGGTGTTGACCAGCGGCGGGTAGTTCTTTTCGTACACCGCTTCGGCGGAGATGCCGCGTGCGGCGCAGATCCCGCCCACGATCCGTTCGAGACCCTCCGCGAACTGGTCGCGGACCGAGTGGGTGAACGAGCGCACCGTGCCCGCGAACTCGACCGAATCGGGAATGACGTTGATCGCGTCGCCGCCCCGGATGCGCCCGACGGTGAACGTGGCCGCGTTCTGGGCGTTGATCTCCTGGGCGACGAAGTCGTTGAGGGCCTCGATGATCGCGCACGCAGCGTTCACCGGGCTCCGCGCGAGGTGGGGCATCGCGCCGTGCCCGCCGACCCCGTTCACGGTGACCCGCACCGTGTCCGAGCTCGCGAGAAACGATCCTGAGCGGGTGATGAACTTGCCGACCGGCACGGTCGGGAAGTTGTGCATCCCCCACACCGAGTCCACCGGGAACTCCTCGAAGAGCCCGTCCCGGATCATGACGTCGGCGCCGCCCGCCCCTTCCTCCGCGGGCTGGAAGATGAAGTGGATGGTGCCGTCGAAGCCCGCGTGCTCCGCGAGGTGGCGCGCCGCGCCGAGGAGCATCGTGGTGTGCCCGTCGTGGCCGCAGCCGTGCATCCGGCCGGGGTGCTGCGAGACGTGCTCGAAGGTGTTGAGCTCGTCCATCGCGAGGGCGTCCATGTCGGCGCGAAGGCCGATCGCCCGGTTGCCCTGCCCGCACCGCAGCGTCCCGACCACTCCGGTGCCCGCGAGGCCGCGGCGGATCGGGATCCCCCATGCGGTCAGGCGTTCCGCCACCACCTCCGCGGTGCGGTGCTCCTCGAAGGCGAGCTCGGGGTGTCGGTGGAGGTCACGACGGATCTCCGTCATCTCGTCGCGGGCGGCGACGATCTCGTCGATGAGGTTCATGCAAACACTCCTTGACTGGCGGTGCTACCCGGAACCGGCGGTGGGAGTCCCTGGCCCGCGCGACCTTTCGCCGTCCCGCGAGGATCAGTCCGAGCGGCGGTGACGCAGCTCGCGCATCCCCTTCTCGAGCCCCTCGACGGTGAGGGGGTACATGCGGTTCCCCATGATCTCGCGGGTCATCTCGATCGACTGGGTGTAGCCCCACATGTTCTCCGGCTTCGGGTTGAGCCAGATCGCGTAGGGCCACGCGTCCAGCACCCGCCCCATCCAGACCGACCCCGCCTCTTCGTTCCAGTGCTCGACGCTCCCCCCGGGATAGGCGATCTCGTAGGGGCTCATGCTCGCGTCGCCGACGAAGATGACCTTGTGGTCCGCGTTGTACTTGTGAAGGACGTCCATCGTCGGGATCCGCACCGAATGGCGGCGCAGGTTGTCCTGCCACACCGTCTCGTAGACGAAGTTGTGGAAATAGTAGTACTCGAGGTGCTTGAACTCCCCGCGCGCGGCGGAGAAGAGCTCCTCGCACACCTTGACGTGGTCGTCCATGGAGCCCCCGACGTCGAGGAACAGGAGCACCTTCACCGCGTTGTGCCGCTCCGGGACCATCTTGATGTCGAGGAGTCCACCGTTGCGGGCCGTCGAGCGCACGGTGTCGTCGAGGTCGAGCTCCTCTTCCGCGCCCTCGCGCGCGAAGCGCCGGAGCTTTCTCAACGCGATCTTCATGTTCCGGGTGCCGAGCTCCACGGTATCGTCGAAGTTCCTGAACTCGCGCCGGTCCCAGACCTTGACGGCGCGCCGGTGCCGCGACTCGTGCTGCCCGATGCGCACCCCCTCGGGGTTGTAGCCGTAGGCCCCGAACGGCGACTTCCCGGCCGTTCCGATCCACTTGTTGCCGCCCTGGTGGCGCCCCTTCTGCTCCTCCAGGCGCTTCTTCAGCTCCTCCATCAGCTTCTCGAAGCCGCCCATCGCCTCGATGAGCGCCTTCTCTTCCTCGCTCAGCATGAGCTCGGCCTGTCGGCGGAGCCATTCCTCGGGGATCTCCCCGTGCAGCGCGTCGAACAACTCCTCCATGCCCTTGAAGTACGTCCCGAAGCACTGGTCGAAGCGGTCGAAGTGCCGCTCGTCCTTCACCAGCGTCGCCCGCGCGAGGTAGTAGAAGTCGTCCACGCTCAACATCGCGACCCGGCGCTCGAGGGCTTCGAGCAGGGTCAGGTACTCGTTGATCGCGACCGGGACGTGGTACCGGCGAAGACCGAAGAAGAAGTCGACCAGCATCGCGGGCGATCGGAACGCGAGGTCAGCCGGCGTTGCGGCGGTGCAGGAATGCGAGCCGCTCGAACAGGTGCACGTCCTGCTCGTTCTTGAGGAGGGCGCCGTAGAGCGGGGGGATGGCCTCCCGGACGTCCTTGTTGCGCAGGACCTCGGGCGGGATGTCCTCCGCGACGAGCAGCTTGATCCAGTCGAGGAGCTCCGAGGTCGAAGGCTTCTTCTTGAGCCCCGGGACCTCGCGCATCTCGAAGAACGTCTCGAGCGACTCCCGGAGGAGGTCCTGCTTCAGATCCGGGTAGTGGACCCCGACGATGCGGGTCATCGTCTCCTTGTCCGGGAACCGGATGTAGTGGAAGAAGCAGCGTCTGAGGAACGCGTCCGGCAGCTCCTTCTCGTTGTTGCTGGTGATGACGATGATCGGCCGGTGGATCGCGTTGATCGTCTCCTTCGTCTCGTAAACGTAGAACTCCATCCGGTCGAGCTCCTGCAGCAGATCGTTCGGGAACTCGATGTCCGCCTTGTCGATCTCGTCGATGAGGAGCACCGGACGCGTCTTGGAGGCGAAGGCTTCCCAGAGCTTGCCCTGGACGATGTAGTTGTGGATGTCGTGGACCCGGTCGTCGCCGAGCTGCGAGTCGCGAAGGCGCGCGACCGCGTCGTACTCGTACAGCCCCTGGCTCGCCTTCGTGATCGACTTGATGTGCCACTGGATGAGGGGGGCGTCGATCGCGCGCGCCACCTCCTCGGCGAGCATCGTCTTGCCCGTGCCGGGCTCTCCCTTGATGAGCAAGGGGCGCTCGAGGGTAATGGCGGCGTTCACCGCGAGCATCAGGTCCTCGGTGGCGACATAGGTATCGGTTCCTTCGAATCGTCCCTGCGGCATCGGGCAATCTTCTCCGTGGGGGGGGATGGGCGGGCGACAGTGTAGACGATCGAAATCGGCGGGCCGGAGCGCCGGGCCAGGGCGGCGGGTGGGGTAAACTCCCGGAGATGCGCGCCCGAGCGACCATCCTCGGCCGGGAGGCCGGCGCCCACCCCCCGGACGAGTTCGAGATGCCGGCCGAGGCGGTCGAGATCGAGGCTCCCGATCTCGCCCGCTGGCGGGCGGGCAGCGCCGGTGTCGACTACGTGCACACCCTGGACAGCGGCCGGCCCGGGCCCCACGTCATGGTGAGCGCCGTCGTGCACGGCAACGAGCTCTGCGGCGCGATCGTGCTCGACGAGCTGCTCCGGGCGGAGGTCCTTCCGGCGGGCGGGCGCCTTACCCTCGCGTTCATGAACGTCGACGCCTACGAACGCTTCGACCCCGGGCACCCCGTCCTCAGCCGCTACGTGGACGAGGACTTCAACCGGCTGTGGTCGGGCGAGGTGCTCGGGGGCCGGCGCGACAGCGTGGAGCTCCGGCGGGCGCGCGAGCTCCGGCCAATCCTCGACGACGTCGACTACCTCCTCGATCTGCACTCGATGCAGTACGCCGCAGCCCCCCTTGCCCTTTGCGGCACGACCCGCAAGGGCCGGGAGTTCGCGAGCGCGCTCGGCCTCTCCGCCCACATCGTGCGCGACGCGGGCCACGTGGCGGGACCCCGGATGCGGGACTACGCCGCGTTCGCCGACGCGGGGAGCCCGCGCGCCGCGCTCCTCGTCGAGTGCGGCCAGCACTGGAAGCGCGAGACGGTGGAGACGGCGAGGCGGGTCGCGTTCCGCTTCCTCGACCACTTCGGGGTCCGGCTGCCGGAGCCGCCGCCCCCGGCGGACGGGGCGGCGGCGAGGCTCATCGAGGTGACCCAGCCGGTGACGGTCAGAAGCCACCGGTTCCGCTTCGCCGGCCCCTTCCGGGGGATGGAGGTCATCGAGAAGGCGGGGACCGTGATCGGGTATGACGGGGATACCGCCATCGCCACCCCCTACGACGAGTGCGTGCTCATCATGCCCTCGCACCGCGCGAGCCGCGGCACCACCGCCGTGCGCCTCGGCCGCTTCGTCGGATAGGCGGACGCGCTACAGGACGGCGCGCACGTCGCGCCGATCGTGGTGCTCCTCGATGGCGAGGCGGATGAGCCGGTCGATGAGCTCGGCGTAGGGGACCCCGCTCGCCTCCCACAGCTTCGGGTACATGCTGATGGGGGTGAACCCCGGCATGGTGTTCACCTCGTTCACGTACACCCGCCGCTCGCCGCCCCGCTCGACGAAGAAGTCCACCCGGGCAAGACCGCGTGCCTCGACCGCCCGGAACGCGGCGATCGAGAGCTCCCGGACCCGTTCGCTCGTCTCCGGGGGGAGAGGGGCGGGGATGATGAGCTCCGACGCGTCGTCGACGTACTTCGCGTTGTAGTCGTAGAAGTCGCGGCTCGGCACGATCTCGCCCGCGACCGACGCCTCCGGGTCGTCGTTGCCGAGGACCGCGCACTCGATCTCGTGGCAGCCCTGCGCCGCCGCCTCGACGAGCACCCTGGTGTCAAAGCCGGCCGCGTCCTCGACGAGGCCGGGAAAGGCGGCGGAGCCGTCGATCCGGTACACCCCGACGCTCGATCCGAGGTTCGCGGGCTTGACGAACATCGGGTAGCCGAGACGGGCCTCCGCCTCCGCCTGGACGCGCTTGGGGTCGCGTCGCCACTCCGAGCGCCGGACCACGAGGTAGTCCATCACAGGGAGCCCCTCGGCCCGGAACGCGCGCTTCATCATCGCCTTGTCCATGGCCGCGGCGGACCCGACGACCCCCGCCCCGACGTAGGGGAGCCCCGCGAGCTCCAGGAGTCCCTGCACGGTCCCGTCTTCGCCGAAGGGGCCGTGCAGAAGGGGGAACACCACGTCGAGGCTCGTGTCCCCGGCCGCCCCGCCGTCGCCGCCGGAACCGGCCGCCGGGTCGAGCGTGAACGGCTCCGCGGTGCCCGCCCCCCGGGCAAGGAGACGCCCGCCGTCCGGGTAGGCTAGGAGAACCGGGTGCGCGTCGTCCGCCTGGCCGGCGGCAAGAGCGGGCGGGAGGCCGCCGCCCCCTTCGGCCGCCGCTCCCCCGGTCCCTTGGCCGAGGAGCGCGGCTTCGGAACCGCCGCCCGGGAGGCGCCACTCGCCGTCCTTCGCGATGTGGATGAGGGTGAGGTCGTAACGGGTGCGGTCGATCGCGTCGAACACCGAGCGGGCGGAGGAGAGCGAGACCTCGTGCTCGCAGGAGCGCCCCCCGAACACCAGCCCGACCCGGATCTTCCCCGACATTCGGCTAGTATAGGCCGTCCCGCGCCGGGTCAATCGGCCGGGCCGCATGCGACCGCCCCGCGAGCTCCCCACGGAGGCCGAGCCTTGGTCAGTCCGCACATGTCTTCTACCGCCGCCGGAGACGGGTGACCCATGGCCGCCGGAGGGGTCCGTGCCCGTCTCGCGCGCCTGCGCGACGCGATGCGCGAGCACGAGCTCGCCGCCTACCTCGTGCCGTCGAGCGACCCGCACCAGAGCGAGTACGTTCCGGAGCACTGGGCGCGGCGCGAGTGGACGAGCGGGTTCACGGGCTCGGCCGGGGACGTCGTCGTCGGGCTCGAGGGAGGCGGCCTCTGGACCGACGGGCGCTACCACCTCCAGGCCCGGCAGCAGTTGCGCGGCAGCGGGATCAAGCTGTTTCCGGTCGGCGACAAGGACGTGCCCACCATCGAGGAGCACTTGGCGAGGACCCTGCCGCGCGGGGCCGCGGTGGGGGTGGACCCGGCCGTAATCAGCCTGAAGCGAACCCGCAAGATCGCGAAGAAGCTCGCTCCGGCCGGGCTGATCCTGAAGCCTGTCGACGAGAACCTCGTGGACACGGTCCGCGGCCCGGTGCCGGGCCGGCGGGCGCGCGCGCGTGTCGTGCCCCTCCCCACCCGATTCGCGGGCGAGACGAGCGCGTCCAAGCTCCGGCGGGTGCGCCGTGCGATGCGCGAGCGCGGGGCCGATGCGCTGCTCGTCACCACCCTGGACGCCATCGCGTGGCTGTTCAACGTGCGCGGCTCCGACGTCGCTTACAACCCGGTGGTCATCGCGTACGCGGTGGTGACCCCGGACGAGGCAGTCCTCCACGTCGACCGCGGCAAGCTCGACCGGACCGCCGAGGCCCACCTCCGCCGCACCGCCCGCATCGAGCCCTACGCGGGTATCCGCCGCACTCTCCGCGCCCTCGGGCGCCGCAAGGCCACGGTGTGGATCGATACGGAGACCACGAGCTTCCTGTGCGGGCGTCTCCTCGATGGGGCGAAGCCGATGTTCGCGCCTTCCCCCATTCCCCGCATGAAGGCATGCAAGAACAACGTCGAGCTGGCCGGTATCCGCGCCGCCCACCGGCGCGACGGGGTCGCCATGGTGCGCTTTCTCCACTGGCTGGAGCGCTCCCTTCCGGAGGGCGGGATCACGGAGATGAGCGCCGCCGTCCGGCTCGAAGGGTTCCGGCGCGAGGGCGAGCACTTCCAGGGGCTGAGCTTCCCGACTATCGCGGGTTACGCCGGCCACGGGGCGATCATCCACTACTCGGTGGACGAGGCGAGCGACGTCCCCCTCCGCCCCGAGGGGCTCTTCCTCGTCGATTCGGGGGCCCACTACCTCGACGGGACGACCGACGTCACCCGCACCCTGCTCCTCGGCGGCCGGCCCACCGGCGCGCAGCGCGACGCCTACACCCGGGTGCTCAAGGGGCACGTCGCGATCGCCACCGCGCGCTTCCCGGCCGGTACCACCGGGGCGCGGCTCGACACCCTCGCCCGTGCCGCCCTCTGGCTGTCGGGGCGCGACTACGCGCACGGGACCGGGCACGGGGTGGGCGCGTTCCTCAACGTGCACGAGGGGCCGCAGTCGATCAGCCACCGCTCGACGTCGGTCCCTCTCGAGCCCGGCAACGTCCAGTCGAACGAGCCCGGCTACTACGAGCCGGAGGAGTTCGGGATCCGCATCGAGAACCTGGTGGAGGTGGTCCGGGACGAAGCCATCGCTCCCCGCGAGTTCCTCCGCTTCGACACCCTCACCCTGTGCCCCATCGAGAAGCGCCTCGTCGAGCCCGGGCTGCTCTCGGCGGACGAGCGCGAGTGGCTCGATACGTACCACGCGCGGGTCCTCGACACCCTCGGCCCCGACCTCGACCGTGCCGACCGGGGGTGGCTCGAACGGGCGTGCGCGCCCCTCGACAATGCCTGAGCGGAGAGGGCACGTGACCGGTTCGGCATCGGCGGTTCGGGGCGCGCCGAGGTGAGCGCCGCTGCCGCGGATCCCCGCGCGTCCCCGGTCTCCGCGCGGCTCGCGGCCATCCAGTCCCCGATCATCCCGATCGTGATGGACCTCTACCGGCACCACCCCGGCACCATTTCCCTCGGGCAGGGGGTCGTCGGGTACGGCCCGCCCTCCGGGGTCGCAGACCGGATCGCCCGGTTCGCCGAGACGCCCGCCCACCATCTCTACCAGCCGGACGAAGGCACGCCCGAGCTCCGGGCCGCCATCGGGGAGAAGCTCGCCCGGGAGAACGGGGTCGACCCGGCCGGACGGGAGATCATGGTCACCGCGGGCGCGAACATGGGCATCCTGAACGCCCTCATCGCGATCACCGATCCGGGCGACGAGGTCATCCTCCCGCGGCCCTACTTCTTCAACCACGAGATGGCGATCCGGATGGCCGGGGCGGTGCCCCGGATCGTGCCCTGCCGGCCGGACCACCAGCTCGACCTCGAGGCCATCGCGGCCGCCGCCGGCCCCCGCACCCGCGCCGCACTGACCACCTCTCCCAACAACCCGAGCGGCGCGACCTACCCGGAAGCGGACCTCCGGGCGGTGAACGCCCTCTGCGCGGACCGCGGCCTCTACCACCTCCACGACGAGGCGTACGAGTACTTCGTGCACGACGGGGCGCGGCACTTCTCGCCGGGCGCGATTCCCGGGAGCGCGCCCCACACCATCGAGTTCTGGTCGCTCAGCAAGGCATACGGGTTCGCGAGCTGGCGGATCGGGTACACGGTGTTCCCGGCCGGGCTCATGGAGACCCTGCTCAAGGTTCAGGACACGAACATCATCTGCGCCCCCGCGATCTCGCAGCACGCGGCCCTCGCCTGCCTGGAGGCGGGCATCGACTGGTGCCGACCGCGCATCGAGGGGTTCGCCCCGAACCGCGAGCTCCTTCTCGACGCCCTCGCCGGCCTCGGCGACCGGGTGGAGGCGCCGCCCGCGAACGGCGCGTTTTACGTCTTCATCCGGGTCGGCGGCGGCCGGCCCCTCGACGACATGGCGGTGGTGCGCGAGCTCATCGTCGAGCACGGGGTCGCGGTGGTTCCGGGGTCCGCGTTCGGGGTGGAGGCGGGGTGCTCCCTGCGGCTCTCCTACGCGGCGGTGGACCGCGACACGATGGCGGTCGGCGCACGGCGGCTCGTGAACGGGCTTCGGGCCATCACCGACAGGAGGACAGGAAAGTGACGGTGGAGATCCCCTTCCGGCGCGAGCTCGAGTTCGAGTACGGCAGAGTCGACCTCATCTCCCCGCCGGGGGCGGTGCCCGTGCGCCGGGTGATCGCCCGCAACCCGAGCGCCTTTACCCTCTACGGCACCGGCACCTACATCGTCGGGCGCGGCCGGGTCGCGGTCATCGACCCGGGGCCGGACCTCCCGGACCACGTCGAGGCCCTCGCCGCCGCCGTCGCCGGCGAGGAGGTGAGCCACATCCTCGTCACCCACACCCACAACGACCACTCGCCCGCCGCCCGGCCGTTCAAGGCGAAGGTGGGGGCGGGCGCCGTCTACGGCTACGGACCGCACGGCTCGGGGAAAGACGGGGTCCAGGTGGAGGAGGGCGGCGACATGGAGTTCTTACCCGAGATTGAGGTGCGCGACGGCGACCTCATCGAGGGCGACGGGTGGTCCTTCGAGTGCGTGCACACCCCCGGCCACACTTCGAACCACGTCTGCTTCGCGCTTCGCGAGGACCGGATCCTCTTCTCCGGCGACCATGTGATGGGCTGGTCGACCAGCGTAATCTCGCCGCCGGACGGGGACATGAGCGACTACCTGCGAAGCCTCTCCCGCCTCCTCGACCGCGACGACGTCCGCTACTGGCCGACCCATGGGCCGTGCATTGATGACCCGAAGCCTTACGTGCGCGCGTTCATCGCCCACCGCCGCGAGCGTGAGGAGCAGATCCTCGCCTGCCTTCGCGACGGGGTCGGGCGGATCCCGGACATGGTGCCGCGGATGTACGTCGGGCTCGCCCCCGGCCTCGTCCCCGCCGCGGGCCGCTCGGTGTTCGCGGCCATGCTCTGCCTCGTCGAGAGCGGCCAGGTGGTCACCGACGGCGAACCGGCGGTGGACTCCCGCTACCGCGTTCCCGCCGACTCCGACTGAACCGGGATCCGCGGGCCGTAGGCAGGAAGCCCACGGTTTCCGAGGGGGCGGTGCCCCCGGGGTTCGCTCAGGCGGCGGCGGGCTCGGCCTCCTCCTGCTCCCGGACAAAGGTGAGGAGCACCGCCCCGATCACGAGCACCACGATCACGGACAGGATCCCGAGTCGGGAGCTTCCGGTGAGAAGGCCGGTGATCGCCACCAGGGACGGCCCGATGATTGCCGCGAACCGGCCCAGCATGTTGAAGAACCCGAAGAACTCGCCGCTCTGGGCGGCGGGCACGAAGCGCGCGTAGAGCGAGCGCGAGACGGCCTGCACCCCCCCCTGGACGAGGCCGATGACCACCGCGAGGATGTAGAACTCGATCACCGAGGTCATGAAGTAGGCGTAGATGGTGACCGCCACGTACACCACCACCCCGAAGTAGAGGGTCGGCTTGGGGCCGACCCGCCGCGCGACGAAGCCGTACACGAGGGCGGCGGGGAATCCGACGAACTGCACGATGAGGAGCGCGACGATGAGGCTGTCGTCGGGGAAACCGAGCGCGAGCCCGTAATCGACGGCCATCCGGATGATGGTGTGCACCCCGTCGATGTAGAAGAAGTAGGCGAGGAGGAAGAGGAGCGCCATCCGGTGGGTGCGGTGCTCGCGGATGGTCTTCGCGAGCGAGCGGAGCCCGGTCGCGACCGCCGAGGCGGTGCCCGAGGTCCGGGGCGGCTCGGGGACGTTCCGGAACAGGGGAATGGAGAAGACGAGCCACCACACCGCGACGGTGATGAAGGAGATCTGTACTGCTGCGGCGCTGTCCGGAATTCCGAACGTCGCGGGAGAGAGGACCATCGCGACGTTGATCGCGAACAGGATCCCCCCGCCGATGTAGCCGAGGGAGTAGCCGAAGCAGGAGACCTCGTCGTACCGGTCCGGGGAGCTCACGGACATGATGAGGGCGTCGTAGAAGACGATCCCGCCCGAGAACCCGACGGTGGCGAGGACGTAGACGAGGGCGGCCATCGCCCAGTCTCCCTGCGCGACGAAGTAAAGCCCCGCCGCCATCACGATGCCGAGCGCGGTGAACACCCCGAGGTACTTCTTGCGGGCGCCGCCGCCGTCCGCGATGGCCCCGAGAATCGGGGCCGCGATGAGGATGAAGACGCTCGCTATCGAGTTCGCGAACCCGAGCTGGGCGGTGCTCACCACCGCGTCCGACTCCGCGCTCCAGTACTGCTTGAAGAAGACGGGGAAGAATCCGGCCATCACGGTGGTCGCAAACACCGAGTTGGCCCAGTCGTAAAGCGCCCACGAAAAGACGCGGCGATCACGAAACATTTCGCGGATTCTTCCCATGGCCGCCACCTTCTTTCCTTTCTAGCAGCGAGTGTAGCGTACTCGGTGCGCGCTGGCGTTCCGGGGTCCGGAGCGGCCCGGGAATCGGGGCCTGAATCGGGGTCGGAGCGGGTTCCCGGGTTCGGATGAGTGAGTCGAAAGGGGTCTGCAAGACCCCAATCAGACCCCGCAGCTCCCTGCGGAAGGAATCCCGGGGAGCGAGCCTGAGGTTTTGCAATTCTTCCGTATCAGGAATAATCCGGAGCGGCAGTTCCTCAGGAAACGGGAGAAATCAGGATGCCGAGATACGTGATCGAGCGCGACATCCCCGAGGTCGGCACCTTCGAGCGCGAGGCGCTTCGCGAGGCGGCCGGGAAGTCCAACGGCGTACTGGCCGAAATGAAGGCCGAGAAGAAGAACATCCAGTGGGAGCACAGCTACGTTGCGGGGGACAAGACCTTCTGCATCTACCTCGCCGACGGCGAGGAGCTTATCCACGAGCACGCGGAGAGGAGCGGGTTCCCGGCCACCGTGGTGACGGAAGTGCGCAAGATGATCGACCCGGTCACCGCCGAAGGGTGACGCCAGAGCCGGCGCCGTTTCCGGGGCGGCTTGGGCGAGCTAGCCGGAGACGGTCTCGGCCCACCGCGACTTGACCGCGTCGCGGTCGATTTCCCCGCTTTCGTCGCGGGGCAGTGCGTCGGTGAACGCGACGTGCTGCGGGCGCTTGAAGCGGGCGATGCGCGAGCCGACGTGGTCGATGATCTGCTCCGCGGTGAGTCCGCCCGCGGTCTCGACGACGGCCATGATCCCCTCGCCCCACTTGCGGTCCGGCACCCCGAACACGCACACCGCGCTCGCTTCCGGCAGCTCCATGATGGTCGTCTCCACCTCGGCGGGGTACACGTTCTCGCCGCCCGGCTTGATGAGCTCCTTCTCGGGCTTGCGCTTCACGTAGTGGAGGTAGCCGTCCTCGTCGAAGCGGCCGACGTCGCCGGTGTGGTGCCATCCCCCCCGGAAGGTGTGCTCGTTGACCTCGGGCTGATCGAAGTAGCCCTGGAAGACGGTGGGTCCGCGGGCGAGGATCTCGCCGGCGGTCCCGGTCGGGACGTCGCGGTCGTAGTCGTCGACCACTCGTACCCGGCACACCGGCCCCGGGACCCCCGCCGCGCCCGGCCGCTCGCGGAAGCGCTGCAGCGTCACCCAACCGGTGGTCTCGGTCTGCCCGAAGCCGCTCCAGAATTCGGCCCGGGTCTCCGCGTGCAGGCGCTCGATGGTGTCCGGCGCGTCGAGCCCGTTCACGATGCGAAGCGACTCGATGGCGCTTCCCTGCTCCATCGCCTGGTCGAGGATGCTGACCAGCACCGGGGGGAAGTCGCTGATGAAGCTGAGGCCGTGGAGGTCGATGAGACGGACCGCCTCGGCCGGATCGAAGCGGGGCATCACCACGTTCTGCCCCCCCGCGTGCATCACCGCGAGCCCGCTGCCGAGGGCCGCGATGTGGAACAGGGGGAGGGCAAGCAGGTTGCCGTCGGCGGGGACGAGCTCCATGGCGGCGGCGGTCTGGAGGTTGGAAGTGACGACGTTGGCGTGGGTGAGCACGGCGCCCCGCGGGATGACGTCGACCGCCGCGGTGGGAATGATCGCGAACGGGTCGTCGGCCACGACTTCCGGTCGACAGGCGGTTTCGCCTGCGGCCCGGAGCTCGTCGAACGCGATCCATCCCGCGCGCGGCTCGCCATCGACCTGAGCCTTGAGGGTCACCTCTTCGAACCCCGCTCCGTCCTCCGGAAGCACCTCGTGATACGCCTCGTCGATGACGAGGGCGTGCGGTCGGGCCCGCTCGCAGGAACGCGCGATCTCGTCCGCCGACAGCCTCCAGTTGAGGGGATAGGGGACGATCCCCTGGCGCGCGCAAGCGAAGTAGAGCTCGAAGTAGGCGGCGGAGTTCTGGGCGATGACGAGCACCCGGTCTCCCTTGCCGAGTCCCGATTCGGCGAGCCCCGTCGCGAGGGCGTCCACGCGATCCTTGAGGGCGGAGAACGTGAGGGCGTCGCCGCTCTCGGTGATGAGCGCCCGCCGGCCGGGGAAGCAGCCCGCATTGCGGGCGAGGAGGTCGTAGACGGTGAAGCTCTGAACGTGCATGGACGGATCGCCGGGGTTCCGGAGGGACTTCGGAAAGCTTAACACCGAGCGGCGTCGGGTGGCGGTCCGTGCGGGCTGCGGATCCCGGCCGTGGACCGGAACGGGAGGATCAGTGCCGGGCGCGGGGGTGGAGCACGTAAGTGCCGTTCTCCAGGGCGCTGAACGTCTCCTGCACCTGGGGATGGTCGATGGGACGGGGGTCGTCCTCGCGCAGCAGGTTCTGCTCCGACACGTAGGCGTTGTAGTGGCCCTGCGCGTTCTCGGCGAAGAGGTGGTAGAAGGGCTGGTCCTTGGAGGGACGCACCGCGGCGGGGATGGAGTTCCACCACTCCTCGGAGTTCGCGAACTCCGGATCCACGTCGTAGATGACCCCCCGGAAGGGATAGATGCGGTGGCGGACGATGTCCCCGATCCGAAATCTCGCGCGACGCTCGATGCCCATGCTCGCCTTCCTCTCGAGTTTCATTATGGGGGCGATGCGGGCGTGTTTCCACCGGGGTCGGTGAACGGCGCGGGGCGGGGGCGGGGGCGGGCGCCCCGCCCGTCAGGGCCGGAACTGCTCGTTCAGGATGCGTTCTTCGAGGTTGCGTTCGGGATCGAAGAGCAGCCGCATCTCGATCTCCCGGTCCTCCCGGATCTCGACCGACACCACGTCCCGGGTCTCGCGCGCGTCCGGACTCGCGCTCACCGGGCGCTTCTCGGGATCGAGCACGTCGAAGCGCACGCGAGCCTCGCGGGGAAGCAGCGCCCCGCGCCAGCGTCGGGGGCGGAACGGGCTGATTGCGGTGAGCGCGAGCACGCCGGCGCTCAGGGGAAGGATCGGGCCGTGGGCGGAATGGTTGTATGCGGAGCTGCCCGCCGGGGTGGCGACGAGGATGCCGTCGCAGATGATCTCGTCCAACCGTACCCGGCCGTCGATCGAGACCCGGATCTTCGACGCCTGCCCGGTCTGGCGGTGGAGCGATACCTCGTTGATGGCGAGAAGCTCCACCTCCGCTTCCCCGAGACGGCTCGCCTTCATGCGGAGCGGGCTCAGGGTCGTGGGAGTGGCCCGGCGGAGCCGCTCGGCGAGCCGGTCTTCCTGGAAGGCGTTCATGAGGAAGCCGACCGTGCCGCGGTTCATGCCGAATATGGGGATCCCGAGCTGCATGTACCGATGCAGCGTGTCGAGCATGAACCCGTCCCCGCCGAGGGCGACGATGACGTCCGAGCCCTCGACGGGATGCTCTCCATAGCGGCGGGCGAGGTCCCGGGCGGTGTCCCGGGCGTGGTCCGCGGCGAGGAACGCGATGCGCTCAACCGCCATCGGGGCCGGCAAAGTGCTTGTAGAGGTCGATGAGCTCTTCCGGCTCGAACCCCACGATGATGAGCTCGTTGCCGGGGTAGAGCGTCACGTCGGGGTCCAGGGTCAGTCGGCCGAGCCTGCGGTTGTAGACGATCGTCTCGCGTGACTTGCGGTGGATCATGAGGCCGAACTGCGAGCTCGATCGGTCCTCGAGCACCTCGTCCGCGTCGGGGGGAACCGCGACCTGGTAGGTGTCCGTCCGGCCTTCGATGGTGAGCCGCACTCCCCGGGCGAAGGTCTCGGTCACTCCCTTCTGGATGATGCCCCAGAGTCCCTGACGGTCTTCGGGCGTGACGGCGTGCACATAGAAGACGTCGTGATCGCCGACCTCGACGGTCCCCTCGAGCAGTTCGCGGATGGTGATGGTCGCGGGCGGAGCCGTGGTCTCGTCCGTGCCGCGGAATGCCGGCTTCTTTGCGGGAGCCGTCGCGTCGTCCTCCTCCGCGGCCGGTGACGGTTCCGCCTCGGCGGCGGATTCGTCGGCACCCTTCGCGAGCTTCTCCGCCGTCTCTTCGCCAGGGGCCGCTGATTCGTCCTCCCGCGTCGTCGCCGTGCCGCGGTCGGAGACGAGATCGCTGATGTCGTCGTCGGCCTTCTTCAAGAGCTGGCCACCGGCGGCCATCGGCTCGTCCTCGCCAGCGGCCGGTGCGGATTCGTCGGTCGGTGCGGGTTCGGCGGTGCCCTCGTCCGCGGGCTTCTTGACCGTTTTTTCGGTCGGGGCGGTGGTTTCGTCTTCCTTGGCGGTCGTCGTTTCGTCGGCTGGCGCGGGCTCGGCGGTGTCCTCGTCCGCGGGCTTCTTGACCGTTTTTTCGGACGGGGCGGTGGTTTCGTCTTCAATGGCGGTCGTCGTTTCGTCGGCTGGCGTGGGTTCGGCGGTGCCCTCATCCGCGGGCTTCTTGACCGTTTTTTCGGTCGGGGCGGTGGTTTCGCCTTCCTTGGCGGTCGTCGTTTCGTCGGCTGGCGCGGGTTCGGCGGTGTCCTCGTCCGCGGGCTTCTTGACCGTTTTTTCGGTCGGGGCGGTGGTTTCGTCTTCCTTGGGGGTCGTCGTTTCGTCGGCCGGCGTGGGCTCGGCGGTGTCCTCGTCCGCGGGCCTCTTGACCGATTTCTCGGTCGGGGCGGTGGTTTCGTCTTCCCTTGCGGCCGGTGCGGGCTCGGCGGCGTCTTCGTCCGAGAGCCCGGACCTCAGCGGATCCTCGGGAGTCGTGACGGCCGTGACTTCTTCCCCGGACCCGGGCGGAACGTCCGCCGGCGCCGGTCCGAACCGGATCTCCTGATCCGCGCCGATGAAGTGATCCGCGCTCTCACCGGGAATCGGCTCGTCACCGGGTTTGGCGAGATTCGCGACGTACTCGGCGGCCTCTTCGTCGAGGGTCGTGGCCGCAGGTGCTTCTCCAGAGGTGGGGAATGGTTCGGGCTTGGCGGCGATCGACGGCCCGGCGACTCCCGGAGCGGCCATGGCGACCGGCGTTCCAGGTGCATCTTCGGCGTTTGAACGCAAGGCGAGGTCCGTCGGGACATCATCGTCCGTCGACTCCTCGCCGTTGTCGACGGTGTACGTCTGTCCCTTGGGAGATGTCTCTCCGGCGTCGGCGACGTCTGGGGCCTCCTCGTCGGGCGGCGCGTCGGCGTCGGTGACGGCGGGAGTTTCGGCCTGCGCGGCGGCTTCTTCGTCGGGGACGGTCGGAGCTTCGACTTCTGCGGTGGCCTCCTCGTCGGGGACGGGTGGTGCTTCGGCCTCTGCGGTGGTCTCCTCGTCGGGGACGGGTGGTGCTTCGACCTCTGCGGTGGCTTCTTCGTCGGGGACGGGTGGTGCTTCGACCTCTGCGGTGGCTTCTTCGTCGGGGACGGGTGGTGCTTCGACCTCTGCGGTGGCTTCTTCGTCGGGGACGG
>JAJDXW010000011.1 GCA_022823045.1 Gammaproteobacteria bacterium
GTCATGCCGCAATGCCGGATGCCGCGCGGGGGCGCGCCGCGGCGAGTTGTAATCAGTCCGGGAGGGTGTCTTCTTCCGACCAGGCGTCCATGCGGTTGCGGTAGAAGGCGAGGTAACCGGCGATGGCGGTCATGTCGGGGATCGGATCCTCGTAGCTCCAGACCGCGTTCTCCACCGTGCGTCCGCCTGCCTCAACGGTCCAATAGCTCGCGTCCCCCTTGTACGGGCAGCGGGTCGCGTGCTCGGTCCGGGTGAGGAGGTCCATCCGCACGTCGTCCCGCGGAAAGTAGTGGACCGGGGGGTAGTCCGCCTCGTGCATCACGAGCGCCCGCGTGCTGTCGGCCACTACCTCGCCCCCGAGCTCGACCCGCACCCTCACCGGGCACGGGTCCACGTCGATCCGACGGGGCGGGTGGCTCCTCGACACCGTCTCGGAGACCGCTTGTTCACGTGTCGCCATCGCAAGACCTCCTCTCAATCCGGAATGCGGGACTCCCGCCCCGCCGGCGGGTCCCAGTAGTCGTCATGTCCCGGCGTTGCCGCGCACTCGCGGTACCCGACCCGCTGGCCTCGCGATCCGCGGCGAGCACAGCACGAACGGGACCGCCATCGAACCGAATCTGATCGACATCGCGCCACCCGCCGGCTAGGGGCCGAGACGCCGATCTTCGGACTTGGCGATCGTCGAAACGGCGCAGCGCCAGTCCGCCACCGTTCGGCTCAGCAGCTCGCGGGTTGCGGGATCGACATTTCGGGCGTCGCCGGTCTCGAACCAGGTGAGCGCCTTGGCCGCTTCCATCGGAGGAAACTCGGTGCCGTACAGGGTGACCGCCGCACCGAGACCGTCTTCGAGGGGAACGCCGGACTCGAGGATTGCGGCGATATCCAGATAGTCCCGCGCGGCAATCCGTTGCAGCAGCACCTTGAGCTTGGTGGCGAAGAGATCGAGCACTGACGCGACTCGCACCACGCCGTCTTCGGTGCGTTCCGGATGACCGACCCGTCCCATGTCGAGCTCACCGAAGAAAGAGACCTTGACCGGCGCCGCCGTTTCCGCCCGGGGCGTCGAGACGGTCAACGTTGCAGGATCTCGCTCAAGCACGTCCGCATTGCGGACGAAGGGGAGCGCGAAGAGCTCGTCGAAGTCGAGAGGCTCTGACGAGAAGAAGTCGAAGTCGACCGAAGTGCGATGCCCCAACCGAATCGCGACCGCGGTGCCGCCGTAGAGGACGAAGGACTTCGGGACGCGGGCAAGCTCCGGCCAGAGGGTGCGCTGCTCATCGGGCAATCTGTCGAGCCGAGGCGAGAAGGTCACTGCGGCATGGGCCTTGCCGGCAGCGCCGGTGCCGGATGGCACCCGAGACGAAGGTGCCAGAAATTCCACGAGCGACCGTTGAACACGCCAACCGGAGGATCACGGAGCACGGCCCGCAAGGTGTCCTCGGACACGCGCTCGACGAGCCAGCGGACATCGTCCACGGTGCCCAAGGTCATCATCTGCGCCAGAAGAAGACGCCGGTCGGCCAGGGTTCGCTCGGGCGACTGCCACCAGACGTACTTTCGCGCCATGGCTTCCGCCCGGGCGTCGTTCGCGAGCGAATCGTCCATCGGAATGCGGGTTGCACTCAAATCAGCAGCGACCGGCTCACCCTCCACAATTTTACCCCGGTGCCCAATCCGAGGGCTCGCCGGCGTGCGGGACCGGGCATCGCCCTCGAGATATTCATGGAGTGCAACCTGCCAACGATGACCTGCCGGTTGCCCAGTACGCTGCCCGGCACGCGGGTCCGTCTCTTCGCAACGGCGAGACTCACCGGTTCGGCTCGATCCCCGGCACGAGCCGGCAACCGAAGCCGCGGGCTCCTTCGGCCCCCCGGTCTCTACTCCCACCGCTTCATCCAGTCACCCTCGTAGGCGGGGTCGAACTCGTCGAGCTTCGACTTGCCGCGGTAGGTGTCGTGCTGCCTGCCGTAGGCGGCGAGCCACGTCTTCCAGTCGGGCTCGAAGTCGGGGCGTCCGTCGACCCGCATGACGATGGGGTCCACGACCCCCTCCTGGCCCGTCGGCAGCTCCGGGTGCTGGTAGCGGAAATCGACGCTCCAGCGCACCGCGTCGGAATGATTCTCGAGCGATCGATGGGGGATCAACTGGTTGAGGAAGATGACGGATCCGAACTCGACCTCCAGGGTCACGGCCTCTCCCGCGGGAAGGTCGTCCTCTTCGATGTAGAGGAACGAGGACCTGGAATCGCTCACCTTCCGATGCAGGTGGTGCGGGATGACGGCACCGGTCCGGTGCCCGCCCCGGATTATCTGGAGGGCGCCGTTGCGCTCGGTGACGTCGGTGAGCGGGACCCACGCCACGGGCTGCTCGGTCCGCTCCGCCCCCGGCTCGAGGTACGCCGTGTCCTGGTGCCACGGCACGGTCATCAGGGTCGTGCGGGGCGTCTTCGAGCGGATGTTCCAGATCGGGTGTCCGGCGATGTCCGGCCCGATCAGGTCCTCGATGATGTCGAGGAGCTTCGG
>JAJDXW010000295.1 GCA_022823045.1 Gammaproteobacteria bacterium
TCGGTCCCATCGAGGTCGTGGTCTTCAACCTCGGCGCCCAGGTCGGCGACCGGGCGCTTGGCGATACGAGCTACAAGGTGTTCGAGCGGGGCTGGCGCATGGCGACCTTCGCCCTGTTCCGCACCGCGGCGAGCGTCTGCCCGCACATGGAGAAGCGCGGCAAGGGGACGATCCTGGTGACCGCGTCCACCGCCGCGATGCGGGGCAACGCGGGGCAACACTCGCACGCGGCGGCCATGGCGGGCCGGCGCATGCTCTGCCAGACCCTCAACGCCGAGCTCAGCGCCAAGGGCATTCACGTCGTCCACATCGTCATCGACGGCATGGTGGATGCGCCCGACACCCTGGGCAAGATGCTCGGCCTGGACGCGTTCCGGCAGCTTCGCGAGGAACGGGGGATGGAGCACGACGGTTTGATCCTTCCGTCCGCCATTGCCGACACGTACTACCATCTCGCCCACCAGCATCGTTCCGCCTGGGCGCACGAGGTCGACTTGAGGGCGTTCTCCGACCTTCCGTGGTGGAATCGCTGACCGCGGCCAGGCGTCACGGTTCGGGTCGGCGGAGGCGGTTCGCGGCGCGCGCGCCCCGTTCGCCCCGGTGGCGGCCGCAACCCGCCCGGCGGCCGCGGAGGACGGGCGCGATGGAGTTGGCGGGCGGCTACTCGCCAATCACGTCCGCGCCCGCCGACTCGAGATCGAATGCGGCGGCCACGAGGGCGCGCGTATAGGGCTCGTGCGGCTCGCGGAAGATCCGGGCCGCGGGGCCTCGTTCCACGACCGCCCCATCCCGCATCACCAGCACCTCGTGGCTCATTGCCCGCACGACCCGGAGATCGTGGCTGATGAAGAGGTAGGCGAGCCGGTGGCGGGCCTGGAGCGACCGAAGGAGGGTCACGATCTGGGCCTGCACGGAGACGTCGAGGGCGGACGTCGGCTCGTCGAGCACGACGAAGCGGGGCTTCAGAACGATGGCGCGGGCGATGGCGACCCGCTGGCGCTGCCCCCCGGAGAACTCGTGCGGATAGCGGTGCCGCGAGTCGGGGTCGAGCCCGACCTCGGCGAGCGCCTCCACGATGAGCGCCTCGCGCTCCGCCGCGCCGCCCCCGATCTCGTGCACCCTGAGCCCTTCCTCGACGATCTGCCCGACCGACATCCGCGGGCTGAGGCTGCCGTACGGGTCCTGGAAGACGATCTGCATCTCGCGGCGGAGCGGGCGGAGGGCACGGGAGCGGAGGGCGTCGATGGGCCGCCCGAGGAACGCGATCCCTCCTTCGCTCGCCTGGAGCTTGAGCATCGCGAGTCCGAGGGTCGTCTTTCCCGAGCCGCTCTCGCCGACCACGCCCACCGTCTCCCCCTCGCGGACCTCGAGGGAGATTCCGTCCACCGCGCGGACGTGGCCCACGGTGCGCCGCAGGACCCCGCGCCGGATCGGGAACCAGACCTTGAGCTCTTCCACCTGCATCGTGTGGTCGGCTTCGGGCGGGGCGGGATCGGTCTCTCCGCCGGGGGTCGCGGCGAGGAGGTGGCGGGTGTACGGGTGCTCCGGGGCGTCGAATACCCGGCGCATCGGCCCGGACTCGACGATGAGTCCCTCGTTCATGACGTAGACCCGGTCGGTCATCTTCCGCACGATCCCGAGGTCATGGGTGATGAGGAGGAGGGCCATCCCGAGCCGCTTCCGGAGCTCCTGGAGAAGCTCGAGGATCTGGGCCTGGATGGTCACGTCGAGCGCGGTGGTCGGCTCGTCGGCGATGAGGAGGTCGGGGTCGTTCGCGAGGGCCATCGCGATCATGACCCGCTGGCGCTGTCCGCCGGAGAGCTGGTGGGGGTAGGAGGCGAGGCGAAGCTCGGCATCGCGAAGATGGACGAGTTCGAGCAGCTCGAGGACCCGCTCGCGGGCCGCCGCGGCGCCGATCGACTGGTGGAGGCGGAGCGCTTCGCGGACCTGCTTCTCGACCGTGTGGAGGGGATTCAGCGACGTCATCGGTTCCTGGAAGATCATCGATATGCGTCGCCCCCGGAGCGACCGCATCGCCGCCGGGGGCGCGTCGAGGAGGGATTCGCCGTCGAACTCGATGTGCCCGCCGGGGTGCCACGCCTGCGGGTAGGGAAGGAGCCGGAGGACCGACAGGGCAGTGACCGACTTGCCGGACCCGCTCTCCCCGACGAGAGCGACCGCCTCGCCCCGGCCCACTTCGAGCGAGGCCCCGCGAACCGCCTCGACCGCCTCGCCGCTCGTGCGGAAGCGCACGTGCAGGTCGGCGATGGAGAGGAGGGGCTTCGCCATGCTCATCCTGCCCCGCGGAGATGCGGTGTCGCGGGTCGGTCGGCCATGGAATGACCGGGGCCGGCCGGCTCAGACCCCGAGATAGTACTGCTTGACCATCTCGTTCTCGGCGAGCTCCGCGGCGGAGGCGGCCGCGAACGCGATGTCGCCGTGCACGATGATGTAGCCGCGGTCCGCGATCTTGATCGCCTGGTTGAAGTTCTGCTCGGCCATCAGCACGGTGAGGCTGCGCTCGGTCTTGAGCTCCCGGATCTTCGCGATCACGCGGCTGACGAGAATCGGCGCGAGCCCGACGGAGGGCTCGTCGACGAGCAGGACGCGGGGCTCGGACATGAGGGCGCGCGCGATCGCGAGCATCTGCTGCTCGCCCCCGGACATCGAGCCCGCGAGCTGGCGGCGTCTCTGGCCAAGCACCGGGAACGCCTCGAACGAGAACTCCAGGTTGGCCGCGATGCGCGCCCGCGCGGTGCTCCGGAACGCCCCGAGCATCAGGTTCTCTTCCACCGTGAGGAGGGGGAAGAGGCGCCGCCCCTCCGGCACGAGGGAGATCCCGAGCTCGACCACCTCCTGGGGGCTCCGGCCGACGAGGTCGATCGTCTGGCCGTCGTCGGTCTCGAGGGCGATCGTGCCGGCCGTCGGCACGACGATCCCCATGATGCAGTTGATGAGGGTCGATTTGCCGTTGCCGTTGGTCCCGAGGAGGGCGACCGTCTCGCCCGAATCGACGTGCACCGAGACCCCGTGCAGGACCCGCACCGAGCCGTAGCCCGCCTCGACGTTCTCGACGACGATTCTGCTCACCCGAGCCTACTCACCGAGATACGCCCTCTCGACGTCGGGGTTGTTGACGATCTCGTCCGGCTTGCCCTCCGCGATCCGGCGCCCCGCGTCGAGCACCACGATCCGCTCCGAGAAGCGCATCACCGCCCGCATGATGTGCTCGATCATGATGATCGTGATGCCGCGCTCGTTCATCCGGAACAGGATCTCGAGAATGTCGTCCACTTCCGTCGAGGAGAGCCCCGCCATCGCCTCGTCCGAGATGAGGAGCTCGGGCTCGGTCGCCATGGCCCGGGCGAGCTCGAGCTTTCGCATGTCGATCTGCGTCAGCTTCCCCGAGTTCTCGGCGGCCCGGTCCGCGAGGCCGATCGTCTCGAGGATCGTCATGCCGCGGTCCTCGACCTCCCGGGGGCCGGCGCCGCTCGCGTACTCGAGCGCGATGCCGAGGTTCTCGAGCACCGTCATCGACCGGAACGGCTTCGGGATCTGGAACGAACGCGCGATGCCGAGCCGGGTCCGTTCGTGCGGCTTCTTCCCGTCGAGCACCGCCTCCTTGAAGACGATCTCGCCGCCGTCGTTCGCGAGGGTCCCCGAGATGCAGTTGATCATAGTGGTCTTGCCGGAGCCGTTCGGGCCAATCAATCCGAAGCGTTCCCCCTTGCCGACTTCGAGGCTCACCTCGTCGAGGGCGATGAATCCGCCGAAGCGCTTGGTGACCGAGCGCGCGTCGAGGAGCCGTTTGCGGTTCATCGCCCGTTTCTCCTGCGCCACTTGCGGACCAGTCCGACGATGCCCTCGGGGGCCGCGATCACGAAGAACACGAGCAGCACGCCGACGATGAGGAGGTTGAGCTCGGAGGAGATGTTCACCGTGGCCCACTGTTGCACGGAGCCGAGCAGCAGCGCGCCGATGAGGGGCCCGACCCAGGTGGTCGCGCCGCCGATCATCGGCATCGCGATGGAGTTGACCGCGTAGACGAGGTTGAACGCGGACGACGGCTCGACGAACCCCACGTAGAGCACGAACGGGGCGCCGGCCACCCCCATGAGGAACCCGGAGACGGTGGTCGCGACGAGCTTGAGGCGAAGGGTCGGGACGCCCGCGCACTCCGCGGCCACCTCGTCGTCGCGAATGGCGCCGAAGCCGCGGCCGATCTTCGAGCGCTCGATCCAGCGCGCGACGGTCACCGCGAAGATGGCGAGGAGGAGCATCACGAAGAACAGGAACTCGGCGTAGTCGCCGAATGGCGCAATCTCGCGGGCGCGGAGGATGTAGGCCCCGGTCGCTCCGCCGACGTAGTCCCAGTTGACGACCAGGGTCTCGAGGACGATGGCCATGGCGAGGGTCGCGATGGCGAAGAAGACCCCGCGGAGTCTCAGGGTGAGGTATCCCATGCCGAGCCCGAGGAGGGCGCACACCACGCCCGCGACCGGAATCATCAGGAGGAGGGGGGCCTTCATGAGGTTGTAGAGCACGACGGAGGTGTAGGCCCCGACCGCGAAGAATCCGGCGGTGCCGAAGTTCACGTACCCCATGTACCCGCCCATGATGTTCCAGGCGGTGGCGAGGACCACGTACTGCAGGACGACGTAGCCCGCGAAGAAGACGAACTTGTTGATCGGCAGAAGGTCGAAGATCGTCACCGCCGCGCCGAGCAGGGCGATGACGATCGCCGTGACGTGGAATGCGTCGAGTCTCACCGCCCGCGGAGCCTCATCGGCCGAACAGACCCTGGGGCCGGAACGCGAGGGCGAGGAGGAGGATCCCGAACGCGACGGCCGGCGCCCAGGACGGCCCGAAGAAGGTCGAGACGAGGCTCTCCGCGATGCCGAGAATGAGGGCCGCGACGAGGGTTCCGGGGATGGAGCCGAGCCCGGCGAGGACCGCGATCGCGAAGACCTGGCCGATATAGAGCCTTCCGACCGAGGGCTCGATGGGGATGATGATGATGAGGAGCGCGCCCGCGAGGGCGGTCGTGCCGATGCCGATCCCGAAGCCGAGCTGCTTGATCCGGACCGGGTCGGCGGCCATGAGCTGGAGCGCGAGCCGGTCCTGGGCGACGGCCATGATCGCGCGGCCGTTGAAGGTGCGCGAGAGGTAAAGGTACACGCACGCGAACATGGCGAGGGAGACGCAGAAGGGGACGAACATGCGAGTCGGCACCCCGACCCCGCCGATTCTCCAGTACTGTCCGATGTAAGGGGCCTGCACGGTGCGGAAGTCCACCCCGTACGCCATGATGAGCCCCACCTCGATGATGAACATCACCCCGAAGAAGAAGGCGAGGCCGCGAAGGGCCTCGTCGTCCTTGCGCTCGAAGCTCTCGTAGTAGATCCGGTAGGCCCCGACGCCGAGGAGGAAGAAGACCGGAGTGAACGCGATCCCCACGAGAATCGGGTCGAGTCCCCACCGGCTGTTGCACATGTAGGCGATGTAGGAGCCGAGGATCACGAACGCCGGGTGGGCGATGTTGACGATGTTGAGCTGTCCGAACGCGACGGAGAGGCCGAGGCTCACCGCCGCGTAGAAGCCCCCGAGCAGGATGCCCGCGACGAGCGCGTTCGCGAGGAGCTCAAGGGAGAACACGGGCGGCCGGGATCCCGGAGACGCCGTCCTGCGAAGGGCGGGACGGCGTCTCCGGATCGTCTTCTTTCAGAATCTTCGTACCTGGCTGGGAGGCTACTCGGCGTAGGGGTAGTTGAGCTTCCCCGACACCCACTCCTCGGGGTACAGGACCACCCGCGTCCCCTGCTTGGTGAAGGTCGCGAGCTCGTTGTCCTCGATCCCCTGGTACTGGACCATCAGCACCCGGGTCTTCGCCCACTCGCCGTTCGGGGCGAACTTGACCTTGCCGACGACGGTGTCGAACTCCGCGTCGCGCATGTACGCGCCGATCTCGGCATGGTCCATGCTGCCGGCCGCGGTGATCGCCTGGTCGAGGACCTGGAGGTAGGCGTAGGCGTAGGGCTGGAGGTAGTAGCCGATCGGGTCGACCCCCTTGCCCTCGGCGGCCGCCTGGTACTTCGCGAGGAACTCTTCCACGCCCTCGAACTTGAGGGTGGGTTCCGGCACCCAGAAGTCGTAGTTGACGATGCCGTTCAGCTTCGGCCCGAGCGCGGTCATGATGGAGGCGAACTGGAGCCCCACCATGCCGCCGCCGAAGAGCTTCGTCCTGAGCCCGACCTCGGTCGCCGCCTTCACCATCCCGACCGAATCGGGCGGGTAGGAGGCGACGAAGACGATGTCCGGATTGCGGGCCTGGATGGCGTTGACGATGGGGGAGTAGTCCGCCGTCTTGGGGTGGTAGGACTCGTCGTAGACGATCTCCAGGCCGCGCTCGCTGGCGGTCTGCCGCGCTCCCGTCGCCGCATTGCGTGCGAACTCCGCGTCCGCCGAGACGATCGCGATGGTCTTCGGGGCCGGGTCCTGCGCCATGGCGACGTCGAAGAAGCCCCGCGACCAGTCGGTCATCGGTTCGGGGCCGGCCGGCATGATCTGGAAGTAATTCTCGTAGTTGAACTTCTCGTTGACCGCGAGGCCGAACAAGGCCGGGAACACGAGCCCCCGCTGCATCACGATGGGCATGGCCGGCGCGATGAGGTTGGTGCCGTAGCCGGAGACCACGAAGTCGACCTCGTCGACGTCGAGGAGCTTGGTGTAGATGCCGGGCACGGTCGCCGGGTTGGTCTGGTCGTCGTAGTAGACGAGCTCGACCTGCTTGCCGAGGATCCCGCCCCGCGCGTTCACGTCCTCGGCCCACACCTGCATCGCGATGAGCGCGCCCTTGCCGGCGCCGGCAAGGCCGCCGGTGAGCGCCATGCCGAAGCCGATCTTGATCGTGTCGGCGGCCTGGAGGGGCGCGGCAAGCGCCATCCCGGCCGCCGCGACGAGCGCCGCGAGCGACTTCGTCAACGAGCCCACCCGTCTCTTTTTTCCGAATGATTCCATGTAGATGTCCTCCACTTCGCAGAGCCTTCAGGCGTATGATCGGCCGGAGTGTACCATGCCCACCGGCCGATTCCGGGGCGGCGCCGGACGGTGCGGGAAGGTGCCCGCGAGCGCCCCGGCCGGCACGCCGGAACCGGCGATTCCTCCGTGCCGTCCGGCCGGGTCCGGCAGGGGCCGCGGGGCGGGGCGGACGGGGCGGCGACGCCCGCCGGGGGCGATGAGGACGCGCGGCACATCCGCCTGGAGGTTCCATGAAGCTCGGTTTCTTCACCATGCCGGTGCACCGGCTGGACCGCGACTACACGGAGACGCTCGAAGAGGACCGCGAGGCGGTCATCCTCGCCGACCGGCTGGGCTACTCGGAGGCGTACGTCGGCGAGCACCTGACCGACGCGGCCGAGAGCATCACCAACTCGATGCTCTTCCAGGCGAGCCTCATCTCCGAGACCCGCAACATCAAGCTCGGCACCGGCACGACCAACCTGTCGCATGCCCACCCGGTGGTCATCGCGGCGCAGGCGGCGATGCTCGACCACCTCCTCAAGGGGCGGTTCCTGTTCGGCATCAGCCCCGGGGCGCTCGAGTCGGACGCGGAGGCGCTCGGCATCCGCGGCCTCGATCGGCGCGAGATGTTCTCCGAGTCCATCGGCCACATCGTGGCCATCTGGCAGGGCGAGGCGCCCTACGACCTCGAGGGCAGGCACTGGAAGATCACGACGAGGGAGACCCTCTTCCCGGAGGTCGGGCTCGGCCCGATCGTCAAGCCCTACCAGAAGCCCCACCCCCCGATCCTCGGCACGGTGGTCGCTCCGCACTCCTCGACCGCGACCGAGATGGGGCGCCGCGGCTTCCTCCCCATCTCCGCGAACTTCCTGATGGAGAACTGGGTCCCGACCCACTGGGCAAACTACGTCAAGGGCTGCGAGGAGGCGGGGCGGACCCCGGATCCCGCCGACTGGCGGGTCGCCCGCTCGGTCTTCGTCCACGACGACCACCGGACCGCCCTCGACTACGGGCGGGCGAACGAGCGGAGCCCCTACCGCTTCTACTACCGCCAGCTCTTCACCAAGCTCAGGAAGCTCGGCCGGCACGCCGCGTTCAAGCCGACGGCCGACTTCCTCGACGAAGAGCTCACCCTCGACTTCATCGTGGACCGCCTCGTTCTCGCGGGAGACCCGGAGAGCGTGACCGACCAGCTCCTCGCCTTCCGGGAGGTGACGGGGGACTTCGGGACCCTCCTCTACGCCGGCAAGGACTGGGAGGACAAGGCGCTCGGGCGCCGTTCGATGGAGCTCATGGCCGAGAAGGTGATGCCCGCCGTCAATGCCGCCATCGGAGGAGGGTAGCTCCGAGCCGCTACGCGCAGCCGGTGGAAAGGGCCAGGGCGCGGCACACTTCACGCATCTTGGCCTCGCTCAACGTGCCGACAAATTCGTGCAGGAGGCGTTGCTCGACGGTCTGGACGTGATCCAGATTGATGGCGGACGGGTGCTTCAGGCCCTCGTCGACACCGACCGGCACCTCGCTCGGCAAGCCACGAATGGTCGAGGTGACGGGCGCTACCATCGCGGTGCGGAGCAGGGGGAGCACCTCTTGGCGGGTCAGGACGACAACGGGCCGGCGCTTGTCGGGCAACTTGAACCGGTACTGCCAGATCTCGCCGCGTCGAACCCGCGGCGTCAGTCTTCCGGCCATGCTCCCTCGCCGGACCATCCGTCGAGCTCGTCGTCGAGGGCGGCCACGTCCTGATATCCCGTTCGATAACGGCGGGTGATTTCGTCCGCCTCTCGACGCTTCAGATACTCGACGGCAGCTTCTCGCAAGACCGCGGAGCGACCGCGTTCCTGCACGGTCGGGTGTCGGTCCAGCTTCTCCAGCAGGGCTTCGTCGAAGGTGATTTGGATAGCTTTCATGATGGAAGAGTACCATGATTTTCCCTGTAAGAATATAAACAGAATCATCCACATATTGCACCAGGTAACGTGATTCGTTGACAGGTCCGCCGGCCCCGCCTATGTTCGGTTGCGATGCCGTTCGTCCGGCCGTCCCGGCGCGGGCGGGCGGCGCAGACCGGCAGGGAGACACGCCCCGATGGTGATGAAGCCGCGCGATCGCATCGACTACTCGGCGATGGCCGACCGCCCGCCTCTCGCGCTTCCCGGCGGCAAGCGGGTCGCGGTTTGGGTCATCGTGAACATCGAGAACTGGGACATCGAGCGGCCGATGCCGCGCACGGTGCTCCCGCCCCCCGGGAACCAGGTCCACATCCCCGACATCCCGAACTGGTCGTGGCAGGAGTACGGGATGCGGGTGGGGTTCTGGCGATTCCACGAGGCGCTCGTCTCGCGCGGGATCCCGGTGACGATGTCGGTGAACGGCTCGGTCTGCGTCCAGTACCCGCGCATCGCGGGGGCGGCGCGGGATGCGGAGTGGGAGTTCCTCGGCCACGCCTACCATCAGCGGCCCACCCACCTCATCGACGACCAACGCGACGACATCCGCCGCACCATCGACACGATCCGCGATTTCACCGGGCGCGCGCCGCGCGGCTGGATGGGGCCGGGGCTCACCGAGACCTTCGAGACCCCGGACCACCTCGCGGAGGCCGGCATCGAGTACGTCGCGGACTTCCCGATGGACGACCAGCCCTTCGACATCCGCACCGAGCACGGCACCCTCACGTCGATCCCCTACACGGTGGAGCTCAACGACATCCCGATGATGCTCATCCAGCACCACAAGGCGGCGGAGTTCTACGACCGGTGCATGGACAGCCTCGAGCGCCTCGATCGGGAGGGGGAGGGGAGCGCCCGCGTGATGGCCATTGCGGTGCATCCCTACATCTCCGGGACTCCTTTCCGGATCAAGTATTTCGAGCGGGTTCTGGACGAGGTATCGAGTGCGGAAGGCACCGTGCTCTGGACGGGAAGCCGGATCGTGGACTGGTATCGCGCGGCCACCGGGAAGTAGTCGGGACAAGCCGGGAAGGCGGCGGCGGGCAACCGGGCGCCGGAGGAGGGAGCAGCACATGAAGCCGGCACCATTCGCCTATGTCCGGGCCGGGACCCTGGACGATGCCATTCGAGTGCTCGACGAGCGCGGAGACGGCGCCCGCATCCTCGCCGGCGGCCAGAGCCTGATGGCGACCCTCAACATGCGCCTCTCCGCGCCCGAGGTGCTCGTCGACATCGGCCGGGTGGACGGTCTCGCGGGCATCGAGGACGCCGGCGACCATCTCCGGATCGGGGCGATGACCCGGCACGTGGACGTGGAGACGTCCGGCCTCGTCGCGGAACACGCGCCGCTCCTCGCGAGCGCGATGCCGCACATCGCCCACCCCGCGATCCGCAATCGCGGCACGTTCGGCGGCTCGATCGCGTTCGCGGACCCCGCCGCCGAGCTTCCCGCATGCGCCGTCGCCCTCGGAGCGCGCATGACGATCGCCGGGAAGGGCGGCAGCCGCACGGTCGACGCGGATTCGTTCTTCCGGGGCCTCTACGAGACGGCGGTGGGTCCGGGCGAAGTCCTCACCGCGGTCGAGGTTCCGAAGATCGCGCCCGGGTGGAGGTCCGGCTTCATGGAGCTCGCGCGCCGCCACGGGGACTACGCGATCATCGGGCTCGCGGCCCACGTCGTGGTCGAGGGCGGCCGCTTCGGCGGGGGCGGGCGGCTCGTCTTCTTCGCCGCGGGCGACCGGCCGGTCTCCGCCGTCCGGACCGCGGCGCTCCTCGAGGGGGAGGGGTGGTCGGACGCGCTCGCGGGCCGGCTCTCCGATTCGCTCACCGAGGAGCTCGATCCCTTCGAGGATCTCAACGCCGACGCCGCGATGCGGCGGCATCTCGCCGGAGTGCTCGCCCGGCGGACGCTCGCGCCGCTCGTCTCGGGCTGAGGGGAACGCCGATGGAAACTCACGTCGATGTCAGCATGCGGGTCAACGGCAGCGCCGTGACCCGCCGGGTCGAGGCGCGCATGAACCTCGTCGACTTCCTGCGCGAGGAGCTCGGCCTCACCGGCAGCCACGTCGGCTGCGAGCACGGGGTATGCGGCGCATGCACGGTGCGGGTGGACGGGCGCATCGTGCGCGGCTGCCTGACGGTCGCCGCCCAGGCGGACGACGCGGACGTCTGGACCATTGAGGGCCTCAGCGACACCGGGGAGATCCGCACCCTCCAGGACGCCTTCGTCGAGCGCAACGCGCTCCAGTGCGGCTACTGCACGCCCGGAATGCTGCTCACCCTTGCCGAGCTCATGGAGCGGAACCGGTCCGCGAGCCGGAGTGAGATCCGGGCCTTCATCTCCGGCAACTTCTGCCGCTGCACGGGCTACGAGGCGATCGTCGACGCATTCGAGATGGCGCGGGCGCGCCAGGGAGGCACCACATGACCAATCTCGCCGCGGACTGCCGGCTCCTGGACCGCTGGTGCGGAGGGACGAAGCCATGACCGACCTCATCGCGGACCGCTGGATCCTGGACCGCCCGAACTCCTACATCGGCCGCTCCGTTCCCCGCCCCAACGCGCCGCGCCTCGCGGAAGGCCGGGGCACTTTCGTGGACGACATCGAGCTCAGCGCGCGGGCGGGGCACGCGGCGTTCGTCCGCTCCCCGCACGCCCACGCGCGCATGCGCTCGATCGACACCGCGGCCGCGAAGGCGGCGCCGGGGGTCATCGCGGTCGTGGCCGGCCGCGAGCTCGCCGAGATCCACGACCCGTGGGTCGGGGTGCTCACCCATCTCGAGGGCCTGAAGTCCGCGCCGCAGTACGCGCTGCCCCTCGACACCGCGACCTGGCAGGGCGAGGCGGTGGTGGCGGTCGTCGCGGAGAGCCGCGCCAAGGCGGAGGACGCGGCCGAGCTCGTCGCGATCGACTGGGAGGTGCTCCCCGCCGTCACCGACGCGGCAACCGCCCTCGACGCCGACACCCCGGTCATCCACGAGAGCCTCGGCGACAACCTCGCCTGGCGCCGCAACGCGAACTTCGGCGACATCGAGGCGGCGTATGCCGACGCCGACGACGTCATCGAGGAGACCTACGTCTTCGGCCGGCACACCGGGGTGTGCGTCGAGCCGCGGGCGATCCTCGCGGACTGGAACCCGGCCGAGGAGCAGCTCACGGTGTGGCACAACACCCAGTGCCCGCACATGATCCAGAACATCCTCGCCACTCACTACCGCCTCGACGAGCACCGGGTGCGCGTCGTCGCGCGCGACGTCGGAGGGTCGTTCGGGATCAAGGTGCACACCTACGCGGACGAGATCGCGACCGCGGGGCTCGCCATCCTCCTCCGGCGCCCGGTCAAGTTCGTGGCCGACCGCATGGAGAGCTTCGTCTCCGACATCCACGCCCGCGACCACTCGGTGAAGGGGAAGATCGCGGTCCGGAACGACGGCACCGTCCTCGCCTTCGAGATCGACGCCCTGACCGGCATCGGCCCCTACTCGATGTACCCACGCACGAGCGGGATCGAGGCGAACCAGATCGTGAACCTCATGGGCGGCCCCTACGCCTTCGACCACTACCGGGCGCAGGCGACCGTCGTCTTCCAGAACAAGAACATGATGTGCCAGTACCGGGCCGTCGGGCACCCCATCAAGTGCGCGGTGACCGAGGGGCTGATCGACGCGGCGGCCCGGGCGACCGGCCTCGACCCCGCCGAGATCCGTCGCCGGAACCTGCGCGCGGACGACTCCTATCCGTGCCGGTCCGCGCAGGGGCTACCCTTCGAGAATCTCTCCCACCAGGAGAGCCTCGCGAAGCTCCTCGACGCGATGGACTACGACGGGCTCAAAGCGGAGCGCGACGCCCTCCGGGGGGAGGGGGTCCATCGCGGGATCGGCCTCGCGAGCTTCATCGAGGTGACCAACCCCTCTGCCATGTTCTACGGGGTCGGGGGCGCCCGCATCTCCGCCCAGGATGGCGCCACCATGCGGCTCGACGCGAAGGGGAACGTCTTCGTCGCGACCGGCGCGACCGAGCAGGGGCAGGGGATGGAGGCGGTCATCTCGCAGGTCGCGGCGACCGCCGTCGGGGTGCCCCCCGAGCGGCTCCGAATCGTGACCGGGGACACCGACCACACTCCCTACGGGGGCGGCACGTGGGCCTCGCGGGCGGCCGGCATCGGCGGCGAGGCGGTGGCCCAGGCGGGCCGCGCCCTCCGGCAGCAGATCCTCCGCGCGGCGGCCACCATGCTGCAGGAAGACGCCGCGAAGCTCGACATCCGCAACGCGGTGGTGGTGGACGCGGAGTCCGGCGCGGAGCGCATCGGCCTCGACGAGATTGGCCGAATCTGCTACTACCGCCCCGACACCCTGCCGGACGGCTTCCAGTCCGAGCTCGTCGCGACCCGGCACTACGTCCCGCGCAAGTACCCCTTCGCCTTCACCAACGGGGTGCAGGCCTCGTACCTCGAGGTCGATGTCGAGACCGGCTTCATCACCCTCATCGACCACTGGTGCATCGAGGACTGCGGGACGGTCATCAACCCGCTCCTCGTGGACGAGCAGATCCGGGGCGGCATCGTGCAGGGTCTCGGGGCCGCCCTCTGGGAGGAGTGCATCTACGACCGCGACGGGCAGATGCTGAACGCCAACATGGCCGACTACCTCGTGCCGATGGCCGCCGAGCTCCCGGACATGCAATGCGGCCACGTGGAGTCTCCGACCGCCGAGTCCGACCTCGGGGCCAAGGGGGCGGGCGAGGCCGGCACCTGCGGGGCGCCGGCCGCGGTCATGAACGCGCTCAACGACGCGCTCGCCCCGCTCGGCGCGCGGCCGCTCACGGACATGCCGTTCACCCCGCAGAAGGTGCTGCGCGCCCTCGGCCGGATCTAGAATCCTCCAGGCGCTGCGCTCCCGGGAAATCGCCCCGTCACCTGCGCGCGCGGCGGAGCGTCACATGGCTCGTCGGCGTGCGGCTCCGGACGCGCCGGCCTGCGGCCCGGTCCGGTCCGGCGAGGATCAGTCCGCCGCTTCGACGACGTTTCCCTTCTCGTCGAGAGCGAGCCCGGTCTCCGCGGCGCGCTCGAGGACCGACTTCGCCCAGCCGACGCGGCCCGCGTCGGTGCCGCCGAGGATCGCCATCAGGTAGGCGTGCCCCTCCCCGACGTTGCGGAAGCCCCGCATCACCCCGACCGGGACCGAGACGCAGTCGAAGGTGTCGAGGATCACTTCGTCCTCCCCCTCGTCGCCCCAGAAGACCGACCATTGGCCGCTCAGGGCGATGAACACCTCGACGGTGGAGTGCGAGTGGAGCGCCGCCCCCTTGCCGGACTCGGCGCCGACGTAGGTGACGTTGAAGCCCTCGACCGCGGTGATCGCGGGCTTCAAGTCCGCGTCCTCGGTCACCCCCTGCCCGATCACGTTGTAGATGTCGCGGATGTGCTCCGGGATTCGCGTGTCGACGAACGCCTGCTTCGACGGGCGAAGCTCGTTGAACCGCGCGGTCCGCGCCAGCATCTCGTCCATGCTGACCTGTACGTCTGCCATGGTCTCGCCTCCGCTTTCCGGAATGCCCGCCGGCCGCGTCCGTTCGGCGCCGGACCCGTCCGCGGAGGGCGCGAGGCGTACCTCCGCCGGACGCGGGCCGCGAACCCGCCGGCCGGGCGATTCCCCGAGTCTACCCCGGAAAGCCGCCCGCGGCCGGTACTGTACGCTGCATCACGATTCGCGACGAACGGGGTTCCGGTGACGCTCTTTGACGGGTACGTGGCGGTCGACTGGTCGGCGAACGGGACGCCGAAGCGAGGCCGGGACAGCATCTGGATCGCGGCCGGCGGCTGGGGCGGAGTGCCGGCGCCGGAGAACCCCGCGACCCGCGCGGAGGCGGTGGTTCGAATCGAGGCCCGGCTCGCGGACGCGACGGCGGCGGGGCGGCGCCTCCTCCTCGGGTTCGACTTCCCCTTCGGGTACCCGGCGGGGACGGCCCGGATGCTGACGGGCCGCGACGGCTGGGAGGTGGTCTGGGCGCGGATCGCCGAGCTCGTCGAGGACGGCCCGGACAACGCGAACAACCGCTTCCACGCGGCCGCGGCGCTCAACGCGGCATTCGCGGGCGAAGGGCCGTTCTGGGGGAACGGGCTCAAGCGCGACATCCCCGGCCTCCCGCGGCGGAAGCCGGGCGGCTGGGGCGCGAACCTGCCCCGCAACCGGCGCCACGCCGAGTCCGAGGTCAGGCGCGCGCAGGAGGTCTGGAAGCTGATTGGAGCGGGGTCGGTCGGGGGGCAGGCGCTCACCGGGATCGCGGCGCTCGAGGGGCTCCGCCGCCGCACGGGGGCGGCCGTCTGGCCGTTCGAGACCCTCGGCGAGGGGCGCGACCACATGCTCGCCGAGATCTACCCGTCGCTCATCGAGCCCGCTCCCGGTCCCGAGGTCAAGGACGCGCGGCAGGTCCGGGCGGTGGCCGGGGCGCTCCAACGGCTGGACGAGACCGGGGCGCTCGCCCGTCACCTCTCCGCGCCGCGCGGGTTGCCGCCCGCCGTCCGCGAGGAGGAGGCGACGATCTTCGGGATGCAGGATCCGGCGGAGCTCCAGGCCGCGGCCCGAACCTCCCTTGTCAGGGGCGGATGACGATCTTGCCGAAGACCTCGCGCTCCTCGATGCGCCGGAACCCCTCGCCCGCTTCCTCGAGCGGGAGCACGCAGTCGATGATGGGGTCCAGGCGCCGGTCGCGGATCATGCCGAGCAGGGTCTCGAGGTCGGCGACGGTCCAGGAGTTCGAGCCCCGGATCTGGAGCTCGAAGGTCCAGATGTAGCGAAGGTCGGTCTTCGGGTCGAAGCCCGCGGTCGCCCCGCAGGTGAGCATCCGGCCGCCGCGCTTCAGGGTCTTCATGCACGGCACCCAGGTCTCTCCGCCGGTGAAGTTGATGACCACGTCGACCCCGCCGTCGTAGGAGCGCCGGTACGGCTTGCCGTAGCGTTCGTGGACCCACTTGACGTAGTCCGTCGTCGCGTAGTTGACGCCGTGGTCCGCCCCGAGGGCCTCGAGCCTCGCGAGCTTCTCCACCGAGCTCGCGCACGCGATGACCTCCGCCCCCGCCATCTTGGCGAGCAGCAGGCAGGCATTGCCCACGCCGCCGCTCGCCCCGAGCACGAGCACCCGCTCGCCGGCGCGGACCCCGCCGATCTCGAACATCATGCGGTGGGCGGTCCCGTACGCGACGGGAAGGGAGGCGGCCTGCTCGAAGCTCACCTCGTCGGGCATGCGGACGAGCTGGCGGGCGGCGACAAGACAGTACTCGGCGAGGCCGCCGTGCATCGTCTCGCCCATGAGCCCGCCCTTGACCCGGTTCACGGGGTCCACGAGCACCCGGTCGCCACGCACCCAGCCCTCGACGCCGGGACCGATCTCCGCCACCTCGCCCGCGATGTCGAGGCCGGGGACGACGGGGAATTCGAGACGGATCCCGGGCATGCCGCGGCGGGTGAACACATCGTGGTAGTTGAGGGAGGACGCACCGACCCGGATGACGACCTCGCCCTCGCCGGGCCGCGGGTCGGGGAAGCCCGTCCGGAGCCCGAGCACCTCCGGCCCCCCGTGCCTCTCGATCACGAACGCCTTCATCGCGCTGCCCCTCCCTCTCCCTCGCTCAGCCCGTCCGCGCCCCGTAGCTGCCGCGCCCGACCGCGACCAGCCTTCCGGCGTCGTCCGTCACGTCGATGTCGACCACCCCGACCGTCCGCCCGGCCCGCCGCACCCGGGCGGTTGCGGTGAGCGAGGTGTCGACGGCCGGGCGGAGGTAGTCCGTCCGGAAGTTGATCGTCGGCACCGGTCCGCCCGCGTGGAGGGCGAGGGCGTAGTCGCCGGCGGTGTCGATGAGGGCCGCGATCGGGCCGCCGTGCCACTGCCCGGTGCCGGCGCGGCGCTCGAACTCGGGCCGCATCGCGAGCTCCACCGCGATCTCGAGCGCGTTCGCGTCGAGGTGGGCGACCTTCATGCCCGTCCCACGGATGTAGGGGGAGGCGTCGAGCATCGCCTGCACGTCGGCGACCGTGAGGGAATCGGTCATTCGGGTCTCTCGTCATGAGTGGAGGAGGACGGGGAGGCGGCGGAGCCCGGGCGCGCGGCTCCGGACGCGGCCCCATCGGAGGTCTCGCGGCCGTCGGCGACGAGGCCAGCGGCTCGCGCGGCGAGCTGCCGGCGGTCGATCTTGCTCGTGCCTCCGAGCGGAAGCTCGGCGAGGAAGAACACCCGCCGCGGGTGCTCGACGGCCGGCCCGTTCGCGAGAGCGAACCGCTTCACGTCGTCCTCGGCGGGCGGCGCTCCATGCGCCGGGACCACCCAGGCGACCGGCATGTGCCCCCGGACCTCGTCCGCGACCGGGACCACGCACGCCTCGGCGACGCCCGGCATCGATTCGAGGCGGCGCTCGACCTCCTCGGCGTACACGTTCTCTCCGTTGCACACGAACATGTCGTCCTCGCGGCCGAGGAAGTAGAAGAAGCCGTCCGCGTCGCGCCGCATGACGTCGCCGGTGCGGTAGTAGCCGTCGGTCGTCATCGCCTCTGCCGTCTTATCCGGGAGCCCATGGTAGCCCGGCATGACCGCGGGGCACCTCATCTCGAGCACCCCGCGGTCGGATTCCGCGCCGTCCGGGCCGACGAGGCGGAGGTCGACGGCCGGGTG
>JAJDXW010000310.1 GCA_022823045.1 Gammaproteobacteria bacterium
GCAGAGGTAGAACGAGAGCATCGTCTGCGGCCAGACCCCGGCGACGATGAGGAACCCGAACGCGGCCGCGGTCCCGAGGGCGAGCCGCCGCCCCCCGAGCTGCCAGCCGAGAAGGGCGGCCATCGCGAGCATCGCGGGCCAGGGGAGGCGGGTGATCCCGAAGTAGAGCAGGACCGCGAAGAAGGCGACGAGCGATGCGCTCCCGATCCCCCGCCGGAGCGCGACCCGGACGACGAGGGCGGCGGCGACGAGACCATAGCCGACCCGGAGCGGCGCGCTGAACTCGAACCCCCAGGTGAACGGGGTGATGGTCTGGTCGAGGCCTGCCTTGACCGGAAGCATGACGAAGAAGAAGGCGCAGCTCTTGATGAAGTTGATGGTCCTCGCGTGCTCCACCACGAGCCAGGTGACGAAGTCGTTGAGGTACTGCGCGGGGTAGATCTCCCAGCCCTTCGGGTACTCGTTCAGGAACGGCAGCAACGTTGCCAAGAGCGCGACGCCGATCGCGAGGCCGGCCGCGATGAGGGCGTTGCGGTGGCGCGCGCGAAGCCCTCCGTCTCCGCCCGGCGCCTCGGGCTCCGCCGTCGCCGCGGCAAACGTGATCCGGTCCATGACCATCGCCATCAGCGCGATCACGATGCCGACGAGGAGGCTCTCCCCGAACAGGGCCTTGCGCATGGTGAGGAGCACCTCCCACCCGATGTCGGCGGTGCCGCCGATGATGGAGGCGATGATCACCATCGAGAACGCGGCCATGGTGGTCTGGTTGACCCCGAGGAGGATCTGCCGCCGGGCGCTCGGGGTCCGGATCCGCCAGAAGAGCTGCCTCGGCGTCGCGCCCGCCATCAGCCCCGCCTCGATGACCTCCGGCGACACCCGCGAGAGCCCGAGCACGGTGTTGCGCACCGTCGGGGGAAAGGCGTAGAGGACGCTCGCAATCATCCCGACCACCGGTCCGAAGCCGAAGAGGAGGAGGATGGGGAGCAGGTACGCGAAGGCGGGCACCGTCTGCATGAGATCGAGGGTCGGGGTGATGACCCGTTCCGCGCGCTTCGACACGAACGCGAGGGCGCCGAGTCCGAAGCCGATCCCGACCGCGGCGGGGACGGTGATCGCGACGAGGGCGAGCGAGTTCATCGACTCGTGCCAGAAGCCGATGACCACCATGTAGAGGATCGCGAAGAAGGTGAACGCGGCGAGCCGCAAGCCGGAGACCGCCCACGCGACGAACGTGAGCAGGGTCAACGTCACCGACCAGGGCAGCCAGTTGAGGAGCTCGCGGACGGCAGTCATCGGCATGTCGAGGGCGGCGGAGACGGCGCGGAACGCCGGCCCGACGAGGTCCACGCACGCGTTCATGAACACGTTGAGCCAGGGCGTCACCGGCACGATCCACTCGTCGGGATAGGCGACGAGCCAGCCCGCGACGTCGCCGAGGGCGAGAAGGACGAGCATCAGCGCGACGACACTAGCCCGCAGCCAGTCGAGGCGGCGGCCCCCGGCGAGCCGCGCCGCCGCCGCGTCAGGCAGGCGGACCGTCGCCACGCGGTTGCGCCTGCGGCGCGTCTCCCGCGGCGCGGTGCGGGTTCTCGTGGGCGAGTGCCGAGATGACGCTCGCCGCGGTCACCACGCCGATGGGCGCGCCGCCCCGCATCGCGGCGATGCCCCCGCGGTGCCGGGCGAGGAGCGGGAGCAGCTTCTCGACTGAGATGTCGGCGTCCTCGCGCGGCATGCCGTCCCGGGCGGCCTGCGACGGGTCGATCACGTCCGCGGCCTTCAGGACCCGTACCATCGGCACGTCCTCGGTGAACTCCGCGACGTAGTCGTCGGCCGGGTCGAGGATGAGCTCCGCCGGGGCGCCGACCTGCACCGCCATCCCGTCGCGCATGATCATCATCCGGTCCGCGATCCGGAGCGCTTCGAGGAAGTCGTGGGTGATGAACACGATCGACTTCCGGAGCCGCTGCTGAATGTCGAGGAACTCGTCCTGCATCTGGCGCCGGATGAGGGGGTCGAGGGCGGAGAACGGCTCGTCGAGGAACCAGAGCTCGGGCTCGACGGCGAGCGAGCGGGCGATGCCGACCCGTTGCTGCTGGCCGCCCGAGAGCTGGCGCGGGAACGCCCCCTCGCGCCCCTCGAGCCCGACGAGCTGGATGACCCGGCTCACCCGCTCGTTGCGCTCGGGCACGGGGAGGCCCTGGAGGGTGAGGGGCAGGGCGACGTTGTCGAAGACGTTGAGGTGCGGCATGAGCCCGAAGCTCTGGAAGACCATCCCCATCTTGTGGCGGCGGATTTCGATGAGCTCCCGGTCGGACTTCCGGAGGAGGTCCTCGCCGTCGAGGCGCACTTCGCCGTGGGTCGGCTCCACGAGCCGCGAGAGGCAGCGGACGACGGTCGACTTTCCGGAGCCGGAAAGCCCCATGATGACGAAGATCTCGCCGACGTGGACGTCGAAGCTCACGTCGACCGCGGCCGGGATCGCCCCGTCGGTCCGCATCCGCGCCGCGAGCGCCCCCGGCTCGCTCGCGGAGACATCCGTCCGGAAATAGGGAGCCGCCTCGTCGCGATATATCTTCCACACATCGCGACAGGAGAGCTTGACCTGCGAACGGTCAATGGGGCGAGCGTCCATGTCCGGTCTTCCGACCTCCCGGCCCGTCAATACCCGCTCCGAACGTTATGCGGGGGCGGGGGGGCTGTCAATCGAAGCCACTGCCGCCCGCCGGGGGGCGACCACCGGCACGGAAATAGCATGGCTTCCGTGCTATCGTGCTACGATGATCGTGTCGTTCGCGGACCGGGGAACGGAGGACATCTTCAACGGCAGGAACACTGCCGTCGCCCGCCGGGCGTGCCCGCGGCAGTTGTGGGCGGTCGCTGCGAGGAAGGTGGACCAGCTCGATTCGGCGGCCGTGCTGGCCGACCTGCGGGCTCCCCCGGGAAACCGCCTGGAAGCCCTTTCCGGGGATCGAGAGGGACAGCACAGCATCCGAATCAACGATCAGTACCGCATCTGCTTTATTTGGACGGATTCGGGCGCCGAGCGGGTGGAGATCGTCGATTACCATTAGCCGGAGAATCGCATGGTACGCATTCCGACCCATCGAACCCCCACCCACCCCGGCGAGGTGCTGCTCGAGGAGTTTCTCCGGCCATCGGGGCTCACGCAGCGCGACCTCGCCGGCGCCATCGGGGTCCCGTATCAGCGGGTTAACGAGATTGTTCGGGGACGGCGAGGAATCACCCCAAGCACCGCGCTTCGTCTGGGCAAGCTCTTCGGAACCACGCCCGATTTCTGGATGAATCTCCAGCTCAGGTGGAGTCTCCATCACGCACGGCGCTCCGAGGCACGGCAGCTCGATCGGATTTCGCCGCTGGCCGAACCGCCGGAAGCCGTCGCCGGGTAGCCCGGACACGCGAACCGGAATCCAGGGCGCGGCCCGGACTCCGGCGGTGGGGGGGTCGGGGGTTAGCCCCAGACTTCGCCGGCGACGCGCAGGAAGTTGCCGCCGAGGACGGCGCGGACCTCGGCCTCGGAACGGCCCCGGGCGAGGAGGAGGGCGGTGAGCTCGCCAAGCTGGGAGGGGGCCGCGCACCGGATCGCGCGCCCCGGGTACTGCTCGCGCGGCCAGTAGTCCTCGTTGCCGGCAAGGGCGTCCTGGAAGCTCGCGTCGACCTCCGCCTCGAAGAAGTAGTCGAGGCCGATCCCGACGTGGTCGGGGCCGACGAGGTCGAGGAGGTACTCGACGTGGTCGGCGAGCGCCTCGGTGCGGATGTCGTCCTCGCCGAGGAAGAGGCCGATCCCGTTGACCCCGATCACCCCGCCGGTCGCCGCGCAAGCCGTCGCCTGCTCGTCGCGGATGTTCCGCTCGTGGTCGCGGAGGGCCCGCGGATTGGAGTGCGAGAAGATGACTGGCGCGCACGAGAGCTCCATCGCGTCCATGGTGGTGCGGTAGCCGCAGTGCGAGCAGTCGACGAGGATCCCGAGGTCGTTCATCTCGTGGACCGCCGCCCGCCCGAAGTCGGTGAGGCCGGCGTCCTCGTCGTGGCAGCCGCCGCCCGCGAGGTTGTTCCGGTTGTAGGCGAAGAGGATCTGGCGCACCCCGAGAGCGTGGACGAGGTGCAGCAGGTCGAGGTCGCCGTCGAGGGCGTTCATGCCCTCCAGGTCGAAGGCGACTGCCATCCGCCCGGCCGACCGTGCGGCGCGCACGTCCGAAACGGATCCGGCGAGGACGAAGTCCTCCGATGCCTCGAACCACCGCCGGAAGGCGGCGAGGACCCGCACGGTGTCCGTCCATCGCTGGACGTCGTAGCCGACGTTGACGGAGAGGAAGTCGACCCCCGCATCCTTCCAGATCGCGAGGTTCCGGAGGTCCGTGGTCGGCCAGGATTCGAAGCCCGCGTGGGCGTCCCAGACGAAGGCGTCCGCGTAGAGAGCCTCGGCGCGCGCGGCGCTGTCTTCTTTGCCTCCGCGTCGCCCTGGCTCAGCCATGGCCGGCCCCGCCCGCCCCGCGCCGGGCGACGACGAGCCACCCCGGCCGCTCGATCCGGTCCATGTAGTTGGTCTCCTCGGTACGCTCGACGGTCCATGCCCCGGCCTCCTCGACACGCCGGAGGTGGGAGGGGTAGTCGTCCTCGACCCAGCGGAGCGCGCTCGAGTAGAGCACGATCGGACCGCCCGCGCGCACCGGTCGCGCGAGGCGGTCGAGGTCCTCGGGTCCGAGGTGGCCGGCGCCGAACACCCCGACCGCGATGACCGCGTCGTACCGCCCGGGCTCGAGCGTGCCGCGCGCCCGCACGTCGCCTTCGAAGAGGTCGCGATAGAGCCCCTTGGCGCGGGCCTCGGCGAGCATGCGAGGCGACGCGTCGAACCCGTCGATGGCCGAGAACCCCCTCGCCGCGAGTTCCTCCGCCACGAGCCCGGTGCCGCAGCCGATGTCGAGGATCTCCGCCTCCCGGTCCGGGCACGCGGCCGCCATCGCGTCGGCCGCGATCCGGGGGGCGGTGTAGCCGTAGCCGCCGACGAGGTCCGCCTCGTAGGTCGGTGCCCACTCCTCGTAGACCTCGTGCGCATCGTCCCCGGCCCGCATCGCGGTCAGCTTCGCGACGTACCCGTGGAGCCCTCGGCGCGCCGCGTCGTCATTCATGGTCTTGCCTGCCCTCTCGCGAAAGTGGAGTCGGAGCGGGTTTTCCGGTGCGGTGGAGCGAGCCGGACGCGAAACGGGAAACCCGCTCCGACCCCGCTTTCTCCGCCTCAGCGGGCGGGCGGCTCCCCGCCCCGGCTCCGGAAGTAGCCTTCGTAGGCCTGGGCGGAGCCGAGGAGGATCCCGCCGTCCACCACGAGCTCCGCCCCGGTGCACATCGCCGCCCGCGGCGAGAGGAAGAAGAGGATCGCGTTCGCAATCTCTTCCGGCTCGATCAGGCGTCCGAGCGGAACCCCCTTCGCCATCTGCTCCTGCGCGCCGCCCGGCGAGTCGTCTCCGCCGCCGAGGAGGCGCGTGCGGGTCGTGCCCGGGAAGACCGCGTTGGCCCGGATCCGCCACGGGGCGAGCTCGTAGGCGAGGTGCCGGGTGAAGCCGACCATCCCCCACTTCGAGACGGTGTAGGAAACGTCCGACCCGAGCGAGATGTTCTTGCCGGCGACCGAGGCGAGGTTGACGATCGCCCCGGCGCCCCTCGCCTTGAGGTGCGGGACCGCCGCCTTGGTGCAGTTGAACGCGCTCCGGAGATTGATGGCGAGGAGCTCGTCCCACGCTTCCGCGTCCGTCGTGTCGAGGAGCCGTCGCGGGCTCACCCCGGCGTTGTTGACGAGCCCGTCGAGACCGTCCTGGGCTTCGGCCGCAGCGTCGATCGCCTGGGCCACGGCCTCGGGGTCGCGGAGTTCGACCCGGGCGAAGCGGCATCCCGGGAGCGAGTCCGCGACGTGCGTCGCATCGTCCCGATCGAGGATGGTGACCTTCGCCCCCCCGGCGCAGAGCGCGCGGGCCGTGGCCTCGCCGATCCCTCTCGCGCCGCCGGTCACGACGGCGGAAAACCCGCTGAATTCGCTCATGTGCAAGTTCTCCGATCTGTCGAGGCAGGGTTCCGGACCGTGCCTCCCGCGCGCGGAGGATAAGCGACGGGCCGGGCGCCCGCCACGGGCCACGGCCCGGCCGCCCATGACGCGCCGGCGCGGCGACCATGGGACAAGCGCAGGACGAGTCGGGCTCCCGAGGGCGGCGGATCGCGCATGGAACCGGGAGGACTGGCATACTGGCGGGCATGTCCACGTCGACGCACCCCACCGCCCAGTCCGGGGCGAGCAAGACGGCACGGAACCCGGTCAAGGTCATTCCGGTCGAGGGTCCGCTCCCGCGGAAGCCCCCGTGGATCCGGGTGCGGGCTCCGGTGGGGCCGGAGGTCACGAGGCTCAAGGGCCTCCTCCGCGAACAGCGCCTCGTCACCGTGTGCGAGGAGGCGTCGTGCCCCAATCTCGGCGAGTGCTTCTCGCACGGAACCGCGACGTTCATGGTGATGGGAGAGCTCTGCACCCGCCGCTGCCCGTTCTGCGACGTGGCCCACGGGCGTCCGGACGCCCTCGACCCCGCGGAGCCGCTCCGGCTCGCGACCACGGTGGCGCGCCTCGGGCTCCGGCACGTCGTCATCACCTCGGTGGACCGGGACGACCTCCGCGACGGCGGGGCCGGCCATTTCGCGTCGTGCGTGCGCGCGGTCCGGGGGCGGACGCCCTCCACCCGCATCGAGATTCTCGTCCCCGATTTCCGGGGGAGGATGGAGCGGGCCCTCGACGCGCTCGCGCCCGCCCCGCCGGACGTCTTCAACCACAACCTCGAGACCGTGCCCCGGCTCTACCGCAAGGTGCGGCCGGGGGCGGACTACGCCTGGTCCCTGAAGCTCATCGAGCGCTTCGGGGAGGCCCACCCCGGGGTCCCCACCAAGTCCGGGCTCATGGTCGGAGTCGGGGAGACGGACGAGGAGATCGTGGAGGTGATGCACGATCTCCACGCCCACGGCTGCTCGATGCTCACCGTCGGGCAGTACCTCCAGCCGAGCCGCGGACACCTCCCGGTGGAGCGCTTCGTCGAGCCCGCGAAGTTCGAGGAGTTCCGGCGGATCGGCGAGGAGATCGGATTCGCGAACGTCGCGAGCGGCCCCCTCGTCCGCTCCTCCTACCACGCCGACCGCCAGGCCGCCGAGCTCGCCTGACCGATCGGGCCAGCGGGCGGGGCGTCAGCGGGCGAGGGCTTCGACCGCGCGGTCCGGGTAGTCGGTGATGATGCCGTCGACCCCGAGCCGGGCGAGGGCGAGCATGTCGTCGACCTCGTTGACGGTCCACACCACCACCCGAAGACCGAGGGCGTGCGCCTCGGCCACGGTCTCTTCCGTGAGGTCTCGATAGAACGGAGACCAGACCGCGCAGCCCGCCGCCTCGACGAGCCGCGGGACCGAGCCGCCGAATGCGTCGATGTCGAGCCCCGCGGTCCAGGGCGACGGTCCGGGACGGCCGCGCAGGATGTTGTCGAGCCAGCGCCGCTCGACGGTGAGGCAGACCGTCGAGAGCTCCGGCGCGAGCCGGCGAGCCTCGAAGAGAACCCGCCAGTCGAAGGACTGGACATTGGCCCGCTCGACCATTCCTTCCGCCCGCAGCACCGCGATCACCGCCCGGGCGAACTCCGCGGGCCCCGCCGTCTCCTCCGGCGCGAGCGGGTTCAGCTTGGTCTCGATGTTGAAGCGGAGCCCCTCCGTCCCCGGCCGCTTCCCGAGGGCGAGCACGTCGGCGAGGGTCGGGATGCGGGCGCCGTCGTGCGGGACCTGCCCCGGGAACCGCTCCGCCGTCCGGCTGCCCGGCGCGGCCCGTCCGACGTCGAGATCGGCGAGATCGGCGAGGTCCAGCGTGTTGAGGAACGCCCCGGGCGGCGCCAGCCACGCGCCGGCCGCGTCCCGGGTGTGCTCCGGGTTGAGCGCCCGGTCGTGGTGGACGACGGGGACGCCGTCGCGAGTCATTCCAAGGTCGAGCTCCAGCACGTCAACCCCGAGCTCGACGGCCCGCTCGAAGGACGGAATCGTGTTCTCGGGAAGCAGCCCCCGGGCGCCCCGGTGCCCCTGGATCTCGATGCCCCGGGCCGTCATCGACAGCCCAAGCAACGCGAGGAGCGCGAGGCTCCGCATCGTCCGCCGCGCACGTCCGCCTGCCTCACCCAAGTCGGCGGCCGCTTGCGGAGTCGAAGAGGTGGACGCGTTCCGGCGCGAGGGCGAGGTGAAGGGTATCCCCCGCCGCGACCCGCATCGCGCCCTCGACCCGGACCGTCATGGCCGGCGCCTCGCGGCCGCCCGCGAGCTGTCCGTGCACCAGGGAGTCCGCGCCGAGCGCCTCCACGACGTCGACCGCGAGCTCCAGAGACGCCGACTCCCGGGAGGCGGGATCGAGGTGCTCGGGGCGGATGCCGACGGTGACCCCGGCGGGCGCGCCGGGAGCCGGCGACGGAACCGGCAGGGACTGGCCCGAACCGTCGAGGGTCACGCTCCGCCCTCCGTCCGTGATCGTGCCCGGCAGGAAGTTCATCGCCGGCGAGCCGATGAACCCGGCCACGAACACGGATGCGGGCTCGCGGTACACGTCGAGGGGCGTCCCGATCTGCTCGGCGACGCCGCCGTTCATTACGATGAGCCGGTCCGCGAGGGTCATCGCCTCCACCTGGTCGTGGGTCACGTAGAGGCTGGTGGTCGCAAGATCGCGCTGCAGGCGCTTGATCTCGAGTCTCATCTGCACCCGCAGCTTGGCGTCGAGGTTCGAAAGGGGTTCGTCGAAGAGGAACACGTCGGGCTCGCGGACGATGGCCCGGCCCATCGCGACGCGCTGGCGCTGGCCGCCGGAGAGCTGGTTGGGCCGGCGGTCGAGCATCCCGTCGATCTGCAGGATCCGCGACGCTTCGGCGACCCGGCGCTCGATCTCGTCCTTCGCGGTGCGGCGGTTGCGGAGCCCGTAGGCCATGTTGTCGAACACGCTCATGTGCGGGTAGAGCGCGTAGTTCTGGAACACCATGGCGATGTTCCGGTCGGCGGGCTCGAGCTCGTTGACCCGCCGGTCCCCGATCCGGATCTCGCCCTCGGTGACCCTCTCAAGCCCCGCCACCATGCGAAGGAGCGTCGACTTGCCGCACCCCGACGGGCCGACGATCACGATGAATTCGCCGTCGGATACCGCCGTGTCGACCCCGTGGATCGCCTGGAACCCGTTGGGATAGGTCTTGCGCACGCCGATGAATTGCAGCCCGGCCATGCCGTCAGCTCCTCGAACCCTTTCCGTCGCTCTTCGCGCCCATGTCTCGACCGCCGCTATTTTTCCTGCTCGATGAGGCCCTTCACGAAGAGGCGTTGCATGAATATCACGATCAGCACGGGCGGCAGCATGGCGAGGATCGCGGTCGCCATGACCTGGTGCCACACCGGCTCGGAGTCCGGCACGGTGAGCATCCGCTGGATCCCCATGACGATCGTGTAGAAGCTCTCGTCCGTGGTGACGAGGAGCGGCCACAGGTACTGGTTCCACCCGAAGATGAAGAGGATGACGAACAGGGCCGCGATGTTGGTCCGCGACAGGGGCAGGAGAATGTCGCGGAAGAACTTGATCGGCCCGGCACCGTCGATGCGCGCGGCCTCGGCGAGCTCCTCCGGCACGGTCAGGAAGAACTGGCGGAAGAGGAACGTCGCGGTCGCGCTCGCGATGAGGGGCACGGAGAGCCCCCAGTAGGTGTTCAGCATGCCGAGGTTCGCCACCACCCCGAAGGTCGGGAGGATCCGTACCTCGACGGGCAGCATGAGGGTGACGAAGATGACCCAGAAGCACGTCTTTCGCAACGGAAAGCGGAAGTAGACGATGGCGTACGCGGCGATGATGGAGATCGCGATCTTCCCGACCGCGATCATCAGCGCCATGACGAGCGAGTTCCACATCATCATGCCGACCGGGACGCTTCCCGCGGCCTCCATCCCGGTGCCGAGCACCGTCGAGTAGTTCTCGAGAAAGCGGTCCCCGGGCCACAGGGGCGCGCGTCCCGACATCAGCGCCTCCACCGGATGCGTCGAGGCGACGAACGTGATCCAGATCGGGAGCGCGGTCACGAGCACGCCGAGCGACAGCACGAGGTGCGACAGCACGCTGAGCCAGGGGCGGTTCTCGACCATGACCGACCGCCTCCCTCAGTAGGCCACTTTCCGCTCGATGTAGCGGAACTGGACCGCGGTGAGCGCGATCACGATGGCCATGAGCACCACCGACTGGGCGGCGGAGCCCCCGAGGTCGAGGCCGATGAACCCGTCGCTGAACACCTTGTAGACGAGGATGGTGGTGGACTGGGCCGGGCCTCCGCTCGTCGTCGCGTGCACGATGCCGAAGGTGTCGAAGAATGCGTAGACGATGTTGACCACGAGGAGGAAGAACGTGGTCGGAGAGAGCAGGGGGAAGACGATGGTCCGGAACCGCTTGAACGGGCCGGCGCCGTCGATGGCCGCCGCCTCGACGAGCGAGCGCGGAATCGCCTGGAGCCCCGCGAGGAAGAACAGGAAGTTGTAGCTCACCTGCTTCCACGAGGCGGCGAGGATGATGAGGATCATCGCATCGGTGCCGTCCAGGTAGTGGTTCCAGTCGTAGCCGAGCGCCTTCAGCAGGTAGGCGAGGACCCCGATGGACGGATTGAACATGAAGAACCACAGGACGCCGGCCACCGCCGGGGCGATTGCGTATGGCCAGATGACGAGGGTCCGATAGGCCGTCGCACCCTTGATGATCCGATCCGCCATCGCCGCGAGAACGAGCGCGACGGAGAGGGAGAGGAACGCGGTGGCGGCGGAGAACATGATCGTGCGGCCGAAGCTCGCGAGATAGATGGCGTCGGAGAACAGGCTCGCGAAGTTGTCCAGCCACACGAACTTGCCGCTGAGGCCGAAGGCGTCTTCGAGCAGCACTGACTGGTAGAGGGCCTGGGTCGCCGGCCAGATGAAGAACACCAGGGTGATGACGATCTGGGGGCCGACCAGCGCGAGGGCCAGCCACCGCCGGGAGAACGTTACGCGCTTTTCCATGGGACCGACGGCGCGCGTTGACGGATGCGGCGGCCTGGGGGATAGCGTCCCCAGGCCGCCGCACCCGCCGGGGCGGGTCCGGAAGGGTCAGCCCGCCTCAGTTGTTCGCCGCTTCGAACTTGCGCAGCAGCTCGTTGCCGCGCGCGACGGCCGCGTCGAGCCCTTCCTGCGCCGACTTGTCGCCGGCCCAGATCGATTCGAGCTCCTCGTTGATGATGTCGCGGATCTGGACGAAGCTCCCGAAGCGAAGACCCTTGGAGTTCTCGGTCGGCGCCTTGCCGGTCATCTGCATGATGGCGACGTCCGTCCCCGGGTTCGCCTCGTAGAAGCCCTGCTCTCGGGAGAGCTCGTAGGCCGCGTTGGTGATCGGGAGGTAGCCCGTGAACTGGTGCCAGTCCGCCTGCACCTCGGCCGAGGAGAGGTAGCTGAAGAACCTCGCCGCCCCCTTGTACGCCTCCGCGTCATGCCCCTGGAGCACCCACAGGGTCGCGCCGCCGATGATCGTGTTCTGCGGGGCGCCCTCGACGTCCGGCCAGTAGGGGAGGGACGAGACGGCGAACTCGAAGTCCTTGGCGTTCGCCTTCACCCCGGCGTAGGCGGCGGACGAGTTCATGTACATCACGCACTCCTGGCCGTAGAACTTTGGCGCGCTGTCGGAGCGCCGGCCCCCGTAGTCGAACACCTTGGTCTGCTGCCACTCGGCGAGCTGTCCGATGTGCCGGACGTGCGCCTCGCTGTTGATGGTGAACTCGGTGTCCATGCCGGCGAAGCCGTTGGCCTTCGTGCCGATCGGCTGGTTGTGCCAGGCCGAGAAGTTCTCGATCTGGACCCAGGACTGCCAGCCGGTGGTGAAGCCGCAGGGGTATCCCGCTTCCTGCGCCTTCATCGCGGCCGCCTCGACCTCGGGCCAGGTCTTC
>JAJDXW010000431.1 GCA_022823045.1 Gammaproteobacteria bacterium
GGGCGGAATGCGCTGGACCGTCGCCGGCGCCAACGCCATCATCGCCCTGCGCTGCGCCGTCGAGAGCAACCGCTTCGACGACTTCTGGGAGCGTCGCGCCAGTGCAAACGCCTGAATCTCACAAATGAGACGTGCACCCCGTCGCGGGCGAGAGTCCGGCGCCCCAGCGGGCGATCGCCTCGAAGCGCGGGCGGGGCAGCAGGAGCAGGACGGCGCCCGCGAACAACAGGAGGGCGCCGGCCGTCGCGACCGCGGCGGGACGGGAGGCGGACCCCGCGCCGGCGAAGATGAAGGCTCCGAGGACGATCCGGGTCCCGCCCGCGTACCACCTGGCGGCCGGTCTGGCGAGGAGACCTCTCGTCAAGTCGGCGAAGCGCACGGGGAAGAGGAGAACGCCGGCTCCGGCCGCCGCGATGAGGATTCCGGGGACGAAGACGGGAAGGTTCACGGACTTCGCCTCGGCGGGCGGCGGCGCCTCGCGGCGGGCCCCCGTGGTCCCCGTTCGCGGTGAGTCGATTCCGAGTCGGGCATTTGCCTTGCCTGGACCGGCGCCCGGGCAGTGCGCTCCGGACGCGGCCGAGCGTACCACGGTGGCCATCGCCGGAACGCGGGGTTAAGATCACCGGTCCGGATCTTCGCGCTCGCCGCCGCACGCCCGGCCGGGGGCGCCCCCCGCACGCAACTCGAGGAACACGACCCATGCGCGATGCCGTCATCGTCGACAGCATCCGGACCGGACTCGCCAAGTCCTTCCGGGGCACCTTCAACCTCACCCGCCCGGACGACATGGTCGCCCATCTCATCGACGGGCTGCTCGACCGCAACCCCGCCCTCGACCCCGAGGAAGTGGATGACTGCATCGTCGGCTGCGCGGACCAGACCGGCGAGCAGACGGGCAACATCGGGCGGCTCGCGGTCGCCCTCTCGCGGCTTCCGGTGAGCGTTCCCGGCTCGAGCGTGAACCGCTTCTGCTCCTCCGGGCTCAACACCATCGCGACCGCCGCGACCCAGGTTGCGAGCGGCTTCGCGGACGTCATCATGGCCGGCGGGGTCGAGTCGATCACCTCGTTCCAGCGCGCCAACTGCGGCGAGATCTCGAAGAACCCGAGGCTCCTCGAGACCAAGCCGGACATCTACATGGCGATGGGCAACACCGCCGAGGTGGTGGCCCGGCGCTACCAGTTGAGCCGCGAGTACCAGGACGAGTACGCGCTCGCGAGCCAGCAGCGAACCGCCCGCGCGCAAGCCGAGGGCCGGTTCGACGACGAGATCCACCCGATGTCGGTGCGCTGGGTGAAGACCGACCGCAAGACGGGCGAGTCCGAGGAGCAGGACGGGGTGGTGGACCGCGACGAGTGCAACCGCCCGACGACGACGGCGGAAGGCCTCGCCGGCCTGCCCCCCGCGTTCGAAGAGGACGGGTCGGTGACCGCGGGCAACGCCTCGCAGCTCTCCGACGGGGCGTCGATGACCCTCGTCATGAGCGAGGAGCGCGCTCGCGAGCTCGGGCTCGAGCCGCTCGCCTTCTTCCGCGGCTTCACGGTCGCCGGGTGCGAGCCGGACGAGATGGGGATCGGCCCGGTGTTCGCGGTGCCGAAGCTCCTCGAGAAGGCCGGGCTCGGGATCGGCGACGTCGACCTCTGGGAGCTCAACGAGGCCTTCGCCTCGCAGTGCGTCTACTGCCGGGACCGGCTCGAGATCGACCCCGAGATCTACAACGTGGACGGAGGGTCCATCTCCATCGGCCATCCGTTCGGGATGACCGGGTCGAGGCTCGTCGGGCACATGGTTCGCGAGCTCCGCAGTCGCGGCAAGCGCTACGGCGTGGTCACGATGTGCATCGGCGGCGGCCAGGGCGCGGCCGGCCTATTCGAAGCCGCGTGAGCGGACCGTGAGCACACGAGTGGGCCGTGCCTCGGCAGGCCTGTTCGAGGCCGTCTGACCCGCCCCGGAAGCGGGCGGGAAACGGGCCGGGAACGGAAGGAGGAACGGCGGACATGCTGGACGTCGGCTTCGTCGGCTGGCGGGGGATGGTCGGCTCGGTCCTGCTCGAGCGGATGCGGGAGGAAGGCGACTTCGCCGGCCTCGCGCCCGGGTTCTACTCGACGTCCTCGCCGGGTGGCCCGGGCCCGACCGATCTCGGCTTCGAGACCGGCCGCCTCGGCGACGCGCACGACGTGGCCGCGCTCGCCCGGCACGACGTGATCGTCACCTGCCAGGGAGGCGACTACACGAAGGCGGTGCACCCGCGGCTCCGGGCCGTCGGCTGGAACGGCTACTGGATCGACGCCGCCTCCGCCCTTCGCATGGAGCCCGGCACGGTCCTCGTCCTCGACCCGGTGAACGCGGACGTCATTGCCGAGGGGCTCGCCAGCGGCCGGCGCGACTTCTGCGGCGCGAACTGCACGGTCAGCATCCTGCTGATGGCGTTCGCGGGCCTCTTCCGCGCCGGGCTCGTCGAGTGGATGACGAGCATGACCTACCAGGCAGCGTCCGGGGCGGGCGCGGCCCACGTGCGCGAGCTCGCCGCGCAGATGGCCGCCATCGGCGAGGCGGTGCAGGGGCCCCTTGCGGACCCCGCGACTACCGCCCTTGCAGTCGACCGGAGCGTGCGCGAGGTCCTCGCCGCCGACGGCTTTCCGACCGACCGGTTCGGGGCGCCCCTCGCCGCGAGCCTGCTGCCGTGGATCGACCGCCCGATCGGCGACGGGCAGAGCCGCGAGGAAGGCAAGGCGTTCGAGGAGGGCAACAAGATCCTCGGAATCGTCGGGCCGAAGAACCCGGATCCGATCCCCATCGACGGGATCTGCGTCCGGGTCGGCTCGATGCGGTGTCACGCGCACGCGGTCACCGTCAAGCTCCGCGAGGATCGGCCCGTCGACGAGATCGAGGCCCTCATCGCCGGTGCCCACGAGTGGGTGCGGGTGGTCGAGAACACCCCGGAGGCGACCCTCGCCGGGCTCACCCCGGCCGCCGTCAGCGGCCGGCTCGACATCGCGGTCGGGCGGATCCGCAAGCTCCGGATGGGCGGCGAGTACCTCACCGCGTTCTCGGTCGGCGACCAGCTCCTGTGGGGCGCGGCGGAGCCCCTCCGCCGCATGCTCGGGATCCTCCGGAGCCACCTCGGCAAGGTCCGCCCCGCCACCGAGGCCGAAGCAGCCTGATTGGAGTTTCAGCGCTATTGGAGTTTCAGCGCTGCACGCAGTTGAAGAATTGTCTTGGCTTTGCTCTCCCGTCATTAGACATCGAAAAATCGTAGTACATCCCGGAGCCGCCTGGCTCGATGATAAAGGCGTATTTCCATGAGTCGCCATCAGGGCCGAAGTCCCATCTCCGATCGAATCCAGCAACTGTGAAATAAGCGATATGAGAAGTACCGGCTACCGATACCACACCGGTTAAGAGACTTCGAGTCAGTTCAACCAGAGCTTCATTTTTGAGATAATCCTGTTCAGAGAAACACTGCCATCTTTCGGTTACCGTGTTGGAATTGTCTTGGGCACCAGCATCAAGGTTGGCACAGACTGCAAGGACGGCGAGAAATGCGTAATTGATCTTTTTCATTGGCAATGCCTCCTGTGTCGACTGGATGAACGTGCGGCGCGGATTGCGCGCCATACCCGCTCCGGGGTGGCGGGCATGTCGAAGTCGGTGACGCCGACTGAGGAGAGCGCGTCGAGGACCGCGTTGATCGCGGCGGGCGGCGAGCCGGCCGCCCCCGCTTCGCCGCAGCCCTTGATGTCGAGCGGGTTTCCGGGCGAAGGGGTGACCCACGGCTCGAAGTCGAAGTCCGGGAGGTCGTCCGCCCGGGGGATGCAGTAGTCCATGAACGAGCCGCTGAGGAGCTGGCCCTCCCCGTCGTAGACGGTGTGCTCGAGGAGGGCCTGCCCGAGCCCCTGGGCGAGGCCGCCGTGCACCTGGCCGGCGAGGAGGAGGGGGTTCAGGACCTGCCCGAAGTCGTGCACGGCGGTATAGGCGGCGATGCGCACCGCCCCCGTCTCGGGGTCCACCTCGACCTCGCAGAGGTGGGTCCCGTACGGGAAGGTGTAGTTCTCGGGCTCGAAGACCGCGTCCGCCTCGAGGCCCGGAGCCCCGTCCCCCCGCACGTGCCCGTCCGCCGCCGCGCGAGCCGCCGTCTCCGCGAGGGAGACGGCGAGGTCGGTCCCCGTCACCCGGAACGAACCCTCCCGGTACTCGACGTCCGCGGCCGCCGCTTCGAGCGCGTCCGCCGCGATCGGCTTCGCGAGCTCGATCAGCCGGTCGACGGCCCGCACGACGGCTCCCCCGCCCATCGGCAGGGACCAGGAGCCGCCGGTTCCGGTCCCGCTCACCACCCGGTCGGTGTCTCCCTGCACGACCCGGATCTTCTCGAACGGCAGACCGAGCCGTTCATTCAGAATCTGGCTGAACGCGGTCTCGTGCCCTTGCCCGTTCGACATCGAGCCATTGAGCAGGGTCACCGTCCCGTCCGGATCGACGAGCAGGTCGGCGCGCTCGCTCAGGCCCGCTCCGCCCCCGCACCGCTCGACGTAGTTCGCGATGCCGAGCCCGCGGAGCCGGCCCCGCGCTCGCGCTTCCGCCCGACGGGCCGGGAAGCCGGCCGCGCCGGCCCGATCGAGGGCGCTCTCGAGCACCCGCGCGAGCTCGCACCGGTCGTAGAGGAGGCCGGTCGGGGAGCGGTAGGGGAAGGCGTCCGGCGGGATGAGGTTCCGGCGGCGGAACTCGGCCGGACCGAGACCCGTCTCCCGCGCCGCCGCGTCCATCAGCCGCTCGACGACGTAGAGGCCCTCGGGCCGCCCCGCCCCCCGGTAGGGGTCCGTCGGCACAGTGTGGGTGAAGCAGGCGGCGACGTCGACGTGGACGGCGGGGACGTGGTAGGTGTTGACGGCCATCAGGGGGCCGAGGGTTGGCGGGGTCGCGCCCCGCGAGGCGGTGTAGGCGCCGAGGTTCGCGTGGTTCCGCATCCGAAGGCCCACGATGCGGTGGTCGGCGTCCAGGGCGAGTTCCGCGTGGCTCACGAGGTCGCGCCCGTGGGCGTCGCCGAGGAACGCCTCGGAGCGGTCCGCGATCCACTTGACCGGGCGGCCGAGGTCCCGGGCCGCGAGGGCGGAGAGGACGTGCTCCGGATAGAGCGAGTTCTTGCCCCCGAACCCACCGCCCACATCGTGCACGAGCACCCGGAACCGCTCCTCCTCCAGTCCCAGGACCCGGGCGAGCTGGCGCTTCACGCCGTGCGGCATCTGGGTCGGGACGTGCAGGGTCCAGCGCGCCCCGTCGTACTCGGCGACCACCCCGCGGGCCTCCAGGGGGCAGAGCTGGGCGCGGTTGTTGACGACGCGCCGTTCGACGGTCCGGTGGGCGGACGCGAACGCTGCCTCGGTTGCCGCCCGGTCGCCGATCTCCCAGCGGAACGAGACGTTGTCGGCCACGTCGTCCCAGACCGGCGGCCCACTCGGCGCCTCGTCGGCCACGGTGACGGCGGGGAGGGCCTCGTAGTCGACATCGATGCCCTCGCTCGCGTCGAGGGCTTGCCGCCGGGTCTCGGCGACGACGAAGGCGACGCACTCGCCGACGAAGCGGACCCGATCGGCGACGAGGACGGGCTGGCGTCGTTCGCGGAAGCGATCGCCTTCCCGTATGCCCGACCAGGGGGTCTCCGGAGGAGCCGCCATCGCGGCGATCTCGCCGACCCCGGCGGCCGCGAGGTCCGCCCCGGTGTATATGGCCTTCACTCCCGGCGCCGCCCGCGCCGCCGCCGCATCGATGGCGCGGACCCGGGCGTGCGCGAAGGGCGCTCGCAGGACCACCGCGTGCAGAGCGCCCGCCGGCGTCCAGTCGTCGATGAAGCGCCCCTCGCCCCGCAGCAGCCGCGGGTCCTCTCGGCGAAGGACGGGCTGGCTCATCCCGAATCGGCCCACGGTGCAGCCTCCTCGCTGAAGCGTCTCGACGAAAGGGGGAAGGGCGCGGTTCGTCAGTCGCCGTCGAAGAGACGGCGGACGAGGCGGCGCGCGAGCACCCCGGCCGCGTGGCGGCGGTAGTGCCCGCTCGTGAAGGTGGTGCGCATGGCCATGACCTGGCGGCGGACGAGCCCGCTCAGCCGCTCCATCGCGGCATCGTCGAGGGGGCCTCCGCGGAGGGTCTCGGTGCCTTCGAGGCGGAGCGGGCGCGGGTTCGTGCCGGTGAACGCGAGCCGGAGGTCCGTGACCCGGTCTCCCTCGCGGGCGACCCCGGCCGCCACGCCGGCGAGCGGGTAGTCGATGGACTGGCGCACCCGCACCTTGTCGTAGCCGGTGCGAAGGGCGGCCGGCCGGCGCGCCCGCACCGCCACCACGAATTCGTCCGGCTCGAGCGCGAGGTAGCGCTCGCCGTCACCGGTGTAGAGGGATTCGAGGGGGAGGGTGCGGTTCCCTTCGGCCCCCGCGACCTCGACTTCCGGCGCGTCGAGGATGGCGAGGGCGGGGGCGAGGTCGCCGCTGTAGGTCGCGTAGCAGACCCGGCTCTTCGGCGCGACGTGGCAGATGTCTCCGCCGTACTTGAGGCAGTAGCGGTTCGCGGCCCGCCACCACTCGCTCTGGTTGTAGTAGATGCAGCGGGTGTCGAGGCAGAGGTTGCCGCCGACGGTGCCCATGTTGCGGTGGGTCGGGCCCGCGATCGAGCCCGCCGCG